>JAZFUZ010000131.1:0-13288 GCA_036447475.1 Lysobacterales bacterium | reverse complement strand
TGGTCGCGTATCGTGACCGGGGCGATCGGTATGTAACCCAACTGGTCGATCTCTCCGCCGATCTCGATTCCGTCTACGCTGCATTGATGGATTTCCAGGCTGACGGGGGTGGCGACACGCCCGAGAGCGTCAACAAGGCACTCTTTGATGCCGTACACGGCATGTCCTGGAGCCAGGGCGACCAGGCTTACCGGGTGATTTTCCTGATCGGCGACGCACCGCCGCATATGGACTATAACGAGGTGCGTTACCCGAAGATCGTGGCAGACGCGCTCGAAAAGGGCATTGTCGTCAACACGATTCAGTGCGGAGGGATGTCAACAACGGTTGCACCCTGGACGCAGATCGCCAGTCTGGGACAGGGCAACTTCTTCCAGGTCGATCAGGCCGGCGGTGCGGTGGCTTACACCACGCCGTACGATGACAAAATCGCCCAATTGTCGGCGCAGATCGACGCTACGCGCCTCTACTATGGCACGGTCGAAGAGAAGGCAAGAATGAAGCGTAAGGTCGCCGCAACGGACAAGCTGCACGCAAGCGCCTCGGTTACGGCCCGCGCAAGGCGAGGCGTGTTCAACGCTACCGTCGGCGGCAGAGCCAATCTCCTGGGTGAGAATGAACTGGTCGATGGGATCGCCAGCGGCGCCGTGCAGTTCAATGAGATCGATGCAGAGGCTTTGCCTGCAGCATTGAAACCGATGGAGCGTGCCGAGCAGATCGCGTATGTTGCAAGACTTGCCACCACGCGTGGCGACCTGCAACGGCAGATCAGGGAATTGTCCGCAGACCGCGACGGCTATCTCGCCAAGAAAGTCGAGCAAGCCGGCGGGTTGAAGGACTCGCTGGACCAGAAGCTCTATGCAGCCGTCAAAGCACAGGCGGAAAAGGCCGGGCTGGCGTATGAGGACGGTCCCTCATATTGAGCCGATCACCTGGTTTATTGCATCGGTGAGTGCGGCCAGCTCGTGCTCGCCGATGATGAATGGCGGCATCAGATAAACCAGCTTGTTGAAAGGCCTGATCCAGACGCCGCGATCGACGAACTGTTTCTGCAAACCGGCCACATCCACAGGATCTTCCATTTCCACCACGCCAATCGCGCCTAATATGCGCACATCGGCCACGCCCGGCATGGCCCGGCAAGGCTCCAAACCTGCGCGAAGCTGATTTTCAATGTCCTCGACCCGCTGCTGCCAGGGTGAATCGTTCAGCAGGCGAATGCTTTCACGCGCCACGGCGCAGGACAGTGGGTTGGCCATGAAGGTCGGACCGTGCATGAATATGCCGTCGGTGTCCCGGGCTGAGGAAATCGTCTCTGCCACGTCCGCGCTGGCAATGGTGGCTGCCAGGCTCATAAAACCGCCGGTCAGGGCCTTGCCCACGCACATGATGTCCGGGCTGATCCCCGCGTGCTCACAAGCGAACATCCGGCCGGTGCGGCCGAAGCCCGTGGCGATCTCATCAAAAATCAGCAGCAGGCCTGATTCATCGCACAGTGCCCGCAACCGACGCAGGTATTCGGGGTGGTAGAACCACATGCCCCCGGCGCCCTGGACGATGGGTTCGAGGATCACGGCGGCGATTTCATCCTTGTGCTCATGCGCCAATGCTGCCATGGGCGCGAAGTCTTTGGGATCCCATTCGGCGTCGAAAGCGGTTGCAGGGGCTGGGGCGAACAGCTGGCCGGGCAGAATTTCATGGAAAATCTCATGCATGCCTGTCACCGGGTCGCACACGGACATCGCCTTAAAGGTGTCGCCGTGGTAGCCAGAGCGGATCGTCAGCAGGCGGTGTTTATTTTTTCGGCCCCTGGCGTACCAGTACTGGATGGCCATCTTGATGGCAACTTCAACCGCTACCGAACCCGAATCACAGAAAAAGATCTTATTCAGACCAGGCGGTGTCAGCCGGACCAGTTCGCGCCCCAGGCCGATCGCAGGATCGTGTGTGATGCCGCCGAACATCACGTGGGACATCCTCCCGATCTGCTCCAATGCAGCAGCGGTCAGGCGCGGGTGCTGGTAACCATGGATGGCCGTCCACCACGATGACATGCCATCAACCAATCGCCGGCCATCGGCCAGTTCCAGGTGTACACCTTTTGCTGCAACCACAGGGTAGGCTGGCAGCGGGGATGAGAGGGAGGTGTAGGGATGCCACAGGTGTTCACGGTCGAAGGCCAGGTCCGCTTTGCTGATCACTGGTTGGTGGTCTTTCATCACAGTTCCAGGCGCGTGGCCTGGGTTGATATGAATGTCGCATCAATCCTGTCCGCCCATGGCAGGTCGAGCAGTACGGGCAGGCCGGTCAGGTTGAGGATCGCGCTGCGCGAACCTTTTACGGCGTCGCCATTGAACACCAGGCCTGCCAGGGCAATATCACGGGTCCGCATTGCATCCACCGACAACAGTGTGTGGTTGATGCTGCCCAGGTAATAATTCACGACCAGCACTACCGGCAGGCCCCATTCCTTGAGCAGATCGATATTGCTTAGTCCATGGCCGGGCCGACTGTCGAGTGGGACCATCAGACCGCCGGCCAGTTCGACGATCAGGGGTGTGCCGCTGCGCGGCAATTCGAGCGAAGCGCGCCTGATCCGGACGCCGTCGACATCGGCTGCGGCATGTGGCGACATGGCTGTGTTGAGTCGCCAGGCTTCCGGATGCAACACGCCCCCGTGCGATGCCAGTTGCCGCACCCGCAGGGTGTCGCTGGAATCCAGATTACCCGCCTGCACGGGTTTCCAGTAATCGGCCTGGAGCTTTTCGACCAGGATGGCAGAGACTACGGTTTTGCCGACATCAGTGCCTATGCCTGCAACGACAAATCCACGCATTGCAGATCCTCCAGGGCCGCCATCAGCCGATCGATTTCATCAATGGTATTGAATGCATGCAGGCAAATGCGAATGCACTCGCTGCCAGGGGGCACGCTGGGTGCGCGGATGGCCTTGACTTCGAATCCAAGTTCACCCAGGTGCCCGGCTGTCGCCACAACCTGATCGTTGCCCGGAATGATCACGGACTGAATCCAGCTACCACTGTCTAGCCATCGGAAGCTGGAAATGCGGATGGCGGTTCGGGTATGACGGACCAGGGAAAATAGCTGCTCCCGCTCGGCATCGAGTTCGGGCAGTAGTTCATAAGCCGCCTCGATCCTGTCCAGGTTGTCACGCGATGGTGCGGTGGAGAAGACGAAGGGTCGGCAGAAATTAACCAGGTAATTACGCAGGGTTTTCGAACCTAATACCACGGCCCCATGCAGGCCCAGACCTTTGCCGAAGGTGTGAACCCGGGCGAAGACATGGTCTTCCAGTTCGTCTTCGACTACTGAGCCGGCGCCCACTGGGCCGGTGATACCGTTGCTGTGCGCCTCATCCACCACCAGACCTGCGCCGTATTCGGCCGCCAGTGCTGCCATTTCCGGCAGTGGGGCGGTGTCTCCGCCCATCGAATACAGCGACTCCACACCGATAAAGGTTGCGCCGCTGGCCAGCTCGAGCTGGGCCGCCAGGTCATCCAGGTCGTTGTGCCGGAATATCAGCTTGCGTGCCTTGCTGAGACGGGCGCCATCGACGCTGGAAGCATGGATCAGTTCGTCCATGATCAGGGTGTCGCCCGGTCCGGCGATGCAGGCAAACAGGCCGGAATTCGCCGCGTAGCCGCTGCTGAACAGCAGGCCGGTTTTGGCACGGTGATAAGCGGCCAAATGAGCTTCCAGGCGCTCGGCCGCTGCGCTGTTGCCGGATATCAGGCGCGATCCGGTAGAACCCAGCGGCGCTCGGGGATGTTGTGCCCGAATCCTGTCGAGGTACACCTGCAGGCGGTTTGAGCGGGCCATACCAAGATAATCATTGGAGCAGAAGTCGATGCCCCCATCGCTTGCTGAGAGTTGGCGAAGGCTGCCGGCACGCGCCCTCTCGGCCAGCGCTTGGCGAAGTTTGTGATCAGGTCCAGCCACCAGGCCCTGCCGTCAGGCCCGGGCAGCGGCGGGTGCTTCTGTGCCGGCACTGCCTACTTCATCAGGCTTGGTGGCAGGCATCATCGCGCGCAGGCCCAGCGCTTCGAACATGGCTTTGTCCTGGTCGATTCCGGGGTTGGGTGTGGTTAGCAATTGTTCCCCGGAGAAGATGGAATTGGCGCCAGCGAGGAAGCACAGCGCTTGTTCTTCCGCGCTCATCTCCATCCGGCCTGCCGACAGGCGTACATTGGATTGTGGCATCAGGATGCGCGCAACGGCAATCATGCGAATCAATTCGAAGCCTGAGACCCGCTGTTGCTTTTCCAGCGGTGTGCCCGGCACCGCAACCAGCGCGTTAATCGGGACCGACTCGGGTGGTTTGGGCAGGTTGGCCAGCGTGTGCAGCAGGTCAATGCGATCCCCGGTGCTTTCACCCATGCCGATGATGCCGCCACAGCACACTGTTATCCCGGCGTCATGCACGTGGCCGATGGTATCCAGCCGGTCCTGGTAACTGCGGGTACTGATCACTTTGGGGTAGAAAGATTCGCTGGTGTCCAGGTTGTGGTTGTAGGCCGTGAGCCCGGCCTGCTTCAGCCGCCGCGCTTGCTCCGGGTTCAGCATGCCGAGCGTAACGCAGACCTCCAGTCCCATTTCTTTGATGCCACTGACCATTTCCAGTACGCGGTCGAAATTACCCCCGTCACGCACATTGCGCCAGGCGGCGCCCATGCAGAAACGAGTACTGCCCGAGGCCTTGGCCTGACGGGCCGCCTCCAGCACCGGCTCAAGTTCCAGCAGACTCTCGGCTTCCAGCACCGCGTTATGGTGCACCGATTGGGAACAATAGCCACAATCCTCAGGACAGCCGGCGGTCTTGATCGAGAGCAGGGTACACACCTGGATTTCATTCGGCGTATGGTGCTCCCGGTGGACACTGGCGGCCTGGTAGACCAGGTCCAGTAGGGGTTTCTTGAAAAGCCGTTCTACGGTCTCTCGGCTGGGCCGTATATTTTGTGTTGACATGTTGGGGCCTATTGGGGCTGTGCACCTGACAGTGCAGGATGATCGCATAGTTTACCCGTACCAGCCTCTGACGGGAACCATCCCCGGCTGCAATATACTAACCCCATCGACTCAGCCTTCAGTCGCGCGGTGCCTCAGCCAGATGGCACCGGCGAGGAATACAGCGGCTACCACAATGCCGACTAGCATTTGAGTCGAAAAAAGACGGTCGAAGATATTCGTCAATGTGACCGCGTGGTCGAAGTCTCCCTTCAGGGGAACGCCCAGCGCAATTTCACCACGACCGTCGTGCACTTCTGCCGTAAGGATGATGGGGCTGTTGAACAACCAATCGGCAATCACGCCCACCAGCTTAGTTTTCAGGGTGAATGTCTGGAGGAATACGAACCAGGATTGAAGAATGGAAAAGATAAGTGGAGGCAGGGTGGCGAACAACAAGGGCACTCGTGGGGCAAAGGCTGAAACCAGCAGTAACCACCCGATTACAGGTAGCGCCCAGACAGACTGTGCGAAATAGGAAACTGCGATCATTCCCCAGGCCTTGATTGGGTTGACTACACTCAGAAATAGCATCCAAGGGTCGCCGCCGACAGCCAGGACCAAAAGCGATCCAATGATCGCCATGATGATATGAGTGATTATCAGGGCCAGCAAGAAAAACGAGGGAATCACAATCATAGCTGCGAGTAGTTTGGAAGTAACCGTTAAAGTGTCGGATGCCGGCAAGGATTTCCAGAACAGGATACTGCGGTCTTTTCGGTCATCATAAAGCGAGCCCAACAGGTAAAAGAAAGTCACGATAGCCATTACGAAGGTAAATAAAACCGTGCTGCCCAGCATAAATTGGTAAATCACCATACTGCGGAATTCAGTTGGCTGATCGGCCGCCCATCGAATGAACTCCTTAACCGTCCACAGATCGGTATCGAAATACGCGGCAGTGATAATCAGCATCAAGAGGATGGCGATATAAATACCGCCAATCACGATGGGCGTGGTGCGGAACGCACCCTTGTTTTCCCAGAATTCGCGGCGCAGGAGGGCGTTCAGGCGTTTCATGCTTCACCCCCGTTATTTGTGGCGCCCTTCATCTTGGCTACGAACAGGTCGGCGACACAGGGTGTATGGATTTCTCCAAGCGCGGACAGTTGTTCCCGGTCGACGCTGTCGTAAAGAAAAATATACTTGCCAAACAATTTGCGTTCGTAGAGAGGGTTGAGCTTGCGTGCTTGTACCGCCTGGTCTTTCGAAACCATTAGTTCGGCATAACGCTGCTGGATTTCGTCCATGGTCGCGTCCAGCACAATTTTTCCATCCTGTATGAAAATCAGGTCAGTCAGGATGTGCTCTATTTCCTCAACTTGGTGAGTCGTGATCAGGATGGTACGCTCTTCGTCGAAATAGTCGTTGAGCAGGTTGCTGTAGAACTGTTTGCGGTAGATGATGTCCAGCCCGAGGGTCGGTTCGTCCAACACCAGCAGAGTGGCATCAATGGCCATGACCAGGGCCAGGTGTAACTGGGCCACCATGCCTTTGGAGAGTTGCTTGACCTTGTGGCTCAGTGTGACCTTGGTATCTGCCAGGTACTCGAGGCATTTCTCGCGTGAAAAGCCTGGATGAATCTGCTCCGTCAGGTCGATCAGTTGCCCAGCGCGAATCCAGCGCGGCAGAACGGCGACATCGGCAATAAAACAAACATCTTCCATCAAAGCAGCCCGATCCCGGGCAGGATTTTTACCCAGTACGCTGAGTTCACCGTCAAAGGTAATCAGGCCGAGTATGGCCTTTAACGCGGTCGTTTTACCCGCACCATTCGGTCCAATCAAGCCGACGATGCGGCCTGGGAGGATATTCAGATCGATGTGATCCACTGCCACGGTGCGGCCAAAACGTTTGCTCAGTCCACGCGCAGAAATAATGGGTTTCATGAGGAGTCACTCTCTTTTTTCAGGGCTTGGTTGAGAAGTTCTTTGATATCCAGTCCAAGCTGGCCGATCCGGTTGAGCGTGGCAGGCCATTCCTGGTTAAGGAACTTGTCTCGTTCGGAAGCAAGCAGTTTTTTATGCGCCCCTGCGCATACAAACATACCCAGGCCACGACGTTTCTCCACCAGGCCGTCATCCACCAGTGCCTGGTAGGACTTGGAAACCGTGATCGGATTCAACTGGAACTCTGACGCCACGGTGCGCACCGAGGGCAGGGCCTCGCCCTCGCCCAGCGTCCCGTCGAGGATCATCGCAACCGTGCGCTCTTTCAATTGCCAGTAGATGGGCTGGCTGTCATTCCAGTGAATGGACATGCTGAATGATTCAGTCGATGCGGAACAGGAACAGGCTTGCCTTGAAGCTTTTGTTCTTTTTACCAGCGTTTCCATCCGGAGTTTCGCTGGCAAAAGTCTGCGTTGGAGTAGATTCAATCCCTGCCGTTTGATCAGCTGAGTCCATTGTAGCCACAACTGAATTACTGCTGCCCGCCAGGGCACTGATCAGCAACAGTAGTGTTGCAAACAAGGCAAGGCTGTTGGAAATCTGGGCTGTGTGGTGTGATTTAAATCTCAACATTCTATTTTCCGGCAAAGCGTAAATTCAACAAATCAGTTATGGTGATGTAGTTGAGTATAACACCATTACCGCCAAATGCAAATCAAACGGTCAGGAGAAGAGCAGGGCGGTGTTCAGGGGTATGAGGCGTTTCCACGCCGACACCGCTCATACGTATTAGCGCACAGGTCACCGTATGCGGTGTCACCAGGCGTTGCATTTTATGAATTTGCCTCAACCTGCAGGGGGGGCAATCCACACTTATTATTGAATAATACGGTCAAGCGTTGCTGGTTAATTAAACAAAGGAGCAATACCCGAATGAAACGATTGCATACTTTCGGTTCGCTAATGGCGGCCATCATGATGACCGGCACCGCGTTGGCGACAGAACTGGAAACCGATGCACAAAAGCTGGGTTACATCATCGGCATGGACATTGGTTCTTCTCTCAAGCAGCAGGGCACGGAACTGGATCTTGAAGCCTTATACGATGCCATCAAGGCTACTTACAAAGGTGAGGAATTGGCCATGACGCCGGAAGAAGCCACCACCATCCGGCAGTCGTTCATTGCAGACCGGCGTGCCGAGGTTGAGTCTGAACGAGAGGAGCTGGCCGCATCAAACGCGGCGGAAGGCGACAAGTTCCTGCTGGAGAACCACTCGAAGGAAGGTGTGCAAATAACGGATTCCGGCCTCCAGTATCGAGTTATTGACATGGGAGACGGCCCGAAGCCCGCTGCGACTGACAAGGTTAAGGTACATTATCGCGGTACTCTGCTGAATGGGGAAGAGTTCGACAGCTCTTATGTCAGAGGCGAGCCGATCAACTTTCAACTGGACCAGGTGATTCCCGGCTGGACCGAGGGTGTGCAACTGATGCCCGTGGGCAGCAAATTCATGTTTTACATCTCGTCGAACCTGGCCTATGGCCCGGAGGGCGGCGGCCCTATCGGCCCCAATGCAACGCTGATTTTCCAGATTGAGCTCCTGGCTATCGAATAAAGCTGAGCATTACATAATCCATTGTGTATGCAGGCAATTGTGTATGAAGGCGCCCTCCTGGGCGCTTTTTTTTGGGAATTTCCAAAATGAAGATTATTTTGACGGGGGTCGCCGGGTTTATCGGGGCACGAACTGCCCACTTTTTCCGGTGGCTCAGACAATACTACGGCTGATTTAGCCGCATAACTAATATGCGGGTTAAAATACAGAGTCACTTTATTCGTTTTCAGCAGGAATTTAACGGGGGCTTATATGCGCATAACAATCGTAGGAAGCGGTTACGTGGGACTGGTCAGCGGAGCGGGACTCGCAGAGGTTGGGCACCACGTTGTGTGCATGGATATAAATCAACAACGCATTAAAAACCTGGCTAAGGGCGTCGTGCCGATTTTCGAGCCTGGTCTTGAGAAAATGTTGCGGGAAAATGCGCGTCAGGGCCGCTTGAAATTTACTGCGTCCATGGTCGAAGCCCTGGATCAGGCGCAGGTGCTTTTCATCGCCGTAGGCACGCCCCCGGACGAGGATGGTTCGGCAGATTTGAGCCACGTTCTGGCCGTTGCAAAAGCCGTTGGACAGCATATGGACAAACCCCTGCTGGTAGCAATCAAGTCCACCGTGCCGGTCGGCACCGGCGAAAAGGTTGCTGAATGCATTGCGCAGGAACTGGCGGGCAGGGACCTGGATATCGATTTTACGGTTGCTTCGAACCCCGAATTTCTGAAAGAGGGAGATGCTATTGCTGATTTCATGAAGCCCGATCGCATTATTGTCGGGGTCGAGAACGAAGCAGCCGAGGCTTTGTTGCGTGAGCTCTATGCACCCTTCAATCGCAACCACGAAAAATTGCTGTGTATGGATGTACGCTCTTCGGAACTGACGAAATACGCAGCGAATGCCATGCTGGCAACCAAGATCAGCCTGATGAACGAACTGTCCAACATAGCCGAACGGGTTGGCGCCGACATCGAGCAGGTGCGCAACGGCATTGGATCTGATCCACGTATCGGTTTTTCCTTCATCTACCCGGGGGCAGGTTATGGCGGCTCCTGTTTCCCCAAGGATGTGCGAGCTCTGGCCAACACCGCACGGCAGCATGGCTACGATGCTGAGTTACTCAGGGCAGTTGAAGCGGTCAATAACCGTCAAAAGAACAAGCCTTTCGAACTGCTGAGTCTCCATTTCAAGGGTCAAATGGCTGGCCTGAAGGTGGCCGTTTGGGGGCTGTCGTTCAAGCCCAATACCGATGATTTGCGTGAGGCGCCCAGCCTCAACCTGATCGAAGCATGTCTCGCAGCAGGTTCCAGCATACGCGCTCATGATCCGCAAGCTAATGAAGAAGCCGGAATGTTGTTTGAAAGCCAGACTGGTTTTCAAACATTCGATGACCCATACGAGGCAGCGGCCGGTGCGGATGCGCTGGTGCTGATGACCGAATGGAAACTCTATTGGGCGCCGGATTTTGATCGTTTGCGTGAATCTATGAGTCAGGCAGTGATCGTCGACGGGCGCAATATCTGGTCGCCCGAAGTGGTTCGCCGGCGTGGTATCACTTATTATGCCATTGGCCGGCCATGAACTAGTGTGACAGCACACTAGCTCCCGGGGAGGAGAATATGAGCAAGACCGCACTGATTACGGGTATCACGGGGCAGGACGGAGCATACCTGGCGGAATTTCTCCTCGGCAAGGGTTATGAAGTACATGGCATCAAACGCCGCGCATCTTTGATCAATACAGCGCGTATTGATCATTTATACGCAGACCCCCACGTCGAAAACGCCAAATTCAGGCTGCATTATGGCGACATGACCGACGGTTCCAGCCTGCAACGAACCATTGCGCGCGTCCAGCCTGATGAAATTTACAACCTGGCCGCACAAAGCCACGTGGCCGTTTCCTTTGAAGAGCCTGAGTATACGGCGGAATCGAATGCAGTGGGCACCCTGAGAATACTTGAGGCCATCAGGAATCTCAGCCTGGAAAAAAAATGCCGTTTCTACCAGGCATCCACCTCGGAACTGTTCGGCAGGGTCCGGGAGACACCGCAGAAAGAGACCACGCCATTCTACCCGCGCTCACCTTACGGTGTCGCCAAGCTTTATGCCTACTGGATCGTGGTGAACTACCGGGAGTCTTACGATATGTTTGCTTGCAACGGCATTCTGTTCAACCACGAGTCACCCAAGCGTGGCGAAACATTCGTGACCCGAAAGATCACGCGCGGACTGGCCCGGATCGGCTGGGGCCTGGATGAATGCATCTACCTGGGCAACCTGGATGCCCGGCGTGACTGGGGCCATGCCCGGGATTACGTTAAAGCTCAATGGCTGATGCTCCAGCATGATGAGCCCCTGGATTTTGTTATCGCCAGCGGAGAGCAGCATTCCGTGCGTGATTTTGTCAATGCGGCTGCCGCCGGAATGAACCTTGAGCTGGAGTGGCAGGGCAGCGGACAGGACGAGTGTGCGGTGGTAGCCTGGTCGGAACGTGATGACCTGCGTTTCCGGGTTGGTGACGTTGTCGTGCAGATCGATCCCAGGTATTACCGGCCCGCGGAAGTCGATACCCTGTTAGGTGACGCGAGCCTGGCGCGCGAAAAACTGGGCTGGGTACCGGTGATCTCATTCGAGGAACTGGTTGATGAAATGGTCACTACAGACCTGCAATTGGCACGCGAAGAGGCCTTGGTTAACCGCGACAGAAAAGACCAGTGAACGACAGATCTTCCCAAGACGCGGCCGGGCGTTGCCGGGTTTATGTAGCAGGGCACCGGGGCATGGTGGGCTCAGCCCTGGTCCGGAAACTGGAGATGTCCGCAGGCCACTGCATCATCACACGCAGTCGCCGGGAGCTGGATCTTACCCGCCAGGAAGAAGTGGAAGCGTTCTTTGCGCAGGAGTGCATTGACCGTGTTTACCTGGCTGCCGCCAAGGTGGGCGGGATCAAGGCAAACCAGCAGATGCCGGCGGATTTCTTCCGGGAAAATTTGCAAATCCAGACCAATGTCATTCATGCGGCGCATACCGCCGGGGTCGGGCGTTTGTTGTTCCTGGGCAGCTCCTGCATCTATCCCCGCCTGGCGGAACAGCCAATGGCTGAAACAGCACTGATGAGCGGTCCGCTGGAACCGACCAACGAAGCTTACGCCGTTGCGAAAATCGCCGGGCTCAAGATGTGTGAAGCCTACCGGCGTCAACACGGATCCGATTTTCGCAGCGCGATGCCGACCAACCTGTATGGCCCGAACGACAATTTCGATCTGGATACCAGCCACGTCCTGCCGGCCCTGTTGCGAAAGTTTCACACCGCTGCAACAAGCGGTGCTGAGACAGTCATGGTGTGGGGCAGTGGCCGCCCGCGGCGCGAGTTTCTGCACGTGGATGATCTGGCCGCGGCAAGCCGGTACATCATGAATCTTTCACCGGCACAGTACTGGTCAGTGGCAACGCCGCACTGCTCACACATCAATGTCGGCAGCGGTACGGATGTGAGCATCTCGGAATTGGCTGGGTTGATTGCCGGCATTGCTGGATTCAGTGGGCAGATAACATTTGACTCCAGCATGCCCGACGGAACACCCAGGAAATTGCTGGACATCCGGCGGTTGAAGGCATTGGGCTGGCAGCCGGAAACGAGCCTTAAAGATGGAATTGCGCAGACTTATACCTGGATGGTGGAGCATTGGAACCAGGTCGATGAAGCAGCCTGATTTTGCCGGCCGTACAGTTACCCCAGTGCAGTGCTTAAGGTAAATCAACAAGGGTAAATGAGTAAGTCTCTCCAGGATCAACTGTTGGCACTGGGTCTTGCCGGCGAAAAGCCAGAAAAGAACCGGAATCCAGCCAGACCCATACCCGCTAAAGCAGACCAGCGGCTTGGTGTCGGGGGGTCGCCAAAGAAAGTATGGGGTCGGGAAAAGCAGGCTGCTGGCGGCGAAGTTTCGCTGGACAGGGCCTATGCCTTACGTAAACAGGAAGAGAAAAAACAGGCCGACACAGCGCGCAAACGAAAGCAGGCGGAAGATCGGCAGCGGCGGCGGCTCAACCAGGAAATCAGAGCGATCGTGAGCACCCATCGTCTGAACGACAGCCAAGCGGAAATTCCGCGGCACTTCATGTATCGAGGTCGCATCCGAAAAATCAACCTGACCCCGGATCAACTAAAAGCCCTCAACGCCGGCGAGCTCGGTATCGCCTACCTTTCAGGTGGTTACCATCTGCTGGCGCCCGAACATCTGCAAGCGGTGCAGAGACTTTCTGCAGAACACGTAGCCGACCTCGCAGCAGGTAATTTCGAAGAGCCCGAAGAGTTCCCGGTACCGGATGACTTGACCTGGTAGGCGCCCGAATGCAGGCTAGTGTGCTGTCACACGTATAGTGTAGGGTTCAGAGCTACCCTGATGTTCCAAGACAAGGCGCAGTCCGCAGGGAATGGCTTGTCCTTTGCAAGGGCTGCAACGCCGTATTGGAACATCAGGGTAGCTCTGAACCCTACAAATATACGTGTGACAGCACACTAGGGCCAATTCGTCTTCAACAGGCCAAGTATTTCGCGGTCCTGCCATTCACCGCAAACATACCAGCGGTCACGGAACAGACCTTCCTGTCGGAAGCCCGGTTTTTCCAGTATTTCATGGCTTGGTAGACATCCAGTTTCCGTTACAGATGCAGATTGGCGGGCAGTAAGCGGCGGATTTCATCAATGCTGCATTGCTTGCGGCGGGCATAGTCCTCGAGCTGGTCCGGCAGGATGGGGCC
>JAZFUZ010000130.1:0-6669 GCA_036447475.1 Lysobacterales bacterium | reverse complement strand
CGCGCCGGATGACTGTGCTTTGCCGGTTGAACGCGATGATTTGTTCGCGGCGTCGTGCATACGCGGAAGACTCCTCCAGATCTCGCATCAGCTCCGGCAACACATTGTCTTCGACCTTCATGTAGTACGGCGTGATATTGCGGCCCTCTCCACCGTATAAATTGGCCATCCGTATTTCGAGTGGATCTTTGCCCAGCTTTGCTGCGATAGCGTCAATGACCCGTTCAATACCCATCATGCCCTGCGGGCCGCCGAATCCACGAAAGGCCGTGTTGGAAACGGTGTTGGTCCTGCAACGGTAGGAGCGAATACGGACATGGGGCAGGTAATAGCCGTTGTCGCTATGGAACATCGCCCGGTCGTTAATCGGCGCGGACAGATCCGCGGACATACCGCACAGGGCTGCAAGTTCCAGGTCAATACCCCGGATAACACCCTGTTCATCGAAACCAACCCGGTAACGGATGCGGAAAGGGTGGCGTTTGCCGGTACTGATCATGTCATCGTCGCGGTCCAGCCTCAACTTGGCCGGGCGGCCGGTCCGGTCCGCGAGCAAAGCGGCAATCACCGCCCACTGCGCCGCCTGGGTCTCTTTACCGCCGAAAGCACCACCCATGCGGCGTACTTCCACCGTCACGGCGTTGTCGGCCCGGCCCAGCGCCTGTGCAACCAGATGCTGGAGCTCAGAGGGGTGCTGGGTGGAGGAATAAATCAGCATGTCGCCATCCTCCTGCGGCACGGCCATGGACGCCTGACCCTCGAGATAGAAGTGGTCCTGGCCGCCCAGCAGTAATTCACCCTGAAGTTGCTGTGCAGATTGCTCAATCGCCCGGGCCGGATCCCCACGTTTCATTTCATGCGGCTCGGCAACCCAGGATTTTTGTGTCATTGCCTGTTCAAAATCCAGGATAGCCGGCAACTCTTCGACATCGATTTGAGCCAGGCGCACCGCGCGACGAGCAATTTCCCGGCTTTGTGCCGCCACCGCAAATAGCGGCTGCCCGTGGAAGTGAATTTCCCCGCTGCACAGTGTCTCTTCATCCCCGGTGTGCATCGGGCTGATATCGTTTTGCGCGGGCAAATCCTGCGCCGTAATCACCGAGACGACGCCTGGAAAGGCCTCGACGCGGGTAAGGTCCATTCGTTGAATCCTGCCGTGGGCACAGGAACTGACGCCGCAACACACATGGAGCAGACCGGCTGGTTCCAGGATGTCATCGACATACACGGCCTCGCCCGTCACGTGCAGGGTCGCGCTGTCATGGGCGATCGGTTTAGATACCACGCCGCCCTTGGTCATGAAATCTCCATTCCTGACATTTTTGAAACTCACGATCCGTCTGCTGCACCAACCACCTGTGCCGGGCCCATTTGGACGGGGGCCCCTCGTGGGGCCACTTGCACGCGCTCCGTCGTCGTGGTTTCCAGGTAAAAGCGTTGCAGCAGGTTCTGCGACGCCAGCATTCGGTATTCGCCGCCGGCCCTCCAATCGGTCAGTGGCTGGTAGTCCTCTGCCATCGCTGCCTTCGCGTGGTTGATGGTATCCTGCGACCAGCGCGCTCCAAGCAGAACGCGCTCAGTTTTACGGGCCCTGGCCGGTACTGCGGCCATCCCGCCGTAACAGATGCGGATCGACTGCACAATTTCACTCTTTTTTTGCAGTGCAAAAGCGGCGCAAACAGCGGAAATGTCCTGGTCGAACCGCTTGGCCAACTTGTAAATCCGGAACTGCAGGTCCGCACGAGCCTCCGGGTCAGGCAGCGGCAGCAACACCTGTTCCACGCATTCACCGGCCCTGAGATCCTGCCTGCCGTACTCGATGAAAAAGTCTTCCAGATCCAGTTCCCGTCGACCGGCGGCGCTGCGCAAAACCAGGCGCGCCCCCAGTGCGATCAAGGGAGGAGGCATGTCACCGATGGGCGATCCATTGGCGATGTTTCCGCCGATGGTACCGGCATTGCGCACCTGCACCGCGCCGAGGCGGGACAGCAGCGGCCTGAAATCCGGATAAAGTGTGCACAGTATTTCCATCGCATCGGTATAACTGACCGCCGCTCCAATCTCCAGGCAGGCTTGTTTGTTATTGATCTCGAGATGCTGCAGTTCGGACACATTGGCGGTATAAATCAAGATGCTCAAGATGCGCAATTGCTTGGTGATCCAGAGCCCAACATCGGTACCGCCGGCAAGCAGGACTGCATCCGGGTGCCGGGCAAGTAATTGGCACAATTCATCTATCGATCGCGGCGAATAAAACCGCCGGCCTTCGAATTTCAGTTCCAGGCTGTTTTTTCTTTCCATCGCCCTGAGCGCACTCACGGTCTGCTCGCGGTTCGCGCTGAACCTGTCATCCACGGGCCCTGCCAGGACTTCCTCTGCGGCGCGGGCAATGGGTGCATAACCCGTGCAGCGGCACAGGTTGCCGGCCAGACCCTCATCAATGGCCGCCCGCCCGACTCCGCCCGGTTTCCACCCTTCATCATGGGCCATGGCAAAAAGGCTCATCACGAAGCCCGGCGTGCAGAAACCACACTGTGAACCATGGTGGTCCACCAGGGCCTGTTGCACCGGATGCAGACCATCCGCTGCCAGATCCTCAACTGTTATCAGCTGTTTTCCGTCCAGCGTGGCGAGCAGCAGAATGCAGGCGTTGAAAGCCCTGTAGCGGATGGAATCACCCTGCAATTCTCCAATCACTACGGTACAGGCGCCGCAGTCGCCTTCTGCACAACCTTCCTTGCTGCCCATTCGCTGCATCCGCATGCGCAGCCAGTCGAGCACCGTAGTCTGAAGGTCGAAATCCTTGACCTCGACCGCCCTGTCACCCAGCAAAAACCGGATACCATCAGACATCAGCTTCCTCGATAGGTGCTGTAGCCGAACGGCGAGATGAGCAGGGGAACATGGTAGTGCCGGCTTTCATCACTGATGCCGAAGCGGATTACTACCTGGTCCAGAAACTTCGGTTCCGGCAATGTTTCCCCGATGGCCGTGAAATAATCCCCCACATGAAAGATCAACTCGTATTCACCGGCGCGGAACTCGTTTTCCGGCAACAAGGGCTCATCACAGCGCCCATCGTCGTTGGTCGTCGCACTGCGGAGATGGCGGCGGTCGTCGCCGATACGGTACAAGTCGATCCGCACACCGGTGGCGGGACGCCCGTGGGCGGTATCCAGTACATGCGTGCTAAGAAATCCCATTGATCACCCGAGGCTGAACGGCGGGTCTGCTACTCTGCAGACGGCTACTGACGTAGAGTATGTGTTTCTGTCCCAGAGTATAGCAAGTCGATGAGCAAAACTTACCCCCGGGACCTGGCCGGTTACGGCGCCAATCCTCCCGATCCCAAGTGGCCCGGCGGTGCGCGCCTGGCCGTGCAGATTGTGCTCAATTATGAGGAAGGCGGGGAAAACTGCATTTTGCACGGCGATCCCGCATCCGAGGCTTTCCTGTCGGAAATCGTGGGCGCGGAGGCCCACCAAGGCGTGCGCCATATGAGCATGGAGTCCGTCTACGAATATGGCAGCCGTGTCGGCGTCTGGCGGCTGGAACGCCTGATGCGGCAGCACCAGGTTCCCTTGACGGTTTTTGCCGTCGGCATGGCAGTGGAGCGCAATCCGGAACCCATCCGGGCACTGCATAAAGCCGGTCACGAAATCTGCAGCCACGGCTATCGATGGATTGACTACCAGTATGTCGACGAATCCACGGAACGGTCCCACATGGTCAAAGCCATCAAGGCCATTGAAGAAGCCACCGGTGAACGGCCGGTCGGCTGGTATACCGGGCGCACCAGCCCCAATACACGCAGGCTGGTCATCGAAGAAGGCGGCTTCGCGTACGACGCAGATGACTACAATGACGACCTGCCCTGGTGGGACCGGCGTTACGGCCGCCCCCACCTGGTCATCCCCTACACGCTGGATGTGAACGACATGCGCTTTGTCACCCCCCAGGGTTTTAACAGTGGCGAGCAGTTTTACCAGTACCTGAAGGACAGTTTCGACGTGCTCTATACAGAAAGTGAGCGGACCGGGCGCATGATGTCGGTGGGGCTGCATTGCCGCCTGGTGGGCCGGCCTGGCCGCTTTGCCGCACTGGAACGTTTCATCCGTTATGCCCGGACCTTCGAGGATGTCTGGTGGTGCCGTCGCGCCGATATCGCGCAGCACTGGCACCAGAACCACCCCCCTGGGACAGGATCCTGAATCCGTATGCGAGCGAGCCATATGGAAAAAACGGAGTTCATGGCCCTATTCGGCGGTGTCTTTGAACATTCACCCTGGATCGCCAGCGCGGTTTGGGATCTGGGTCTGACCGGGCGCCACGACACAGCGACCGGATTGCACCAGCCGTTTGGGGGAGTAATCCGCCAATTGGGACGGGAGGAGAAACTGGCCCTGCTGCGCGCACATCCGGAACTGGCCATGGCTGTTGTCGGCGATGGGAAGCTGACCGAGTCATCCGAACGTGAACAGCGTGGCGCAGGCCTTGACTGCTGCAACTCCGAAGAATTTTCCGAATTCCAGAAACTGAATGATTCCTACCGAAAAAAATTCGATTTTCCGTTTATCATGGCCGTAAAAGGATGCAAGCGTCACCACATCCTGGAGTCATTCCGGGCCCGGTTGGAGAATACCGGGGACGAAGAATTCCAGACCGCTGTGGAACAGGTGATCCGGATCGGACAGTTCCGGATCGACCGCATTTTTGAAGAATATGGATAAGTCATGTCAACCAGGCCCGATTTCACCGACCGCTATATTGACCTGGCCCAACCACGCCTGGGGGCGGAGGTCATTTCGGCCTCGGATGATTTTTTTGCTCCCAAAGAGCGGCTGATCAAATCCCAAGCAGCCATTTTCATAGCGGACAAATACGACGATCATGGCAAGTGGATGGATGGCTGGGAAAGCCGGCGCAAGCGGGAAGAGGGCCACGATTTTTGTGTCATCCGCCTGTGCCCGGGCATCATCCATGGCGTGGATATCGACACCAGTTTCTTCACCGGCAATTATCCACCCCAAGCCTCGCTGGAAGCCTGTCACTGCGACGGCGACCCGATTGAGAAAACCGAGTGGTTTGAACTGCTGCCCATTTGTTCCCTGCAAGGTGACACTCACCATTACATGACGGTGGATGACCGCCGGGTCTGGACACACCTGCGTCTCAACATCTACCCGGATGGTGGTATTGCCCGCTTGCGGGTTTACGGAGTCGCGCACTACGACTGGAGCCTCGTTCCACCCGATGAGTGGGTAGACCTGGCCGCAATGTCGCGCGGCGGAAGGGCGCTTTCCTGCAACGACATGCATTTTGGCCACATGTCCAACCTGATCGCACCGGGCCAAGGCGCCAACATGAGAGATGGCTGGGAGACCCGCCGGCGGCGCAGCCCCGGCAATGACTGGATGATCCTGAAACTCGGGCATCCGGGACGGATCCGGCGCGTGGAAGTGGACACGGCCTACTTCAAAGGCAACTACCCGGCGCGCTGCTCTGTCCATGGCGCCATGCTAAAGGATGTGCCGGATCGTGAAATTTCCACCGATGCATCATTCTGGAATATCATTCTACCGCCACAAAAGCTGGGCCCCGACCGGGTGCACGTATTCGAGGAAGAATTGCTGGGCGGATCTGCCATCAGCCATGTGCGTTTCGACATCTATCCCGATGGCGGCATCAGCCGACTGAGGTTGTTCGGCAACCCAACCGGCGATTAACACCCCACAATTAACCATGAAAACACACCGCCTGAACCTCAAGCCATTAACGCAAGAGGCTTTTGCACCCTTTGGTGATGTGATCCAGACACAGGGCCACCACCCTGAGGAAATCAACTGCGGCCAGACCCGGAAATACGCCGGACTGGCCCGGCTGGACGTGGCCGACGAAGAGGGCACAGCCACGGTTCATATCTACCGCAGCCGCCCGATCAGACTTCCGTTCAGGGTCGAAGTCATGGAGTACCACCCGTTAAGCAGCCAGGCGTTCATTCCGCTGCACAGGCGGCCATTCCTGGTCATTGTCGCGCCAGCAGCCGAAATACTCCCGTTCAAGTCCATCCAGGGTTTCTTCACCAACGGCGAACAGGGTGTAAACCTGAACAAAGGTGTATGGCATCACAACCAGCTCTCATTGCTTGAGATCTGTGATTACCTGGTCATTGAACGTGACGGCCCCGGTGTCAACACAATCGAGCAACACCTCGAAAAAGCCCTGTTCATACAAGCGTTCATGCAACAACTTCCGAAGGAATTCTAATACCCATAGCGAATCGAAACACCGGCATACACATTCCGCTCAGGCGCGGGCTCATAATAACGCCCAAACGAAGCATTCAAGCGCACATTCCCAATATACTCTTCGTCAAACAGATTATTGACACCGACAAACGGTGAAATCTCCCAGTGCTTACCCGCCCGGCGATAACCGGCACGCAGGTTCGAGACCAGGTAGTCGCCGGTCTCGACCTGGTTGGCGTTGTCCGCATAGAAACGGCCGGCATACAACAAGTCCCAGCCGGCGTAAAACCCGGAAGAATGTGACCAGGCGAGGGCGACGTTGAACAGGTGCTCCGGAATGCCGGGAATTGTGTTGCCGCTAAAGACTTCACCATCCACACCCTGGAACTCGTCGAACGTGAAATCCGACCAGGTGTAGGTG
>JAZFUZ010000129.1:0-13867 GCA_036447475.1 Lysobacterales bacterium | reverse complement strand
TAACATAGATATGTCTGCATGGGTAGGTGTGTTAAATATCCTCAACATACAGGATGAAACCATCCTGAATGAACATTATGAGAGTGACGAGGGAGTACAAAATAAGTACTACGGAGCTGCATACTCCTGGAGTCCCCCACGTTCTGTGCACTTTGGCATCGAAGCAAGATTCTAATAGTTGTGAGCAATTAAAAACCCGCTACCGAAGGGTAGCCACTGAAAAATCCCCGCCATCGTGCGGGGATTTTTTTTATTTGTGCGCCAGGCATGGCGCGTAGCGCCTTGATTGGCGCTGTTCCGGTAGTGCTCGACTCTTGGGGCAAGTTCTTGCATTCTTGTGAAGGTTCATACGGGCTTTCTCCTTTAGCCAATCGGTTTCGTCACCAATAAGCTTGTCGGTTTTAGCCCGTGTGAACAACCTTCACAGAATTCACAACTGGCTAACGCGGATTGAATCAGATTATTTAAAGACCGGGGACGTGCACTACTTTTGTGGCCGGTAATTCCGCACGACATCCAGTATCTCAAAGAGCACTTCCCGGTCACCGATGTGATTGGCCATGAGCAGGATCAGCTTGCAATTGAGACTATTGCTTTGATCGGAACTCAGGCCCTCGTGCAAGTCTATGAGACTGGCATAAAAATCATCAGGATCTTCGATTTGCGGATCGGTACGCAATTTTTCACTCATACGGCCTCCCCGGACCTTAGCCCGCATATTGCATGGTGGCCCGGGCGACCGCATCCCGGACCGCCTGACCATCGAACTCGCGCCACCGTGCAACAAGATGCTGGTCTGGCCGGAACAGGTAGCAGGTCCCCGGTCGTCCATCCAGCCGTTGCCGGAGCAGGCCCTTATGATCGATCAGGACTCCAGAGCCTGCCTCGCTTTGTCCGGAAATTACGACCGTTCTAACCGGGATACTATCTTCTTCCAGCCCGACTGCACCGTGGGGTGCCTTTTCACCATCGCGGGCAAAGTACACAGCAGTAAATTCATTGCCGATCGATCTCAGAAACCAGCTTTCCTCGCCGTTTATCCTCACCGGTGCATCGATGCTGGGTGATCCCGGGACCAGCTTGCTGTCGAAAGAGTCCTCGTCCTGAGTGTTCAAGCCCGATTCATCCAGGATGCAGGCCACGGACAAACGGCCACTGTTGACGAAACGGCGGGCGAATTCGAAGTCACGGGCAAGTTCCAGCACCGCGTCACGAAAAACACGGCTGACTTCACTTTTCGGCGTGATGAAGTCGGTGGCGCGGGTCGAGTTGAGAATATTTTCTTTGGCTCCGGTAACGCGCTCGTAGTCATAAGACTCGAGCAGGCGTGGCGGCGCTTTTCCATCCAGGATCAGCGCAAGTTTCCAGCCCAGGTTATCGACGTCCTGGATTCCACTATTGGCACCACGCGCCCCGAATGGTGATACCAGATGGGCAGCGTCGCCAATGAAAATGACGCGATTGTGAACAAAGCGGTCCATTCGACGGCACTGAAAAGTGTAAATACTCACCCACTCGAACTCAAATTCGAAATCTTCATCCATCATCGCCCGGATACGTCTGGAAACATTATCCGGTTTAAGTTCTTCTTCACGGTCGATATCCCACCCCAGCTGGAAGTCCAGCCGCCAGACATCGTCCGGCTGCTTGTGCAACAAGGCGGACTGACCTCGGTTGAAGGGGGGATCGAACCAGAACCATCGCTCAGCCGGGAAATTTGCTTTCATTTTGATGTCTGCGATCAGAAAATGATCCTGGAAAGTCTCACCCTCGAAATCAAGGCTGAGCATCTTGCGAATCGGACTGTGACTGCCGTCTGCTGCGATCACATAATCGCAGTCCAGCTGGTAATTCCCCTGGGGCGTACTGACCGTTACTGTAGCGCCATCGGCAGTTTGATCGACAGCGGTAACTTCGTTCTCCCAGCGAATTTCAGTCAGCTCCCGCGTATCGATCTCGTCTTTCAGGTACTCCTCGACGTAATATTGCTGCAGATTGATAAACCCGGGGAACTGCTGATCTTCTTCTTCCAGCACATTGAAGCCATACACCGGTTCTTTACTGTCGCCGAAGAAAATCTTTCCCCGGTTCCACGTCACGCCCTTGTCCAGCATACGTTCGCTGCAGCCCAGCCGGTCCAGCACCTCCAAGGCGCGCTTGGACCAGAGGATTGCCTTCGACCCGACACTGACCTTGTTGTCATCATCAAGGATGACGTTGCTGATTCCCTGGCGGTCCAGTTCCAGGCCCATGGCCATGCCAATCGGGCCCGCGCCGGCAATGATGACCGGCAGGTGAACACGGTCCTTTGAATCCAGTTCCGGCGGTCTTGCAAAAGGATAAATCTGACGGACGCCTCGCATGGCTTAACTCCTTTTCTTACCGTATCAATAATGCCAAATAACAGATTGACAAGTGGTCCACACAATAGAGGACAATTTTCAGGTTTGCTTATTCGTCCGCCATATTAATAAACAGCAGTATGATACCGAATGGTAAGCGTTCGGGCAGTGGTCGCACGGCCGATCCACTTTGTCCGGAAGTATACCTACCGTACTTCTATTGCGGGAAATTCATCCAGGTTTTAACGATCGGTGTGTGGTTTAATTGAAAAAAACTGATCATGGACAAAGACGGTGGTGATTTGTTCCGGCAAAGTACGCGGATCCAAAATGACAATTTCACCGGCATGGGAGGATCAGGCTGATGTCTAACGGAATTACGCTATTCAGGCTTTTCGGGAAATCGCCTTTCACAGCGCTGCAAGCCCATATGCGTGTTGTTTTGAAGTGCGCCCAGGAGGTTCAACCATTGATCGAGGCGCTGGCGCGGAGCGACGAAGCCAGGGTCATCGAGGCGAAAGACCGGATCTTTGAGCGTGAGGCAGAGGCGGACCGGATCAAGAATGAACTGCGCTTGCACCTGCCCAAGAGTTTGTTCATGCCGGTGGACCGCAGGGACCTATTGGAAGTTTTACACCTGCAGGACGCCATCGCGAACACGTCGCAGGATATTGCCGGACTGTTGATCGAGCGGCAGATGAGCATACCTGAGTTCATGCACGAACCGCTGATCGCATTGACAGCCCGTTGTATCGACACTTGTGAACATTCGGCCAGCGTTATCGAGGAACTGGACGAATTGCTGGCCATGGGTTTCCGTGGCCGCGAAGTGGACAAGGTGGATGCCATGCTCAAAGAACTGAATGACATTGAGGACGAAACGGATGAACTGGGTGTTGCTCTGGCCCGGGCCCTGTTCGACCATGAAGACGAGATGAAACCCGTTTCGGTGATGATGTGGTACCGGCTCATTGAGTGGATCGGTGACCTTGCCGATTATGCCGAGAAAGTAGGTGACCGCCTGCGGCTGATGATTGCCAAGTAAGGGGTGGCACATGGAAATCATTGCTGAATACGGATTTGTTTTTATGGTGCTGGCCGTTATTTTCGGCCTCTACATGACCTGGGGTATCGGCGCCAATGACGTCGCCAACGCAATGGGAACCTCGGTAGGTTCCGGCGCCATTACGGTCAAACAGGCCATCTTGATCGCTGCCATTTTTGAATTTTCCGGTGCCTTCATTGCCGGAGGAAATGTCACGTCCACCATCCGTAAAGGCATTGTTGATCCCAGCAGCATCGTCGGTCAGCCGGAAATACTGGTGTTTGGCATGCTCGCCGCACTGCTGGCCGCAGGCATATGGTTGATGTTTGCGTCGTCCCGTGGTTGGCCGGTTTCCACCACACACTCCATTGTTGGTGCGCTGATTGGCTTTGCGGTTGCGGGCATTGGCCCGGAAGCGGTTCACTGGGGCAAGATCGGATTCATCCTCGCCAGCTGGTTGATCTCACCCGCGCTGGGTGGTTTCCTCGCCTACATGCTGATGATGAGTATCCGGAAATTCATTCTGAACACCGAACACCCTTTCGAAAGCGCTCGCAAATGGGGCCCGGTTTACGTTTTCCTGCTGGGTTTCGTCATCTCACTGGTCACCCTGTTCAAGGGACTGAAACACCTCAAGCTGGAATTGTCCGCACCCATGAGCTTCCTGGTCGCTCTGGTTTTTGGTGGGATTATCGCCTTGATAGGTTGGCTACTGATCAGAAGAGTAAAAGTGGACCCTGAAGCGGACCGCGATTATCACTTCGCCAGCGTCGAGAAGATTTTCGTGCCTATGATGATTTTCTCAGCCTGTTCCATGGCCTTTGCCCACGGTTCCAACGATGTAGCCAATGGTATCGGACCGCTGGCCGCAGTTGCCAGCGTGGTCAGGTCCGGTGGTGAAATTGCGCAGCAGTCCGAGCTGCCATTATGGATTCTGATCTTGGGTGGAGTCGGGATCGTCAGCGGGCTAGCGACCATGGGTTACCGGGTGATGCAGACCATCGGCACACGCATCACGCAACTGACGCCTACCCGCGGTTTTTCTGCTGAACTGGCTGCCGCTGCAACCGTCGTTCTTGCTTCGAGAACCGGACTGCCGGTGTCCACCACTCACATTCTTGTGGGTGCAGTGATCGGGGTAGGTCTGGCCCGGGGTGTTGGCGCCATTGATTTGCGGGTTATCGGTGGAATTATTGTTTCCTGGGTAGTAACGCTGCCCGCAGCTGGAATTCTCGCTGCCCTGATCTTTTTCATGCTCAAGGAGATGTTTAGCTGATGCGGCTCAGGCCTCAACCTGGCGTTCAATGCTGGCTCCCAGGCCTTGTAATTTCTTTTCCAGGTGGTCGTAACCGCGATCGAGGTGATAGATCCGGTTCACCACGGTCTCGCCGGTGGCAGCGAGGCCCGCCAGTACCAGGCAAGCGCTGGCGCGAAGGTCCGTTGCCATGACTGGAGCTCCGCCAAGCCCCCCCCGGTTGCCATGCACTACGGCCACCCGGGATTTTTGTGTGATGTTGGCTCCCATGCGTACCAACTCCTGCACGTGCATGAATCGATTTTCAAAAATTTGTTCGGTGATTACGGATGTTCCACTGGCCCGGGTCATCAGGGCCATGAACTGGGCCTGCAGGTCGGTAGGAAAGCCGGGGTGCGGAGCGGTGTCTATATCGACAGCGGCCCATTCATCGCAGGGCTTGACCCGCACCCAGTCCTCACCGGTTTCAAGATCAAATCCGCTTTCGCGCAGTTTAAGGATCAGTGCCTGAAGGTCGTTGGGAACACACTGCTCAACCCGGACATCACCACCCGTGATTGCCCCGGATATCAGCAAGGTCCCCGCTTCAATGCGATCAGGTATCACTTTGTGTTCACAGGGATGAAGTTCATCGACACCTTCGATGCTTATCACGCTGCTGCCTTCACCTTCAATCCGGGCCCCCATTTTCCTTAAACAATGGGCAAGATCGGCAATTTCAGGCTCCATGGCCGCATTCTCAAGCACCGTGGTCCCCCGGGCGAGCGTCGCCGCCATCATGATATTTTCGGTGCCGCCCACAGTGACTTTTTCGAAAACGATGCGGTCGCCGATCAGTTTGTGGGTTTGCGCAATCACGTAGCCGTTTTCGATCTCGATATCGGCGCCGAGCTGAAGCAAGGGTGCAATGTGCAAATTGATCGGGCGGGAGCCAATGGCACAGCCTCCAGGCAGACTCACCTTTGCTTTGCCGTAACGGGCCAGCAAGGGACCCAGGCAGAGGATGCTGGCGCGCATTTTACGCACAATGTCATACGGGGCGACGAAACTATCGGGCCTGTTTACCGTGACCTTCAGGCGGTTGCCGTCTCTGCGGGTTGCACAATTAAGGTGATTAAGCAGCAGCTCTGTGGAGTCAATGTCTTTCAGTTGCGGCACATTGTGAAAGGTATGCTCACCCTCGGCAAGCAAGGATGCAAACAGCAGTGGCAGTGCCGCATTTTTGGCGCCGCTGGTTGCCACGGTACCCGCCAAAGCCCTGCCGCCATTGATGACGATTACGTCCATATACTGCCCTTGTGCTGTCTGGTTATTCCGATATGCCGCTTAGCCGAAGAAGTTTGCACGATGAATGGGGTCTTGTACATGGCAATCGTCGTTCGTTCTATCAATAATGATTGTGGTTTGACAGGGGGGGCGCCGTTCTTGTTTTTTGGATTGAACTATTTGCTGATTTTCCGGTCAATTTGGCGGTGAGAAGTAGGATACCCATTGTGAGTTGCTTGATATTTGTTCCAGCGTTGGCAAATTTTTTGTTTTAGGTTACCGTTTAATGATGAAAATCTTGATCTTGTTTCTTGCTCTGGCGATCAGCGCGCAACCTTTGCAGGCTGGTTTCTGTGATATGGAAACGAATCACGAAGCTGCTCATCATATGAAGCAAATTGAAAAAGCTGGTGATGAACTGCCGGATTGTTGTGATTCTGAGCTGGCGAATTCGCAGCAAGGCTGTGACCAACAAATGTATTGCGGTTTTTGTTCGGCTGCTGCCTCGACTAAATCTGATCTTCAAAGAGTCGCCGTAATTTGGATCGTTCTTTACGCTCAGGACATTACTTCTGGCGAAATTAAGCCGAGTAACCCCTCCCCGCCTTTCCGTCCCCCTATCTCCTGATACTGACTATTTTCCGGGGTTGATTCTGTCAGACTCCGGTTTCTGAGTTTTTGATAAACTCAAAACGCCATCTGGCGTTCGATAGTTTTTGGAGATTGTTATGTATTGTACGAATAAGAGCACCGGTCATGGCCGTATTCTGGCTGTGTCTATTGCATTTGCCGGTGTCGTAATAAGTTTGAATATCGATGCTTCGGGATTAAGTCTCAATGATGTTGAACAGTTGGCATTGCGGGAAGATCCATCAGTCGAAGTTTTAGAGGCCAATCGATTGGCCCTCGATGAGTTGTCAGTCGCCGCTAAACAGCTGCCCGATCCCTTGCTCAAAGTGGGTATGGTATCGCTGCCAACAGATACGTTTAATCTGGGCCAGGAAGCAATGACACAGGTCCGGCTTGGGCTGGTGCAGAAATTTCCCAGGGGGGATACGCGATCGTTGGCGTCCAGGCAAATCAGACAGCGTGCTGAAGGGCTGGATGAAACCGTTCGTGATCAGAAGCTGCAAATCATCCTGGCTGTCAGGGAACAATTTCTTGAAATTCTGAAACAACAACACCTTGCGAACATTAATGCGGAGGCGATCCGCGTATTTTCGGAGTTGGCGGACATTATTCAGGATTATTATGCGACAGGCCAGGTTCACCAGCAGGATGTGTATCAGGCAGCAGTTGAGCTGGCTAAAGTTGAGGAACGGGCCATGAAAATCTCACAGGAAGAGGACCGCGCCCGCGCGCGGCTGGCCACATGGATTGACAAAGCAGCGTATCAAAATCTGGAAGGTGACTGGCCCCAGCTGAGTTCTCAATCTTCAATAGCTGTAATCAAAAGCAAGCTTTCTGGCCACCCCCGGATCCTCGCCCTGGGTAAAAACGTTGCCGCTTCGGAAACGGGTGTGGAACTCGCCCGCGAAAAATATAAACCCGAGTTTTCATTCGACCTCACCTACGGAGGCCGTGCTGGTACCAATCCCGACGGGAGCTCTCGATCTGATTTGCTCTCCCTGATGATGGTGATGGACTTGCCCCTGTTCACCAACAAGCGGCAGGACAGGGTTACCGCTTCCAGGTTGGCGAAATCTTCAGCGGTCATGTTCACTCGTGATGACGTTTTCAGGCGAATGCAGAGTGAAATTGATTTTCATGCTGCAACATGGCAGAGGCAACAGGAAAGAATCGAGTTATTTAACAGCACTTTATTACCTCAAGCGGCATTCAGTTCTGAATCATCTTTAGAGGCATATCAGTCTTTTTTTGGAGACCTTACTACTCTTCTGCGTGCACAGATCACTGAGTTCGAGTTGCGACTGGATCATGCGCGCTTGCAGGCTGAGGCATTGAAAACAAATGCTCGCCTGCTCTACCTTGAAGGAGAATTCAAGTGAAAAACAGAATTACCGTTGCACTACTGATTGTTATCAGCCTGGCGGCTGGAGTATTCATTGGGTCGCGATTGGGTGATATACCCCTGGACATCTCAGGCAATAATGAAGAAAGCAGCAAGGAACCGGAAATCCTGTACTGGGTTGCTCCGATGGACCCCAGCTTCAAAAGCGACAAGCCCGGTAAATCGCCAATGGGCATGGATATGGTACCGGTTTACGCACACGACGTAGGCTCCGGTGATGTGGTTACGATCAGTTCCAGCGTGGAAAATAATCTGGGCGTAAGGACTGCAACGGCAAAAAGAAGACCCTTATGGCGCCGTATCGAAGCTACGGCCTACGTAGGTTTCGATGAGACACGAATAAGCCATATCAACATCAGGACCAAGGGCTGGATTACCAAATTACTGGTCGATGCAGAAGGTGAGCGGGTTTTGAAAGATGAGCTGTTGTTCGAGCTGTATTCACCCGAGCTGGTCAACGCACAAAAAGAATATCTCCAGGCGTTGCGAAGGGATGATCAAAGGTTGAAGTTGGGTGCGGACGAAAAACTGCGGGCACTTGGCATGATACCGGCGGAAATAACAAAGTTGGCACGCAGAGGCAGCGCCTCTGAGAACATCCAGGTGGTCGCGCCACAGGATGGCGTGGTCTCATTTCTGGGTGTGCGTGAGGGTGCATACATCCAGCCCAATACCACGGTCATGAGCCTGGCGGACCTTTCCAGCGTATGGCTGCAGGCCGAAGTGTTTGAGTCTCAGGCTGAGTGGGTTGCGGCGGGTCAGGCCGCCGAAGCGAGGCTGGATTACATGCCCGGTAAGGTCTTTAACGGCCAGGTGGATTACGTATATCCGGTGCTCGATCCGGTCACGCGCACGCTGCGCGTGCGCTTGCGGTTCGACAATCCCAGTGAGTCTCTCAAACCCAACATGTACGCGCGGGTTTCCATCTATGGAAAACTCCAGCCGAACGCCTTGAGCATACCCATGGAAGCCCTGATTCGGGCACCCAATAAAGATCGCGTGGTGGTGTCGCTGGGCGACGGTAAGTTCCGTGTGCATGAAGTCATGACGGGCATGGAAAGCGGTGAGTGGGTTGAAATTATTGCCGGTATCGAGGATGGCGACAAGATTGTGACCTCGGCTCAGTTCCTGCTTGATTCAGAAGCCAGCCTGGCCGGAAGTATTCAAAGACTGGATTATGTATCTGAACAGGGGGAGAGAGAAAAAGACAAACCGGTATTCGCCAGCGGCCGGGTCGAAGCTGTCGATTTCGATCGAAACCGCATCCGCGTCTCACACGGGCCCATCGATGCGATCGGCTGGCCAAGCATGACCATGGATTTCAATGTATTGCCCGGTGTTGATTTGAGTGGAGTTGGTGAAGGACAGGATGTTCGGTTCACGTTGAGGCAGCAGCACGCGGGTGAATACTTGATCGAAACCCTGAGTGTGAATGGCGACGATTCAGATCTGGTGGTCCAGGTGCCCGGTTCCGGTCAGGGAGGGAGCGAGGATGCAACAGAGCCCAAAGACAAACCGGAAGACGAGGAGTCCACTGTGACTGGCATGGCGGTAATCAAAAGCATCGACAGCCAGGCCTTTAGGCTCAAGCTCAAGCATGAGCCGATCGAGGCACTGGGATGGCCCGCCATGACGATGAGTTTTGCGGTCCTCGAGATGGTTGATTTTGGAAAACTCGCAGTCGGGCAGAGCATTCATTTCACGCTGCGCAAGCAGGCCGAGGGAGGATATGCGATCGAGATGATTCACATCGTCAAGCAGGCACAGGAAAACAGGGTCCACGACCATGATTGAAAAAATCATCCGTTGGTCGATTACCAACCGCTTCCTGGTGGTGCTGGCGAGCGTAATACTCGCAGCGGCGGGCATTCAGATCCTGTTTAAAACACCGGTTGATGCGCTGCCTGATCTGTCGGATGTCCAGGTCATTATCAAGACGCCGTTTCCGGGGCAGGCGCCCCAGGTGGTGGAAGACCAGGTGACTTATCCTCTGACCACGGCCATGCTGTCCGTGCCGGGCGCATCAACTGTGCGTGGCTACTCTTTCTTCGGAGATTCTTTCGTCTACGTGATATTTGAAGACGGGACTGACCTGTACTGGGCCCGCTCGAGAGTGTTGGAGTACCTGAACCAGGTATCGGGCCAGTTACCGCCATCGGCGAAGCCAGCCCTCGGTCCCGATGCCACCGGAGTGGGCTGGGTGTATGAATACGCCTTGGTAGATCGCACCGGAAAACATGACCTGGCGCAGCTCACATCCATTCAGAACTGGTTTTTGAAGTTCGAATTGCAAACGGTGCCGGGCGTTGCAGAAGTGGCAACCATCGGCGGTATGGTTCGTCAATACCAGGTTGTCGTGAACCCGGATGCGCTGCGGGCTTATGACCTGCCCATTGCCAAAATTCGCTCAGCGATACAACGGGGAAATCGTGAAGTGGGTGGTTCCGTAATCGAAATGGGTGAAGCGGAGTACATGGTTCGCGCGACCGGTTATATCCAGTCAATTGAAGATCTCCGGGCCATTCCGCTGGGCATGAACAAGACCGGCACCCCGATCAGACTGGAGGATGTGGCCGAAATCAGGTTGGGGCCACAATTGCGGCGGGGTATTGCGGAATTGAACGGGGAGGGTGAGGTCGTTGGCGGTATTATCGTCATGCGATTCGGCGAAAATGCACGTACCACCATTGAAGGTGTCAAGAAGCGCCTGGCGGAACTGCAAAGAAGCCTTCCCGAGGGCGTGGAAATCGTAGAAACTTATGACCGCTCAGCCCTGATCGGCAGGGCCGTCGAGACGCTACAGCACAAACTGGCTCAGGAATTCCTGGTCGTCGTGCTGGTATGCCTGGTTTTCCTGTTTCATGTCCGGTCATCCCTGGTGGTGCTTATCAGCCTTCCGCTGGGAATTTTGGTCGCTCTAATCATCATGTATGCGCAGGGGCTTAATGCAAACATCATGTCGCTGGGCGGTATTGCGATCGCGATTGGCGCCATGGTCGATGCAGCCATTGTGATGATTGAGACCGTCCACAAGAAAATGGAGCGAGCGGATTACGATGTAAAAGCGCACTGGTCGGTGGTTACCGAAGCGGCTGTCGAAGTAGGGCCGCCGCTGTTTTTCGCTCTCCTGATTATCACCTTCAGCTTTTTACCGGTATTTAGTTTGCAGGCCCAGGAGGGCCGGATGTTTGCACCCCTGGCTTACACCAAAACCTATGCCATGGCCGCTGCGGCCGGATTGTCCATCACGCTGGTACCCGTCCTGATGGGCTATTTCATCCGGGGAAAAATTCTTCCTGAGCGCCGCAACCCGGTTAACCGGGTTTTGATCTGGATCTACAAGCCATTGATCAACCAGGTTACCAAGCACCCCTGGCGGGTGATATTTGCTGCGTTGCTTCTGGTGGTGATTGGTTTCTGGCCGGCGAATAAGCTTGGTTCAGAGTTCATGCCGGACCTGAATGAAGGCGACATTATGTATATGCCCACCGCCTTTCCGGGGCTTTCAATCGGCAAGGCACAGGAATTGCTGCAGCAGACCAACAAGTTGATTCGCTCCGTTCCTGAAGTAAAAACTGTGTTCGGCAAGATCGGCCGGGCGGAGACGGCAACGGATCCGGCGCCCCTGACCATGGTGGAGACGATTATTCAGCTCAAGCCCGAATCCGAATGGCGTGAGGGCTTCGATATTGATGACATCAAGCGGGAACTCAATCAAAGATTGAAGATTCCGGGCCTCACCAATGCGTGGGTGTGGCCGATCAAGACCCGAATCGATATGTTGGCCACCGGGATCAAGACCCCGGTAGGGATCAAGGTCGCAGGCCCGGACCTTGGCGTCATCCAGCAAATTGGCAAGGACATCGAAAAAATACTCAAGTCGGTTCCCGGCACGGCTTCTGTATATGCTGAACGGGTAGCCGGCGGGCGCTATGTGACGGTGGATATCATGCGTGATCAGGCTTCACGCTATGGCCTGAACATTGACGATGTTCAGGATATTGTGAGGATGGCGATCGGAGGAATGAACGTCACGGAGACCGTGGAAGGCCGGGAACGGTACCCAGTCAACTTGCGTTATCCGAGGGGATATCGTGATTCGCTGGAGAAATTGAAGGAGTTGCCGGTGGTCACACCAACGGGACAGCAAATACCGCTTTCTGCGGTGGCAAACCTGACCATAGAAGACGGCCCACCTTTGATCAAAAGCGAAAACGCGCGGCTGAACGGGTGGATTTACGTTGATATCGAGGGTGTTGACCTTGGCACTTACGTCAAGGCCGCACAACAGGCGGTGATTGAACAGCTTGAGTTACCGGCAGGCTATTCAATCAACTGGTCCGGGCAGTATGAGTACATGGAACGAGCCAAGGAGCGCCTCGCCACGGTCATTCCGATCACCCTGGTCATTATTGTTCTCCTGCTGTTCCTGAACTTCAGAAACATGACGGAAGTTCTGATCATCCTGGGCACACTACCCACTGCGCTCGTTGGGGGAATCTGGCTGCTTTATCTGCTGGATTATCACATTTCAGTAGCGGTTGGGGTGGGCTTCATTGCGCTTGCGGGCGTGGCGGTGGAGATTGGTGTCGTGATGCTGGTTTTTCTCAAGCAGGCCCTGGCAGAGCACCAGCGCCTGGCAGAGGAAAGCGGACGTCAGTTCAACCGGGATGATCTTTCCAATGCGGTGATTGACGGTGCTCTTCTCCGGGTCAGGCCAATCATAATGACGGTGACGGCCATCATAGCAGGCTTGCTGCCGATCATGCTGGGGAGCGGTACCGGCTCTGAAGTTATGAGACGCATTGCAGCGCCCATGGTAGGCGGGATGGTCAGCGCGACTATTCTTACCTTAGGGCTCATTCCCGCCATTTTTTTGTTGTGGCAACGGCATCGGCTTGGAAGACACCCAGACGGTGATCCGGTCAACCCCCTTTGAAACCTCGATCTAGGAGAACGCCATGAACGTTCGGTATGGAAATTTGAACATTAATCCACACAAGCTGAGCAAAATTCTTAAATATCTTTTTGCAGTGGGCTTGCTCACGATCTTTTTCGGTAAGGTTGCCTGGGCAGTGCAGCCACCCACGCTTGATAATAAGCCAGACGTTACCGTCTATAAAACGGCTTCATGCGGTTGTTGCGCAGTATGGGTCGACCAATTGGAACAGAGCGGCCTTGATGTTGAGGTGATCCTGGTCAACCAAACCAATTCAGTGCGATCTCGTCTTGGTGTCCCGCAAACACTGGCTTCCTGCCATACTTCTGTTGTCGGAAATTACTGGGTCGAGGGGCATGTGCCGGTGGACTTGGTCCAAAAACTACTGCATGAGCAACCGGCAGATATCAAGGGTATCGCTGTGCCTGGAATGGTACCGGGGTCACCTGGAATGGAATCACCCAGGCCGGTGGAATACCAGGTTATCAGCGTGGATGACAGTGGGGAGATTGCTGTGTACGCGACCCGTGAAGGCCGCAGCATACGCTGAGCATGGGATGAAGCGGCGGTCAATATGCCGTGCTAAGAAAGAGGAACGACAATGACAAATCATCTTGATGAATCAGCAGACACCGGGGTACATGCGGTAGATCCTGTTTGTGGCATGAAGGTTGCCGCAGACAGTAAACACCGGCATGTGCATGAAGAAAACGAATACCGGTTCTGCAGCGCCTCCTGCCGTGAGAAATTCATCGCGGCTCCTGAGCGATACCTGGAGTCCAGTAAGGTTGATGGTAGCTGTTGCGGCGGGGGACAGGACACGGCAGCAGCACAGACTGATGCATCCGTCTATACCTGCCCCATGCACCCGGAGATAGAGCAGGCGGGACCGGGTGCTTGTCCCAAGTGTGGTATGGCGCTGGAGCCGCTCACTGTAGAGATGGAAGAGGATACCAGTGAACTGGATTACATGTCGCGGCGCTTCTGG
>JAZFUZ010000128.1:0-9194 GCA_036447475.1 Lysobacterales bacterium | reverse complement strand
TCTCCACGGCTATGCGGCGGAACGCGGGCAAGTATTCGCTCAGCATTTCAGCGGCGGCAATTCATCCCGCATGGGTGTGTTCAGCCTGTTTTACGGTTTGCCACCCGGTTACTGGAGCAGTTTTGAATCCCTGCATCGATCTTCCGTTCTGATTGACGAATTACAGCGCCAGAACTACCAGTTGGGGCTGTTTACTTCTTCCACCATGTACCGGCCCGCGGCTCTGGACCGCACCGCTTTTGCCAATGTTCCCGACTTGCGGCTGCAGACGGAACCAGCGGGTGATCCTGCCTGGAAGCGTGACCAGGCCATTACGGCAGAATGGTTCGACTGGCTGGACAGGCATCATACGGGGCGCAATCCGGAGCAGGCGTTTTTTGGTTTTCTGTTTTACGATTCCACCAATGCCATCGTTTTCCCCGGGGATTACCCGGTTCAATTCAGCGCCGATGGAGCAGGCGCGCTGGCGCAGAAATTTGCGGACTATCGTACTTCGGTGCATTTTGTCGACAGCCTGATCGGGTCGGTACTGGATGACCTGGCGCGGCGCGGCCTGGCCGAGAACACCGTGGTCATCATAACTGCCGACCACGGAGAGGAGTTTGATGACAGCGGCGCAGGACTCAAGAATCATGGTTCGGGATATACCCGCTACCAGCTTCAGGTGCCGATGATCATTTCAATCCCGGGCAAGGCGCCGTCGGTTTACAGGCATCGAAGCTCCCACTATGACCTGATTTCCACCCTGATGCAGGATGTGCTGGGCTGCAGCAATCCACCGTCGGATTATTCCAGCGGAACAAATCTGTTCAGCACCAGGGATTGGGACTGGTTGCTGGCCGGAAGTTACTATAATTATGCGGTGCTCGAACCTGATCAGATTACCGTGACCTATCCCAATGGCAGTTTCGAGGTCAGGGACTGGAATTACAAAATCACCCCAGATCCGCAGGTCCGGAGGGATGTGCTGGAATCGGTCATCAAGGAAAATTCGAGGTTTTACCGTCAATGAAACGGGGCCTCCTGATCCTGTGGTTGGCGCTGGCCTGGAATCCGGCGATTTTAGCCGAAACCCGGATCGTGACTGAAACACTCGAGCTTGAGTTTGGCTCCGATGGCACACTCGATTCCGCGACCGCCTGTTTTCCTTCCCGCAGCAGCCCGGCAGCGAGTTGTGGCTCTTTCGGCACCCGCGGTGTGATTGGTCACGATGTAGGGAATGGAAATTGGACGCAAATTTCCAAGCACAGCGACACGCATTTTGAACTGCGGTTTGAACATGCTTCCGGGGCTTCGCTGAGCTGGAAAATCCCACTCAATGGATACCTGCTTGAACTCAAGACAGAAGCTGCAGGTCCGCTTCGAATTCGTTCCGGGGCCGCGTTCAGGCCGCGCGCGGCAGCGGGTTTCGGTGCCTGGCTGGAACAGACCAGGTACCTGGGTATAGCGGATGGCAGGGTTACCCAAGTGGGCCTGGATGAAGAAGAATTCACGCGGCTCAAAGCGCAGCAGTGGAGCGGTTACCGCAATCGATTCTGGGTGCTCCTGGCCGGTAACGGGCAGCAGTTGGAGGCGCAGATCAAGAGCGGCGAAGATACCATGGATGCGGCAATGATCCTTGCAGCGGGTGAGGGGGCTGCAGCTGCGTTTTCCACTGATACATGGTCTGTGTATCTGGGCCCGGTGGAGCCCGGGACGCTCCGTTCCGCGAATCCGGAACTGAGCGGTATCCTTTATGCCGGCCTCTGGTTTTGGTTGAGGTGGATCTGTTTCGCGCTTTATTACATATTTTCCTGGATCGCTACGGTGATACCGTCCTGGGGCCTGGCCGTCATGGCCCTGTCGCTCACGGTGAACATCCTGATGCGGCCACTGAGCCGTATTGCAGACCGTTTCCAGCAGCAGGTGCATGAGACCGAGGTGCGGCTGGCGCCTGAACTGCAACGGATCAAGCAGGAATTCAAGGGAGAAAAACAAGCGACAAAAATTTTGGCCCTGTATAAAGCCGAGCGGGTTCACCCGCTATACAGCCTCAAGAGCATGATAGGGGTAGCCGTCGTAATCCCGGTCTTTATCGGCGCATTCGACATGCTGGCCGAAAACATTCACCTGCTGAATGCTTCATTTCTGTGGATTGCCGATCTCTCGCGGCCTGACGCTCTGACGAGCCTGCCGTTCAGCCTGCCATTTTTTGGCCGGGATCTGAACCTGTTGCCCTTCCTCATGACCGGCCTCTCGACCGTGGCTACCGTGCTGCACAATCCACCGGCACTCAATGCCCAGTTGCGTAAAAAACAGGTACGGAACATGTTCTTGCTGGCTGCCGGGTTTTTTGCGCTGTTTTATACTTTCCCGGCCGGCATGGTCTTGTACTGGACCACCAGCAACCTGATAGCGGTTATCAAGAGCATCTGGGGTCGGCTTAAAAATAGCAACAAACCTGCAATAAAAAGTGAAGCCTGAAATGAATAAACAGAGAGTTTTCAGCTATGAAAAATATTAAGGTGCCCGTTTCTGCCGGTGAAGTACTGGATAAAATCACAATTCTCGAGATCAAGTCCGAGCGCATGAGCGACCCCGAAAAAGTCGCCAATGTGAAAGTTGAACTGGCCCTGCTGCAGGAAATATGGGCGGATTCTGTCAGCGAGGACAGCGTTATTAACGATTTGCACGCGCAGTTGAAGGAAATCAATGAAGCCCTTTGGGACATCGAGGACGACATCCGCGACAAGGAACGGGCCAGGCAATTCGATGAACGCTTCATTGAGTTGGCTCGCAGTGTTTACTTCACCAATGACCGCCGCTCTAAAATCAAGCAAGATCTCAACCTCCACCTGGGTTCTGAAATCGTCGAAGAAAAGTCCTATCGGGACTACACTTGATTGGCAGGGACCAGGAGCCACCTCACCGGACCCGGTGAGCCCCTCAGGTTTGTAAATCGCTTGCAAAGGCGGCTTGGTTTAGCCTACAATCCAGGATTACTCATTCAGACCGGCTGAGGGACTAGCCCTAAGACGCCGGGGCAACCTTCGAAGTTAACCACTTTGAAAAGGTGCCAATTCTTGCGAAGACCAGCTCATGGTTTTCGGTAAATGAGCGATCAGGCAGCAGTTCTGATGGACCTGATCATACTCAGCCTGCTTTGCAAGAATTCCGGATGAAGTTTTTGTCAACTGGAATACCGTAGGAGCACAAGGCATGGGCAAGCATCATCGAGAAACCATCGCTGTCAACCACGGCATCAACAGCGACAGCAACTACCGTGCGGTCATCCCACCGCTTTATCTGTCGTCCACGTTTGCATTTGCGGGCTTTGATCAAAAGGGTGAGTACGACTACACGCGCTCCGGGAATCCCACGCGAGATCAGTTGGCCGAGGCGCTGTCGGCCCTGGAGGGCGGTAAAGGTGCAGTGATCACCTCTTCCGGCATGGCAGCGGTGCACCTGGTCACGCAGTTGCTGGAAGCCGGTGATGTGTTGATCGCACCCCCCGATTGTTATGGCGGTTGCCATCGGCTGTTTAGCGCGGCGGCGAAAAAAAGCCAGTTCGAGCTGCAGTGGGTACCCTTGTGGGAAACTGAAAACGCGGTGGCTAAGATCAGCCGCGTGCGGCCAAAAATCGTGTGGATCGAAACGCCCAGTAATCCCCTGCTGCGCATCACCGATGTTGAGGTCATCGCTGCGGCAGCGCACACCGCGGGTGCGCTGGTGGTGGTGGACAATACGTTCCTGTCACCGGCTGGTCAGAGCCCGATTGCCCTGGGCGCCGATATCGTGCTGCATTCCACCACCAAGTACATCAACGGCCATTCGGACGTGGTTGGCGGAGCCGTGATAGCGGCCGATGAGCAACTGCTGGAGGACCTGGCGTGGTGGGCCAACTGCCTGGGCCTGGCGGGCTCGCCGTTCGACAGTTTCCAGACATTGCGCGGTCTGAGAACACTGGGCGTGCGCTACCAGCGCCACCAGGAAATTGCTGGCGCAATCGCCGCATCGCTGGATGCGAACGAGCTGGTCGCCAAGGTGTACTATCCCGGCCTGGCCAGCCACCCCGGTCACGAAATCGCCGCTCGCCAGCAGGCGGGATTCGGCGCGATGATCAGCTTCGAGCTGAATGTTTCTGAACAGGAAATCAAGTTATTTCTGGAGGAATTACAGTTGTTCACTCTTGCAGAGTCGCTGGGTGGTGTCGAAAGCCTGGTGGCGCATCCCGCCTCCATGACCCATGCGGCCATGTCGGTGGAAGACCAACTAGCGGCCGGAATCAGCCGCAGCCTGTTGCGGCTTTCGGTGGGCATTGAGCATGTTGACGACCTGCTGTCTGATCTTGGCAACGGCTTCGAAGCGGTATTGCAGTACCGCAAGAAAAAAGCCGTACGCAATGCAGCCTGAACAATGCAGGTTAGCAGGCCCTACACAAAGCGCTTAAGTTTTTTTATGACATCGCTGGTCTCGATCAGATCCATGACACCGGGTTCCTCGATCCGTGTTCCCCAGCGCAGGGCCTGGGGCGTGCTTTTTCTGAATTTCACAGCGGCTTGCGCGAACCGGTCGACGCATAAATCGAGACTGTTGTAGGGACCTGACCGCCTGGACCAGGTGGCGGCGTAAAGACCGATGACGGGGGTGCCCAACGCCGAGGCGATATGTGCCGGCCCGGAATCAGGTGCAATCACCAGGGCTGCTTTCTTCAGTAAAGCCTTGGATTGTTCCAGCGTGTCTTTTCCCACCAGGTTCAGGCAGGGGCACTGCATGGTGCGTTCTATGACTGCGCACGTTTCTATTTCCAGAGTGCCGGGACCACCGCAAAGGACGATGCTCATCCCCAGTTGACTGGATGCATAATCCGCTACGGCAGCGTATCGATCAGCATGCCAGTTTCGCATGGGATGGCTGGAGCAGGGGCTGATCAGCAGAATGTTTTGCCGGTCGCAAAGTTGTTCTTCCGCCCACTGCGTGGCGCCGGTCTCTATGGGCAGGTCCCAACGTGGTTGTTCAATCGTGATTCCCAGCGCCCTTGGGAATTCAAGGAATCCCTGGACCTGATGCTGGAAGGGAATTTGCGCTACCTGCTGGCGGACGAAAACATGGTGAAAGTCTCTGGAGCGGGCCCGGTCCCAGCCGAGGCGAACCGGGGCGCGGATTAATTTGCTGAGCAGGTTGGCCCGGGCAGCTACCTGCATGTGCAGCAGTACATCGAAGCGGCGGTCACGGAGCTGCCTGCGCAGTTCATAGACGGCCTTCCAGCCGCCACGTTTGTCGAATTCGATGAATTCGACATGATTGAGGCCGCGGAGCAAACGATGCTCCAGTTTCCCGATGATCCAGGTGATCATGGTTCCGGGCCAGTGTTCCTGGATGGACCTGACAACGGGTACTACGTGGGTGGCATCTCCGAGTGCCGAAAGCCTCAGAATGCAAATGTTTTCAGGTTGATGGGCCAGTGATGACAAAATTTTCGGATTGACGCAGACCTAAGGCAAAAGCACAATACCTGCGAGTGAAACCTCGTACCCACAAACAGGATTCTCGGATCATTGTATATGATGCTGACCTCATTCAGCAGCCCGGCGCACATCTGTTTGCCGCGGATGCCTGGGAACGGAGTGGCAGTATAGCGGGCCAGGCTCCCGGCCGGGGCAGTGCGCTGTTCCTGGAAACTGATTTCGGGCCGGCTGTTCTGCGCCACTACCTCAGGGGTGGCTGGGCAGCGCACTTAAGCCGTGATCACTACCTGTATACCGGTCCTGAACGCTCGCGCCCCATAGCGGAATTCCATATGCTGGCCAGACTTTACAAAAAGGGTTTGCCGGTTCCGCGGCCTTTGGCGGCCCAGTGCGTAAGGAAAGGATTGTTCTACTCCGGGGACCTGATGACCCGGCGACTGTTAGACGTTATTCCCCTGGCTGACTTACCGGACCTTCAGCAGACCGACCCTGCGATGTGGATTACAGCGGGCGCTTGTATCCGGAACTTCCATGATCATGGGCTGGTTCATGCAGACCTGAACGCGCGCAACATCCTCGTTGGCAGCGAAAGCAGTGTGTACTTGATCGATTTTGACCGTGCGCAAATCAGGCAAGGGGCACGGAACCTGTTCGAGGCCAATCTCAGGCGCCTGAAGCGGTCCTTGCAAAAAATCCTGGGCCCCGGGCAATTGGAACGAGGCTGGCAGTATTTGCAGCGTGGATACAATGAAGGTCCCTCCGGGCAGTCCAGTGCCGGCCCACAAGGGTGTGGCAAACATCATCCGGGGCCGTTTCAATGATCCTGCGAACACTGGAGTCCAGGCGGATGACCTTGGTTTCGGCCACGGTGGCGTTGCTTGAAGCAGACCTGTCGGGTCACGCTCAACTGGCTGATTTGATCGGCGCCCGGGTGCCTCACGGCTGGCCACCGGATTTGTACGAGCGTACAGCGATGAAGTTTGCGCTGCAGTTATTGCAGGATCCGGAGGAACAGGGCTGGTCATTCTGGTACCTGCTGACACAGGCACCGCAGGAAGCCGAAGTTCTTGGTATATGTGGTTTCAAAGGCAGGCCAGGCGAGGCTCACTCGGTAGAAATCTCTTATTCTATCCTGAGTCAGTTCCGCAACCAGGGCTATGCTTCAGAAGCAGTATCCCGGCTGGTCCTGTGGGCATTCAGCCATCAGAATATCAAGGAAGTCACCGCTGAAACGCTGCCGCACTTGCTCCAGTCCATTGGTGTTTTGGAGAAAAATGGTTTTATCCGTACGGGTCCCGGATCAGAACACGGGGTCGTTCGATATGCCGTGCAAAGACCCGACCGGCGCTGCCAAACCCAAGCACCAACTTATTGAATGGCGTTTTCTAATGTAATCTTGCCTGGCACCGGATGGGTCCTATGAAAATAAAACTGAGAATAACCTTGCTCATGACATTTTTGAGTCTGTTTTGCCTGGGCGTTCAGGCACAGCCGGATTGTTTTCCGGAGGATGTCCTGGCGGATAAACTATTCCCTTCGATACGCCTTGAGACCAGCATGGGCGATATCGTGGTTGAACTGAACCGGCTTCGAGCGCCTGCCACCAGCAATAATTTCTTGCGCTATGTCCTCGAAGGGCAGTATGACGGAACGATTTTCCATCGTGTCATGGTCGATTTTGTGGTGCAAGGCGGTGGCTATTCAAAGGACCTGGAAGAGCGGAACCTTCACCCACCCGTGATCAATGAATCGGGAAATGGCCTCAAGAACATGCCCATGACGATTGCCATGGCGCGATATGATGACCCGCATTCCGCCACCAGCCAGTTCTATTTCAACCTGTCGGCAAACAGTTCACTCGACCCGAATGCGCGGAACTGGGGTTACACGGTGTTTGGTGAAGTGATTTCGGGACAGGATGTCGTAGCGGCTATCGCCGGGGTGGAGACAGGGTACAACGAGGATTTGGATGCCACTGATGTGCCACTGAAACCCGTCTATATCCTATCGGCCACCGTACTGAAAGAACCTCACTGAGCGCGTCTGAGCCATGGAGGCTACCGCTATAGGTTGGGGCGAGTTTTTTGCCCTGGCCAGCGCCGTCAGCTGGGCCGTAGCGGTTGTGCTGTTTCGGCAGCCGGGCAAGTTGCTGCCCGCCTTCGAGCTCAATCTGTTCAAAAATATGCTCGGCTTCCTGTTGCTGATCCCGACGCTGATGCTGGTGGAAGGCTTGTCTGTGCCGGATTATAGCCTCCGTGACCTTGGAGTAGTCCTGCTTTCCGGCTATCTCGGAATCGCTGTCGCTGATACCTGGTATTTGCGCGCGCTTAATCTAATGGGGGCCAGCCGCATAGGCATCGTTGCCAGCTTGCTCAGTCCTTTCGTGATCCTGCTGTCTGTATTATTCCTGGGAGAATCACTCAGGGGCTGGCAAATTTCCGGTCTGGTGCTGGTCATGGCAGGGATTCTTCTGGTGACGTGGCAACGCAAGCACGCAAGTGTTGACCGTGACAACGTTCACAAAGGCATCCGGTATGGCATCGGGGCGGTGTTCCTGATGGCGGTAGGTATCGTCATGGTCAAGGAGATACTGGAAACACGGTCCTTTCTCTGGACGGTGGAAATCCGGATGTTTGGCGGGCTGCTTGGAATGGTCACCGTCACGGTGCTGCGCAAACGCGTAGCATCCGTCAGGGCGAGTTTTTCAATGCCATTGCCCTGGGTGCAGATTACCGTTGCCAGCTTCCTGGGCGCATACGTATCGATGTTGATGTATCTGGCCGGATACAAACTGATTTCTGCTTCCGTAGCATCGATTCTGAACGAAAGTGCAACGGCATGGATTGTGCTGCTTGCGTGGCTGGTGCTCGGCGAATCGCTCGGGCTGCGCAAAGTGGCGGGGCTGGTACTCACCATGGCTGGAGTAGCCATCATGCTGCTGGTTTGATTGACGGTATCGCCCTGATTTGCCCAAACACCTGACCTACTGGCCGAGTTCGATCTCACCTTCGCCCACGACAGCGTTCAGAATCCGGGCAAGCCGTTGGCCGGCCCTGAGCCACTGTTGACGGATCAATAACCAGCTGTTTTCCGCGAAGTTTGCGTGGATGATTTCACCGGGTGGGTAAGCTGCCTCACCCGCAAGCCGGTGAGACTCATCGGTCCAGGTATCTGTTTCCGCCGGATTCCACCGTTGGCCGGAGAGTTGAGGGAAAGCCGGTTTCCGCCAGTAGCCATTGGTCCCCAGCCGCTCCTGGATCAGGGTACGGTCCCAGAACCGGTGCAGGTTGATGGTCTCACCCTGGTAGCTGACTTGCACCTTGTTGCCACCACGATCGTCCCGGTAGCCGGCGTGCAATGGTTGGTGCAGATCGCCCACCAGGTGGCACAGCCAGGCGAAAGCTTCCCACTGCTTGCGCTTATCCAGTCGCGGATTACCCAGTTGGCCCGTGTATTTCTTGATGGCTTCGGTCACGCAAAGGCCATCAGGACAGTCCCGCTCCCGGTCATAATGGGATGCGCTGCGCGGGATATTGACGTAATGCTGCGGCGCACTCCAATCCCAGGCAGGAGTATCCCTGACGCGGTCCGGCCAGTTGCAGGCTTTGCTGATCGCCGCCACATCGTCCGTGCCCAGAGCATCGTGAAGCCAGGCGCTGGCGGTCGGGTCAAGGGCCTGCATGGCCAGCTTCGCAACCTGGAAGTGGCCTTCGGCACCCCAGGCCCGGACGCTGACCGGGTTCAGCG
>JAZFUZ010000127.1:0-7179 GCA_036447475.1 Lysobacterales bacterium | reverse complement strand
CGGAACATCGCTGGTCCTCAAGCCCAGCATAGGCCAACGCTACGCCACCAACCTTGCCACCAAGTTCCTGACCAACTGGCATTACAAGGAAACCCGCCTGGACGATAAGCTTTCGAGTGAAATATTCGACAGATACCTCGAAGTCCTGGACCCCAACCGGGTTTATTTTCTCGGCCCGGATATCGAGGTGTTCGAGCGCTATCGAAATGGTTTGGATGATGCACTTCGGCACTCCGATCTGTTGCCGGCGTACGAAATATTCAATGTCTATGTGGATCGTGTCAGGCAGCGCGCCAACTATTCCCGTTCGCGGGTCAAGCAGCCGTTTGATTTCACCATAGACGAGTATTACCCATTTGACCGGGAGGATGTACGCTGGGCCCAAAACACGGAGGAACTGGATGAATTGTGGCGTTTGCGGGTCAAAAATGACTACCTCCGCCTAAAGTTGACCGACAAGGAAGATACGGCCATCGTAGAGACACTGACCGAACGATACGACAACCTGGAACGCAGGATCAGTGAGCTCAATGAGGAAGACGTGTTCCAGTATTTCATGAATGCGTTTGCTCAATCCATTGAACCGCACACAGCTTACCTTTCTCCGAGGACCTCCGCGAATTTCGAAATCTCGATGAAGCTGTCACTGGAAGGCATTGGTGCACTGCTGGGACGGGAGAGTGAATACACCACGATTTCAAGAGTCGTAGCGGGTGGTCCTGCTGCGCAAGATGGGCGCCTGCAAGCGGGTGACCGCATTACTGCCGTCGGCCAGGGCCGGGAAGGCAAGATGGTTGATGTCATTGGCTGGCGCGTCGACGATGTGGTGAACCTGATCCGCGGTCCCAAGGACACGGTAGTACGTCTCGAAGTCCTGCCGGAGGCGGCAAGTATCAGTGGCCCCACCAGCATCATCGACATCGTCCGCAATGAGGTCAAGCTGGAGGAGCAGGCGGCCAAGAGCGAAATCATCGACTTGCCGATCAATAGTTCTGTTGGGGGTTCCGAGGATGAAGTGGCTAAAATTGGTGTGGTCAAGCTACCGGTTTTCTACCTCGATTTCAACGGTCGGGCACAAAACAAACCGGATTACCGTTCCAGCACACGTGACGTGCGTAAACTCATTGCGGGGCTCAAAAATCAGGGTGTGCAGGGAATCGTGATTGACCTGCGCAACAATGGTGGTGGTTCGTTGCTGGAAGCAACTACGCTTACTGGCCTTTTCATTGATAAGGGCCCGGTTGTTCAGGTGCGCAATTCCAGTGGCCGTATATCGCTGGAAGAGGATGTTGAGCCAGGCATGGCCTGGGATGGGCCACTGGCGGTATTGGTAAACCGCTACAGTGCTTCGGCCTCGGAAATTTTTGCTGCGGCCATTCAGGACTACGGTCGTGGACTGGTGGTTGGTGAGCCTACCTTTGGCAAAGGCACCGTGCAAAGCCTGCTGGACCTGGATAACTACGCTCCTTCCGATACGCCGGGAATGGGCCAACTGAAGATCACCATGGCACAGTTCTTCCGTGTTAATGGAGGCTCCACACAGAGCCGGGGCGTGGTGCCGGATATCCGTTTTCCCTCGGCCGGCGACCCGGAAAAATACGGGGAGCGCTCGTATGATAATGCACTGCCCTGGACCAGTATCGACCCCGTTCGATTCGTTCCCAGTGGTGACCTGAACCACATAGTGGCCGTGGCCGACAGCCGCCACCAGGTCCGCATAGGAAAGAATCAGGAGTTTGGCTGGCTGCTCAGTGACATCGAAGATTACAACATCCATTCAAAAGAAAAAAAGGTGTCCCTGCTGGAGTCCGTTGGCCGCGAAAAGATGGCTGAAGACGAGGCCAGGCGCGCGGAACGTAAAGCCAAGCGGAACACCCGGATGAGTGATGAAAACGTGCTGGTCGAAGCATCCGACGACTTGGTGGACGCCGATGCAGCGGGCGACGATGAAGTGGGTGATGAAGAAGAAAGGAGGCCTGATTTCCTGCTTCGCGAGACTGCCCGGATCGTGGCGGACATTGCTGAACTAGAATCGAACCGGGAATTGCTGGAGCGACGGTTTTCCCAACTGAATGCGGAAGCTCCGGAGCATCAAAAGATCAATTGATTCACCACTCGATAATCAAGGTCGCGCTACCTGTTCCGCTGCCTCAACTGTTTGATTATCTCCCGGCGGAAGAAGGCTCCCTCACACCGGTGGGTTCGCGGGTGCTGGTTTCCTTCGGGCGCCGGAAGTTGGTGGGCATGGTCACAGGGCATGCCACAGAAAGTCAATTGCCGCTAAAACGGTTGCTGCGGATTACCCGGCCCCTGGATCAATCCGAACCTTTGCTGGACCCGAAATTACTTAAACTCCTTGAGTGGTGCTGGAAGTACTACAAACATGCACCTGGTGAGGTTGTTCTGAGCGCGCTGCCGCCGGCGTTGCGCAGGGCCCAGGGCAAGCTGCCGGCAGCACCCGTCCATTATTTCCTCACCCAGGCCGGCCGGCAACGGCTGGAGCAGCCGGCGGGCAGGCAAACGACCCAATACCGCATGCTCGAAACACTGGCGGCAGGGGCGAGGGCCGCTGAAGCGTTGTTTGGAATCGGGAGCCAGTGGCGGAAAACACTGGCCCGGCTCATGGAACAGGGTTGGGTAGAGCAGAGCCCCGCATCAACCGATCCACCGGTCATAGCACCCGGACCGCAATTGACCGGCGAACAGCAACAAGCGGTCGATAAAATATCACGGGACCTGCGGCACTTTCATTGTCATTTGCTCGACGGAATCACCGGTAGCGGCAAGACCGAGGTTTACATGAGGTTGATGGAGGAGGTGCTGGCCAGGGGCCGGCAGGTGCTGGTATTGGTTCCGGAAATTGGATTGACACCGCAACTACTCAGACGGTTCAGGCAACGCCTGGCGCTTGAGCCTGCGGTGATCCACTCGGGTCTGAGCCAGGGTCAGCGACTGGAGGCCTGGGCTGCGGCCCGAGCCGGTCGTGCGCAACTCATCGTGGGTACACGCTCCGCCCTGTTCACGCCCATGCCCAAAGTGGGCCTGATCATTCTGGATGAAGAGCACGATGCCTCTTTCAAGCAGCAGGATGGTTTTCGCTACTCGGCCCGGGACGTTGCCATCAAGCGGGCAGCGGACCTGAACATCCCTGTCGTGCTGGGCAGCGCCACCCCATCCCTCGAATCACTCAACAATGCCTTTGCCGGCAAGTACGCTTGGCACCGGTTGCGTGAGCGCGCTACCTCTGCACCCCTGCCGCGCTGGCGCGTGCTGGACCTGTGCCAACAAAACACTTTCCATGGTTTGTCCGCAACGGCGCTCGAAGCCATCAGGGAAACGATCGAAAGAGAAGAACAGGTCATGGTTTTTCTCAATCGCAGAGGTTATGCGCCGGTGTTGATGTGCCAGCAGTGCGGCTGGTACGGCAGCTGTGATCGTTGCGATGCACGCCTGACCTGGCACCGTAGCGCCGGCCTGTTGTGCTGCCATCATTGTGGTGCCCGGAGGAAGGTGCCGAAGCTGTGCCCTGACTGCCGGGCGGATGCCTTGATGGGAGCGGGTGAGGGTACCCAGCAATTGGAGGAGGCTCTGGAGCAGCACTTTCCCGGGATTCCCGTATTGCGCTTCGACCGGGACCGCACCAGAGGCAAGGGTGTGATGGCCATGCAACTCGAGCAAGTGATGAAGGGTGAGACCTGTCTGTTGGTGGGTACTCAGATGCTGGCCAAGGGCCATCACTTCCCCAAGGTAACGCTGGTAGTGATCGTCAACGTTGACCAGGCTCTGTACAGTTCGGATTACCGTGCACTCGAGCGTATGGGCCAGATGTTGCAGCAGGTTGCGGGCAGAGCGGGCCGGATGGACAAGCCCGGCACGGTGATCCTGCAAACGCTGCACCCGGAACATCCGGCGCTTGAATTGTTGTTGACTCGTGGATATGAAGCTTACGCCCGATGGCTGCTCCAGGAGCGCCGGTTGGCGGGGCTTCCGCCGGTGGGTTACCAGGCGTTGTTACGCGCGCAAGCGCATGAACGGTCTGATGTGGAAAAGTTTTTACGCGAAGCGATCGAGCTGTTTCCGCCAGGGGATACACTTGCCCACGGTCCGATGCCGGCCATCATGGAGCGGATGGGGGGGCATTCACGAATGTACCTGATGCTGCTCAGCCCCAACCGGGCCAGCCTGCACCGGCAGATCGACCAGTGGTTGCTGAGCCTGCGCGATTTGCCTTCTTCGCGCAAAACCCGGTGGACCATCGATATCGACCCGCAGGAATTGTAGGCACGTGCCTGTATGACCAATGACACCACCGATATGGATGGATATCAGACACAGTAACGTCGCTCAAGGGGTTTTCATCACCAGGCTGTCAATGCCGTTGTCGGCGAGTTGATTTCTTAATTCGTCGGCTTTGCGGGCGCCGTTGACGGGACCGATGCGCACACGGTGCCAAGTGGCTTGGTTGACGTTAACGGTCTGTATCCTGGCAGCGATGCCAATCAGTGCCAGGCTGGCTTTCAATTGTTCAGCATCGCTGGCTTGCCTGAAGGAGCCTGCCTGCAGCAGGTAGGTGCCCGTATCGGTTTCCAGGGCTATCTCCTGGCCATTCTTCCGTTCGGGGATCACTACTTTCATCTCCGGCAGGACGGTGAAGAAATCGTAATGGGGTCTGTCCGGTTCGGCATCGGCAGATGAAATGCCATCCGCGATTGCGGGCTCAGGTTGCTGCCGGCTTGATGTTTCTCCAGCGATCGGTTGCTCGATCCGGGCCGCTGGGATATAGCCCTTGGCAAAGAAATACCATGCGAGGCCAAGACCGATCAGGATACCGGTTAATAACCACATCCATGCCGTTGTTCCCTTCCTGCCCCCGCTGGATTTTTTTCGCCTGTTTTTCGCCATTCACATTTCCTCTGGAGCCAAAACACCCAGCAGGGCCAGGCCTTTGTGCAAAATGATTTTTGTTGCCAGGATCAGGTTCAGCCGGGCATTGCGGAGATTCTCCTCGTCGATCAGGAATTGGTGTGCGTTGTAGTAAGCATGTAAATCGGTAGCGACGGAGTGGAGATAGTGGGCCAGGAGGTGAGGTGTGCGGCTGCGCGCCGCGGACTCTATGGTTTCGGGGAAGCGACTCAATGTGCGTGTCAGCGCCAATTCGTGATCCTCGATCAACAGGTCCAGTGCAGCCTCCCCGATGGCTTCATTGTGGTACAAGTCCTTCTTCTCCAGGGTGCGGAGCACGCTGCAAATCCGCGCATGAGCATACTGGATATAATACACGGGGTTTTCGTTGCTGTGCGACTTCGCCAGGTCGAGGTCGAAATCGAGATGCTGTTCGTGCGAACGCATGATGTAAAAGAAACGGGCAGCGTCTTTGCCTACTTCTTTGTGCAATTCGCGCAAGGTGATGAACTGCCCCGAACGGGTCGACATCTGCACTTTCTTACCCTGGCGGAACAATACGGCGAACTGGATCAACAATACGTCCAGCCGGTCAGGGTCCTCACCCAGGCCTATAGCTGCGGCACGCAGGCGGGCCACGTAGCCGTGATGGTCGGCCCCGAGTACATAAATGGCGCGATCAAAACCGCGTTCGATCTTGTTCAGAAAGTAGGCGATATCCGATGCAAAATACGTGGTCCGACCGTTCTTGCGAATAATGACACGGTCTTTCTCGTCGCCCAGGGCCGAGGCACGAAACCAGGTTGCCCCGTCTTTCACATACAAGTGGCCATTATCGCGCAGACGTTTGATTGCGTGTTCAACAGCACCACTGTCTTCCAGTTTCTGTTCGGAAAACCACTGGTCGAAATGCACACCAAAGTCGGACAGGTCATCCTTGATATCATCCAGAATACTGTCCAGGGCCGCGTTGAAAAAAACGGTATAGCCCTTGTTTCCCAACAGCTCCCGGGCACGCTTGATCAGGGCGTCAATGTGGATTTCTCCGTCTCCACCCTGGGTCAGTGGCGGCGGTAAGCCGTCTTCAACATCATGGCCGGTGAAACGCCACCTGTCGCCATGGTCGGCCCGTACTGTGCGGGCGATGTCATAAATGTAGTCGCCCTGATAGCCGTTTTCCGGGAACTGTACCTGCTCGCCGCACAACTCGAGGTAACGCAGCCAGACGCATGCGGCCAGGATGTCCATCTGGCGGCCGTTGTCGTTGACGTAATATTCCCTCTGAACCTTATGCCCCGCACACTCAAGGATGTTGCCCAGGCTGGCACCGTAAGCAGCCCCACGGCCATGTCCGACGTGGAGTGGTCCGGTTGGATTGGCTGATACATACTCCAGCGTGATGTTTTCCTCGTGTTCAGGGCTCAGGTTTCCGTATCGCTCACCCTGATCGAGTACATCCCTGATGACCCCGGAAAGCGCCAGGCGGTTGAGAAAGAAATTAATGAAACCAGGACCGGCGATCTCGGTCCGGTCAAGCTGCCTGGAGCGTGGCAGTCGGTCGATAATAGCCTGGGCCAGCTCGCGTGGCGGCATGCCTGCTGCCTTGCACAAAACCATAGCAAGGTTTGACGCGAATTCACCATGTTCCGGAGAACGGGTCCGCTCCAGTAAAATGGCAGGTTCGGCCTCTTTGGGTAACACACCTTCACGCTGCAGATGCAGCAAGGACTGTGCCAGTAATTCTTCTATATGTTCTTTCACGGAATGGGTCTCTTGCCGGCTATCGTCAGAATGGTCTTGAAAACGGCATATTGTAAACCCTCGGCTGTGGCAGAAGAAATATTCATGGTCTCAATGGCTGCCTGTGCGATTGTCGGTGTGGCGGAGGACAGTCACCGCTTGCGTCAACATCGTCTGCCAGCTTGTGGATAACTCTGTGTATAATTCGCAGTCGGTGGGGGCTCGGGTATGGCCTGTGTGCATGGCTGGGATAGGTAATTAGTTTATTTGCATTGATTAAATACTTGAATATCATTGGATTACAGAATAAATATGCTAGAGAATGATCAGAAATCTGAATAAGTTGATGATTATTTATTGGTGGCACGCTCTGTGTATAAAAATTTAAGCAAAATATTCTTTCGACCCGGCTTGGGGTGATAGCATGCCTGCTTCATGAATCCCGTAGGAAATAAGAACATATACCGCTTCATACTCGGGCATCCGGGAAGAATCTAATGGCTGGCTGGATATCGCTCGGTTTGTTTCTCGCCATTG
>JAZFUZ010000126.1:0-7462 GCA_036447475.1 Lysobacterales bacterium | reverse complement strand
CTGGCGGCGAATGCAGGTGAATGAAGAATTGCGCAATGAGATCACACCGAAAAATATCCTGATGATCGGACCCACTGGCGTCGGTAAGACCGAGATCGCCCGCCGCCTGGCCCGCCTGGCCAACGCGCCATTCATCAAGGTTGAAGCAACCAAGTTCACCGAGGTGGGCTATGTCGGCAAGGACGTAGAGTCCATCATCAGGGACCTGGTGGATTCCTCGGTCAAAATGACTCGCGAACAGGCCATGTCCAGGGTACGCCCGCGGGCAGAGGATGCGGCGTATGAGCGCATCCTCGATGCCCTGTTACCCCGCCCCCAGAGCCCCATCGGTTTGGCCAATGAACCAGAGGCGAAGGATGCCGGTGATAACAAAACCCGCCAGAAATTTCGCAAGCAGCTGGTGCACGGCGAACTGGACGATCGTGAAATTGAATTCGACATCTCTGCACCGTTCGGCATTGAGATCATGACGCCTCCGGGAATGGAAGAAATGGCCAGCCAGTTGCAGGGCATGTTCCAGAACATGGGGGGCTCAAAGACCCAAAAACGCAAGATGAAAATTCGCGAGGCCATGTCGGTTCTGGTCGAGGACGAAGCCGCAAAACTGATCAATGATGAAGAGATCAAACAGCAAGCACTGGAAAATGCCGAGCAAAATGGCATCGTTTTCATCGACGAACTGGACAAAGTAACCAGACGTTCCGGATATGCCGGCGCGGATGTCTCCCGTGAAGGCGTCCAACGTGATCTGCTTCCGCTGGTCGAGGGTTGCACGGTTTCCACCCGCCACGGCATGGTGAAAACCGATCACATGCTTTTCATAGCCTCCGGCGCCTTTCACCTGTCCAGGCCTTCCGACTTGATCCCCGAACTGCAGGGCCGCCTGCCAATTCGCGTTGAGTTGCGCGCCCTGACCGTGGATGATTTCACGCGCATTCTGACCGAACCGCAGGCCTCACTGACCGAGCAATACACCGCCCTAATGGCCACCGAAGGCGTAGACCTGAGTTTCACCGAGGCCGGCGTGCGGCGGATCGCGGAAATCTCGTGGCAAGTAAACGAATCTACGGAGAATATCGGCGCCAGGCGCCTGCACACCGTGCTGGAACGCCTGCTGGACGTGATCTCCTACGAAGCCCCCGACCGCTCCGGTGATTCCTTTGTAATTGACGCCCCCTACGTAGACGAACACCTCGAGGAACTGGCCGGCAACGAGGACCTCAGCCGTTATATTCTCTGAGCTGAAAAAATAATTGAGTATTTATCAGCAATATGTGATGCCGAAGATCGTGCATTTCATATGCGGGATGAAACCGGCCATGAAGCAACGGGAAAAAGTTGTTCCCCTGGCGGAAGGCAGGGTGCTGGAAATTGGTATCGGGTCCGGACTCAATATTCCTTTTTACCATACCGATAAAGTCAAACACCTCTGGGGCCTGGATCCTTCAGCTGAAATGTGGTCGATCGCGCAGAAGAATGCCGCACGGCACCATATCGATGTCGAATTTATCCAGTCGGGCGCCGAGTCCATTCCGCTGGACGATAACAGCGCCGATACGATCGTGATGACCTATACCCTGTGCACCATAAGCGAGGTCCACTCTGCCCTGGATGAAATCAGGCGTGTGTTGAAACCCGGCGGTAAACTGATTTTCTGCGAACACGGGGTCGCACCAGATAAAAGCGTTCAACGCTGGCAGAACCGCTTCAATCCGATCTGGAAAAAACTGGGCGGCGGCTGCAATCTCAACCGTCCCATCCCACAGTTGCTGGAACAGTCCGGCTTCAAATCGCGGGATATGGAGACCATGTATTTACCCGGCTGGAAACCCGCCAGCTTCAATTACTGGGGTACGGCTACTCACGGTTAACCCGGAAATACTTCGGTGTCTGCGGGCTCATCAAGGTCAAAACGGGCGTTTTTCATCGCAACGAAAAAGGTGCGTTCACGGTGTTTTTCGATAACAGCCCTGGCGCCCCGGTCACCGTTCAAAGCAAATAGTTCTCCAAACAAAGCCCTGGGAAAAATAGCTGGAGGCCCAATCACCTGCTGCCCCTCATCCTGCCAACAGGCTGCGGCAATGCGTGATATATCAGTATTCCAGGCTTGCACCAGTTTCTGCAGATCTGCGAGCCCTACCTGCCACTGATCACACAACACGATCAGGGCACCTTCGATTTCCGCCGGCAGGTTTTTCACACCCGCAGCCAGTGAACTGGCCATGCCCTCTTCCCAGCGGGGGTTGTGCACGATCTGGATCGGCAAACCGGAAAGTTGATCATTTACCGCCTGCGCAGCTGAGCCTGTCACCACCATCACGCTATCCGATTCCAGTTCGACCAGGCGGCGGCTCACCCGCGTCACCAGGGCTTCGCCTTCAATTTGAAGCAACTGTTTTGGGCGGCCCATACGGGAAGAACCGCCTGCGGCCAGTAACACGATCCCCAGCTTGTGCCGCCAGTCAGTCCGTTTCATGCTTGGGCGCTGGTGTCAGGGACAGACCACTGCGACGGTTAAGCACCGCATGGATTTCTGCAACCAGCGAAAGTGCAATAGCTGCGGGAAGTTCAGCCCCGATGTCCAGACCCACGGGTCCGAACACCTCCCGATCAGGACAACCGGCCATTTTCCTCAGACGATCCCGGCGTGCCCGCGGGCCCAGGCACCCCAGGTAAACAAGGTCTTTTTTCGCCAGCTGTGCCAGATAAATACTGTCATTTTCCAGATGGTGGCTCATGACCACAGCCGCATCGAATTCGTCAAGATTGACGAATTCCGCGAGTCGTTCCGGCCGGGCCTGGATCATCCGACACTTGTCCGGAAACCGATCGACCCTGGCATAGGCGGGACGGTGGTCCACAATGTGTACATCCCAGTCCAGCGCACAAAGGGCACGCACCACCGGAATGGCATCCGGGCCGGCGCCACAGACAAGCACCCTGGTTTGCGGTGGGAGATTGACCACAATGGTCTCGCCTGACTGGCCCTTTTCTGTATCGCAGGTTTTCCAATAACGCCAATCTGGCCAGCCTTGATGCAAAATATCCTGCAGTAATCCGATCAGAGCAACTTCTCCGCAGGTCTTTCCTGCCCGGTCAAGCAGCGCAAAGGAAGCTAACGGGAGGCTGCCGTTTGACTGTGTTGTCAGTGCAAGCAACACGGCGGAGCGGGCCGCATGTGAAGCTTCAAGCTGTTCCAGGAATGCAAAGCCGTGCTCACAGTCCAGGCGCTTAAGCATCAGGCGAATAATGCCGTCACAACCCAGACCGAGACCCCAGACCAGATCATCTCCTGCATGCATATCGTAGGTGACGAACTTCGCCTGCCCGCTGTTAAATACCTCTGCTGCATGATGCAGCAGGTCACCTTCCAGGCAACCGCCAGAGATCATGCCCTCGAAGGAGTCATCCCGGCTGATCAACATCATCGCCCCTGGCTTGCGATAGGTTGATCCTTCTGTCGCGATGATGGTTACCAGCACCAGCGAATCTTCAGCTGCGTGAGTCCTGTAAAAATCCAGTAAAGCGGGGATACCGAGATGCACTTGGTTTTCCTTTTGGCCGGCAACGCCGGGGCAAGGGTTAACCGGCCCTGACAAAATGAGAGGCCGCTTGCGGCCGATAATGTTTCAACCAAACGATTATCGCATGAAGGAGTACATCAACCTATGGGCAGATCCACCAAAAAATGATTCAATGGAGCGATGACTATGAAAATAATGGCTGTCAACGTTTCCCAGGCCCTTGAGTTTGAATTTGAAGGACGGACCATGCGTTCTTCCATCTTCAAAGAACCGGTCAACGGCCCCGTTGCCTTGGGAAAAACCAGTCTCGCAGGCGACGGTCAAGCCAATCTCAAAGTACACGGAGGTATCCACAAAGCAGTTTATGCCTATGCCCATGATCACTATGCCTGGTGGAGTGAGGCGCTGGGCAGGAACGACCTGTCATTCGGCCAGTTCGGTGAAAACCTGACAATTTCCGGGCTGGACGAAGATGAGATTTTTATCGGTGACTGCCTGTTGGCAGGAACGGCTCTGACCACCGTTACCGGACCACGCATACCCTGCGCCATGCTGGGAATTAAATTCAACGACAAGACGATGCCGCGCAGGTTTACCGATGCCGCACGACCTGGTTTTTACCTGCGGGTGATTGAAACCGGTGTGGTTGAGGCAGGAGACGCGGTAGAAAAAATTCAGGCCGGCGAAGGAGGTCTGAGTGTCAGGGACCTGTTTTGCGCCTACTCCAGGCCCCGCTCCCGCGAAGCCTGCGACATACTCGAACACGCCCTGACCTTAGCCGACCTCGATCCTGATTTTATTCCCAGAATCAATCAGCGCCTGGCTGCTTTCAATGAGCGCACCGGATCGTCGACGACACCATAGATTACCTGGAAAGCGCCCGCGAGCGTCCGGTGTGGATACCCGTGCCCCTCGGCTTAAAGCGCCGGCGCCAACCACGTTGCACCCCTGGTGGAAGCACAGGTCATTAAAGGAACACGGGCTAGAACATCTCAGAACTGTCGATATCTTTCTCGCTGACCCTGCTTCGTGTCGGTATGAAGTCCCCCGTGATCATCTGGTCGTAGGTCAGGCCCGGCCCGACCATCGGGTAGACACCGGCATCCCGGTCGATAATCACTTCGAGAAACGCCGGTCCCGGGAATCCCAGCCATTCTCTGATCACCCGTTTCATATCAGCCTTTTCATCCAGGCGGACCGCGTAGTTGAAGCCATCGGCTTCAGCCGCCTTGATGAAATTTTTCTTGCGCAATGACTTGTCACTGCCGGACAGGCGGGCATTGTAATACAGCTTCTGCCACTGCTTGACCATGCCGTCGCCAAAATTGTTGAGCACCAGGACCTTGATCGGAAGGTCATAGCTTGTTGCAGTCTCGAGTTCGCCGATATTCATGCGGATGCTGGCGTCTCCGTCTACGTCGATGACCAGGCGGTCGGGCGCCGCGAATTGCGCGCCGATCGCAGCGGGCAGGCCGTAACCCATCGTGCCCATGCTGCCGGATGTGAGCCATAATCTGGGGTGTTTGAAATCGAAATACTGCGCGGCCCACATCTGGTGCTGTCCAACCCCGGTCGAAATAATCGCATCCCCGCGGGTGATGTCATTGATGATTTCAATCACCGCATAGGGCTGAATGAGATTGCTGTCCCGGTCGTAATTGAGACAGTAGGTTTCTTTCAGGCTGGCAATTTCCCTGTGCCACTGCTTGAGATCCAGTGAAATATCGTGGCGGTCCCCGTATTCGCAGAGGCGCTGCAGGTCCTGCTTCAGAATTCCCACGTGAAACCAGTCGACGGATTTGACCTTACCGATTTCCGATGAGTCGATATCAAACTGGGCGATGTGCCTGGCCCTGGGCGCAAACTTCTCCGGCACGCCCGCCACCCGGTCATCAAAACGTGCGCCGATGGCGATCAGGAAATCGCAATCATCTACCGCGTAGTTGGCAGAGGCCAAGCCGTGCATGCCCAGCATGTGCAATGACAAGGGGTCTTTTGTATCTACTGCCCCTATACCCATCAGCGTGGTGGTCACCGGAAGACCAAAGCGGGAAGAAAACCGACGTAACTCTTCAGTGGCATTGCCATTGATGACACCACCACCCGCGTATATCAGGGGCCGTTGCGAGTCCTGTAACATGGTAAAAAATACCTCACAACTCACCTCATCAAGCACGTTATCTTTTACCGAATGAATACGCTGGCGATAGCCACGTACCGGTAGCAGGCCGCTACCCCGGAAAGTACCGGTCCAGTTCTGAACATCCTTGGGCAAATCCACCACGACCGGGCCGGGGCGGCCGGTTCGGGCGATTTCGAAGGCAGTGCGAATCGTTTGCTCGAGTAATTCCGGTTTGGTAACAAGAAAAGTGTGCTTGGACACCGGCCCCAGGCAACTGGATACGGGTGCTTCCTGGAACGCATCGCTGCCAATCGCAGCTGTCGGGACTTGCCCGCAGATTACGACAATGGCGGTGGAATCAGCCATGCTGTCGCGTACCGGCGTGACCATATTGGTAGCTCCCGGACCGGACGTCACCATGGCGACACCCACCTCACCGCTGGCACGGGCGTACCCTGCTGCCATGAAGCCAGCGCCTTGCTCATTGGCCGGCACGATCAATGGCATGGGTTCATTCCCGTTCTCGTCGCGATGTTCATCGTTGTAACGGAACACCGCGTCATAGGTAGGGAGGATGGCTCCGCCACTGTAACCGAATATGATATCGACACCTGCATCAACCAGCACCTGGACCACCATCTCGGCGCCGGTCATGGTTGTGCCAGCTAATGGATGAGATGCAGGTTGCGAAATTTGCGAGGAATGGTTCATTATTTTTCGAAGTTTCAATCAATTATTGCTACATTGCAATAGCCGGTGTTCTGCGCGACCATTGCAGATGGATTACTCGAACCGGGAATCAGAAAAATGCGCCATATAATTTCAATCTTGATGCAAAACGAGGCAGGGGCGCTGGCCCGTGTCATCGCCCTGTTTTCATCCCGCGGTTATAACATTGAATCCCTGAGTGTTGCGCCGACCGAGGACTCCGAGGTTTCACGGCTGACTCTGGTTACCAGGGGGTCAGACGCTGTCATCGAGCAGATCAACAATCAAGTGCTGAAACTGGTAGACGTGGTCAATACGGTAGATATGACCCGGGATGATCATATCGAGCGGGAACTTCTGTTAATGAAAGTCAAAGTCCAGGCCGGGGTGGAACAATTCCTGTCAGAGCTGATAGAAGCCGCCGGCGCTCGCGTACTGGACAACTGCCCCGAAACCTACACGCTGGAACTCACTGGTACGAATACCTGCATTGATGACTTCATTTCTCAGCTTGGTGAACATACTGAAATACTCGCCGTTGTGCGCAGCGGGGCAATGGCGATCGCCCACGGTCAGAAAGTCCTCAAAACCCCGAAAATATGATGCTTTATTCCTGGTGCTCCGGCCTGCCACATAAGATCTGTTCACTTTTTTGATTGAAAGCTGCGCCCAATCTGGCACAATGGCCGGTGCCAGCGTAACGAAGACGGGATGAATCCAGTAACATCCGCCTGAAAAACCGGTACCCGAAAGATTCAGATGGCATGGTCAGGCAATTTAAAAATGAGGTAGAAGATGTCAGATTTAGTAGAAGGAACCGTCAAGTGGTTCAACGACTCAAAAGGGTTTGGATTTATTGAGCAGGAAGGCGGGAAGGATGTATTCGTTCATTTCAGCGCAATCCAAGGCGAAGGCCGCAAGACCCTGTACGAAGGCCAGAAGGTAACGATGCAAGTTGTCGCTGGCGAGAAGGGACCCCAGGCCGAGAACGTCTCGGCCGTATAATTTCCCGAGTTTTTTGTTAGGGCCGGGAGCCTGATGGCTTCCCGGTTGTCTATTGCACTGCTTAAACGTTCAGCTTGCCGGATCATCTTTTGATCGGTAAGCA
>JAZFUZ010000125.1:0-3494 GCA_036447475.1 Lysobacterales bacterium | reverse complement strand
ATCCGCCGCCAGCCGGGCGGCGGTCAATTTGTGCAAAAACTCGAACGTGGGCACCAGCACTTTCCCTCCCATGTGGCCGCACTTCTTGGCTGAAGCCAGCTGGTCTTCGAAATGCACGCCTGCGGCGCCTGCTTCGATCATGGCTTTCATCATTTCGTGGGCATTGAGCACGCCGCCGAATCCGGCTTCGGCATCCGCAATAATCGGTTGCAACCAATCCACCGAATTGTCACCCTCGGCATGATACAACTGGTCAGCACGCAGCAAGGCATTGTTGATGCGCCGTACCACACTGGGCACGGAGTTTGCGGGATATAGAGACTGATCGGGATACATGGATTCAGCCAGGTTGGCATCCGCAGCCACCTGCCAGCCGGAGAGGTAGATGGCTTTCAGACCAGCCTTGACCTGTTGCATGGCCTGGTTGCCGGTCAGGGCGCCCAGCGAATTGATGAAAGGCTCACTGGCCATGTACCGCCACAATTTCTCGGCACCCTGGCGGGCGAGGCTGTATTCGATCTTGACGGTCCCACGAAGCCGCAGTACGTCTGCGGGCTCATAGCCACGCTTGATACCCTTCCATCGCTGCTTGGTTGACCAGTCGGCCTGCATGCATTTGATTTCGTGCTCTGTATTCATTGGATGTACCCTTGTGCTGTATTTTCTCGGTCAGAATTGATTATTAAACACCTTATCGCGGCGAGAAACCCACCCATTGTCTCCGTTGCCGGCAAAGACTTCATACCGTCCAGCTTATGGAAAATACCTTATCTTTGACAAGACAAATATTTCAATGTTTAATATAACATACGTTAAATATTAATTGAGATTGATTTTGAATAAAAATCAAGCACGTTTCTACTATAAGGGCAACCAGCTAAAACAGCTGAAGGCCTTTTGTGCTGTCGCCAAGAGCGGCAAGATGATCGATGCGGCAGAAGAGCTGTACCTCAGCCAGCCTGCGATCAGCCTGCAGATTCGAGCACTGGAACGCGAGTTGGATACGGTGCTGTTCGAGCGCCACGGACCCCGGATCAACTTGACCCGGGAAGGCCAGGAACTGCTTGAAATGGCACGGCCTCTGGTCGAAAGTCTGGAGACGCTCAACGCCCGCTTCAACCGCCGGATGAAAGGTGACCTCGATAGCGGTGAGGTGGTGATCGCAGCCGGCGAGTCGACTATTATCTACCTGCTGCCACCCCTCGTGCAGCACTTTCGCAGGCGTTACCCCAACATCCACGTGCAACTCAAAAATGTCACGGGCCGTGATGGCCTGGCCATGATCCGCGATGATGAAGTCGATTTTGCAATTGGCTCCATGCTCGATGTGCCGTCGGACATCGACTATCAGCCGATTTATTCTTTCGAACCCGCGCTGATCTTACCGCTGGGGCATGACCTGGCCGACAACGACAATGTCAGGATTGAAGACATCTCTCCCTATGGTTTGATTTTGCCACCTCGCCGCCTGACCACCTGGCGCATGGTGGACCACGTCTTCCAACAGCACCAGGTGCCTTTTAATGTGACCCTGGAAGTGGGTGGCTGGGAAGTCATCAAGCGCTACGTGGAATTGGATTTCGGCGTTTCCATCGTCACCGGAATCTGCCTGCGCGACGGCGACAAACTGGTGGCAAAAAACATGAGCGCCTATTTCCCCAAGCGCAGCTACGGCACAGTCATGCGCCGCGGCAAATTTCTCTCACCGCAGGCCAGAGCATTCATGGAAGTCGTCACGGAATCCAACCTGCCCGAATCCCCCTGGCACGTCGGCCAGTCCGAGCGCTGAACAAACGCTGTGTAATAATCCGCGCAAACCGGGGTCAGCGCGGACCCCGGTTTGCGCACTTCAGTTTTAGTTCAGGATATAGCCACGTTCATCATGCTGGCTGACATCCAGGCCTTCGGTTTCTGAATCTTCATCCACACGCAGACCAATCAGTGCATCAATCACCTTGAGGATGACGAAGCTCACAGCAGCGGTATAGACGATGGTTGCGCCGACACCAATTCCCTGGGCGATAACCTGCTCTGAGATTGTGTCTCGAGCAAGCCCCGAACCACCCAGGCTGACAGCGGAAAACACTCCGGTCAACATGGCGCCGATAATGCCGCCAACCGCGTGAACACCGAATACGTCCAGTGAATCGTCATACCCCAGGGCGCGCTTCAGACTGGTCGCCGCCCAGTAACAACCCACACCGGCCGCTGCGCCAATGGCAAGAGCGCCCATCGGGCCCACTGAACCGGAGGCGGGTGTAATGGCCACAAGACCTGCAACTGCGCCGGAAATAATACCGAGAACACTGGGTTTACCATGCACGACCCATTCGGCAAACATCCAGCCTAAAGCAGCAGCAGCGGCTGCAATCTGGGTCACGGCCATGGCCATTCCGGCGGTACCGTCAGCAGCCAGCTGGCTGCCTGCGTTGAAGCCAAACCAGCCGACCCACAGCATGGACGCACCGATAACCGACAGCGTCAGGTTATGCGGTGGCATGGCAGTAGAACCAAAACCATGGCGCTTGCCAAGCACCAGTGCTGCGACCAGACCGGCAACACCCGCGTTAATATGGACAACGGTGCCACCGGCAAAATCCATTACGCCGTAATCACCCAACCAGCCACCACCCCAGACCCAGTGACAGATAGGGGTATAGACGATGGTCAGCCAGGCGCCCATGAACAGCAACAAAGCGGAAAACTTCATGCGTTCAGCAAAGGCACCCACGATCAGTGCCGGCGTAATAATGGCAAAGGTCATCTGGAAGGTCATGAAGACGGATTCGGGAATGGTACCGGTCATCGAATCAACCCCCATGCCGGCCAGGAACAGGTTGCCGAAACCACCCCAGAAGGCATTCATGCTGCCACCGTCGCCAAAGGCCAGGTTGTAACCGTAGATGACCCACAAAACGGTCATCAGGGCGGTAATGGCAAAACATTGCATCATAACGGACAGGACGTTTTTACTGCGCACCATGCCGGCGTAGAATAATGAAAGACCGGGAATGGTCATAAACAATACCAATGCGGTGGCTGTCAACATCCACGCGGTATCACCCGCGCTTAATTCATCGGCCAGGGCCAATGATGGCAGCATGCCGAGTAATCCTGCCATCAGGGCCATGTAACGCCCTTTAATTTTCTTAAACATGTCTCTCTCCTAAATTGTGGGCGGTTTACAAAGCCTCTGGACCGGTTTCACCGGTCCGGATTCGGATCACCTGTTCAAGTGAACTGACGAAAATCTTGCCGTCACCAATTTTTCCAGTGACCGCCGCTTTTTGAATGGCCTCTACAACCTGCTCAGCCAAATCCTCCCTGACTGCGGTCTCCAGTTTGAGCTTGGGCAGGAAGTCGACAATGTATTCCGCACCGCGGTAAAGTTCCGTGTGGCCTTTCTGCCGGCCAAAACCTTTTACCTCGGTGACGGTAATTCCGGCGACTCCGACTTCTTGCAGGGCCTGTCGAACATCATCCAATTTGAATGG
>JAZFUZ010000124.1:0-3167 GCA_036447475.1 Lysobacterales bacterium | reverse complement strand
ACACCTGACCCTCAAAAAACCATGCTCAAACCTTCCACACTTCAGATACTCATCAAATTCTTTTGTAATGTATGCCGGTAAGTACCTGCCATGACTGGCCAACTCAGCCTGAAACTCAGGCCAGTACTCCTGAATGATCTGGTAAAGTAACGTCGTTTCGGGCCGATGGCGTACGTATACAACAGAAGAATTTGGCTGTGTCTGGGAAGGTGAGGACCTGTAAGGGCCGAGAGGCTGCCCTGGGGTGCAGGCTTGGTGTGAGAGCAATTCCATGGTTCAAACAAATACTGAAAGTATTCGTTTGTGCGCTTACGCAACACAATGGACATTCTCTCAAATTGCTGTAAGCAATCTTCTTCCGTCACTGTCAGCTTGAAAGCGGCGAATGATGGTAGCTACACGCAAGAGAGATACGTTGGCTTGAATCCCGAAAAATGGAGTTGTACGCGGCGATGGTCACCAACCTGGATGGCCCACGGCCATTGAAACCAAGCTGGGTCTGCACTGCTCCCCCACCGGCGAATTTGTATTTGACGGCGCCAGAATGCCAAAAGATGCCTTGCTTGGGGGCTGCAGGTCTACCTTAGCGCCGAGTACCATTTCGAACTGGGTTCCCGCCACGGTTATGCCCAGCTGGGCTACCGTTACCAGGACAATGTGTTCTTTCTGGAAACGGGCCAGAATCGGGATACCTTCCGCTCAGACCGTTGGGGCGAGTTGGAGCCATGATATCGAACCGCCGCCCCTGCGCTATGGCATCAGCACGATAGCGGGCATCGTCGCAATGCTCGTCCTGCTGTTGTGGATGGTCCGTGATATACAGCTGGTTCTGACCCTGTTCGGTGGCGCCGCAATGACCTTCCTTGCGTTGGCGGCGGCCGGCTGGGTACTGGTGAAGTCCTTGCGGGGTTTCCGGGGAGCGGCAGGTGCAGCCTGGCGCTACGGCTTAGCCAGCCTGGCCCGCCGTGGCCGTGAAAGCGTGATCCAGGTGGTCGCCTTCGGGCTGGGCCTGATGGTCCTCCTGCTACTCACGACCGTTCGCAATGACCTGATGGATACCTGGCGCCACAGCCTGCCGGAAAACGCACCCAATCAGTTCCTGATCAACATCCAGCCACAAGAAGTTCAGCCAATGACGGCCTTCCTGCAGGAACACGGCCTGGCTGTGCCCCGTTTCGTTCCACTGCTGCGGGCAAGAATGACCACCATCAACGGCCAGGATGTGACGCAGATGACATTCGAGGATCCACAGGGACGCGAATGGGCCCGCCGGGACGCCAACCTGAGCTGGTCCGCGACGCTGCAGGAAGACAACCGGATTGTCGAAGGCAGGTTCTGGGACGGCAGCACACAGGAAAGTGAAGCATCCGTAGAACAGGGCTTTGCACGGGAACTTGGGCTATCCCTGGGGGACGAACTGGCATTCGACATCGCCGGTGAAACGATTAGCGCTACAGTCACCAGCCTGCGCACCGTCGAGTGGGATTCCTTCCGCCCGAATTTTTTCGTGATATTCACTCCAAGTGCGCTGGAATCCTTCCCGGCCACTTTTATCACCAGCCTGTATGCGGACGAATCGGAACAAGGAGACCTGCTCGACCTGATGCGAACCTTCCCCAGTGTCACGGCCATCGACCTGGACGCCCTGCTCGGCCAGGTCAGGGACGTGATGGACAAGGCCGCGCTGGCCGTACAAGCGGTATTTATCTTCACCCTGCTGGCAGGGCTGACCGTGCTCTGGGCCGCAGTTCAGTCCTCTGCTGACGAACGACGTTACGAAAGCGCCATGCTGCGCACTTTCGGCGCCTCAAAAAAACGCGTGTTGACGGGTGTCGCCACCGAATTCATCGTGCTCGGCCTGCTGGCCGGCATACTCGCCGCAAGCGGCGCCAGTCTGGCTGCTTACCTGCTCGCCGAAAACCTGTTCAAACTGGAATAACCGGATGATGGCCTGTTTTTGAAATTGTATATTAACGTCTGCATTCTACACTTTTTCCCTCACCAGAGGTTACAGGGAAGTAATGCCGTAACAAATAAAAAAACCCGGCAGATTAGTCTGCCGGGTCTCTTGCCTGAGTAGAAATGTATTTAGATTAGTTGCTGCGTATTTTAATAGAGCCACTTACCGTATCAATATTTAATCTGGCGCTACCGCTGCCGATGCTGCCATTCAAATCACTGCCGACAAATCCCTTTTTAGTTTCCAGCCCAAAATCCCGGGCATTTATTCCACCATTTAAGGTATCGGCACTGATATCCACATCTGAGTCTTTTGGTATTCTGATGGTGACCCGACCATTTACCGTCTCTGCCTTAACTTTTTGCTGTCCTTCAAGCCTGCTAAAAGAGGCATCGATAGAACCATTTACGGTAGATAAGCTGGCGTTTGCAGCAAGACCACTCAAATCCAGACTTCCATTGACCGATTCAGCTTGCACATCACCCAAAACCCCACCAACTTCGACATGTCCATTCACGGTTTCAACCGAATCCAGATTCGTACTCGCAGGCACTTTGATTTCGTAAGTTACTGATGCGCCATTATTGCCACCACCAAACCAACGGCTGCTGTTTGGCAAATCAGTCTCAATTTCGATGGAATCAGCGGTATTAGTAATCTCGATCTCTATCCCATCCAGGGCTTTCTGGTTGTCTGCCGTTTTGATCGCAACAATTTCAACACTATCCCCGCTGCCACCGGTTACAGTGATTGATCCATTTACATTAGAAACAGACAATCGTCCGCCTTCACTGAGCTCAAAGGAATACGATTCTTCCTCAGTAACCTTTGCGCTTAGATAACCGGACGTAAGTAAAGCGATCGCTAATATCGTTGTTCTTAAAAGCATAAAAAATCTCCGTTGATCTCAGTGTATAGGTCATTCAAACACTATATTGCCTGAAATCCTCGGATGCGGCACAGATCATCCCACCCATTTATGGGGTAGGATACCGTCAATACTGACCCTTTCTGAAGCTCCAACACGAAATTTCAGCCCACAGCTACAGTAACTCGCGTCAATTCCTGCGCTCCGGGCGAAAAAAGCCATGCCGCTCCCCGGTCGGGAACCGCAAGTTGGTGGACGGGTTGGGCCTATTCCTTCAGTCAAACAATCCGGTTGCCGGTGGGGCTCGGCATTGGGGCAAGCGGGCCATTGCCACTGTAG
>JAZFUZ010000123.1:0-13245 GCA_036447475.1 Lysobacterales bacterium | reverse complement strand
GGTTCAGGGCATTCAAGTGCAGCACGGCTTGCGGGGCCTGGTATGCCGCCAGCCTTTAACATCTCAAGGGCAAGGGCGGCATCACCCAGTTGGCCTGAAACCACGACCAGTTCCCCAGACTGAGCCCCGTCACGGGTTAGCGCCATGCCGGGTTCAACCAGCCCCATCGCCGTTATGGTGATGCTTAGAGGCCCCGAAGTCGTATCACCGCCCGCCAGCACAATACCAGCCGACCGGGCCAGGTTTCCCATACCGCGGGCAAATGACTCAAGCCAGGCAAGATCAGGCGCAGGTAAAGTCAGCGCGAGGAAAAACCAGGCGGGCTCAGCCCCCATCGATGCGAGATCGCTGAGGTTCACGGCCAGTGCCTTGTGGCCCAGGTTTTGCGCATCGGTTGAACTGAGAAAATGAACACCCTCCACCAGGGTGTCGGTGGTCACCACCACATGCCTGTCTTGCGGAATATCCAGCACGGCGGCATCGTCACCGATCCCGACTACGCAGGCGGATGGACCGCCCTCATAATCCCCATTGATGCGTTCATGCAACTGCCGGATCAAATCAAACTCTGACATAAACTTAACGAAACTCGATGCAATATACGGGTTAGCGTTTGCCGGCGGTTGCTATTTCGTCGGCACGCCATTTCCTGGCAGCTTTGTCCAGCACCGCGTTGACGTAGGCATATCCCTGCTCCGAACCGAAACGGCGGGCCAGGTCCACGGACTCATCGAGCACCACGCGGTATGGTATTTCCGGGCAATTCAGCAGTTCCCAGGCACCGATCATGAGCACCACACGCTCCATCACGTCCACCTGATCCATCGGCCGGTCCAGGAACGGCTCGAGCGCCTCGTACAGCTGTTCCTGCCGTTTGATCACAGACCGCAGCAACTGTTCAAAATACGCCTCATCGACCTGGCTCAGGTCCTGTATTTCACGGAACTGGCGAAGAATTTCATCGGCATCCTGGTGGGTGATCTGCCATTGGTAAATGGCCTGTAAAGCGCGGCGGCGCGCTCGTTTCTGAGGCCCGAAGCGATCATGACTAGCCCTCATGTTGCAGATGATTCTCTACTACTCGCATGGTCTGGATCATTTCGATGGCCGTCATCGCCACATCATAGCCCTTGTTGCCCTCACCGGTGCCTGCCCGTTCAAGGGCCTGCTCCACCGTATCGGTGGTAAGGACTCCAAAGGTGACCGGCAGTCCGTTGTCCAGTGCCACACGGCTGAGGCCGCGGGCACATTCCCCGGCCACGTAATCAAAATGAGGTGTACCGCCACGAATCACTGCTCCCAGCGCAATGATTGCATCAAAACGTCCCGATGAAGCCAACTGATCGGCAAGCAGGGGTAATTCAAAAGCCCCGGGAACCCACACCAGCAGCAGAGCGTGTTCATCGATACCATGACGTTTGAGGGCATCTGCCGCACCTTCTACCAACTGGTCCACGATAAAACGATGGAAACCGCTGGCAACGATCGCGATACTCAGATCATTTCCGCCCAGGTCATTGCCGAATTCTGTCCCAAATCCGGTCCCCAGTCCTGTCATGATGCATCCCCGCTGCCGCCCTGGGATTCGGTGTATTCAATCACCTCCAGGCCAAAGCCTGCCAGGCCGGTCAGTTTCCAGGGAGCGCTCAGAACACGCATCTTGCGTACCCCCATATCCGCTATAATCTGGGCGCCAATGCCGTAGTTTCTTAGTTCCCTGGAGCGCCGGTCATCGCCGCTGGGCGCCACCGGGGGTTCCGGGACCTGTTGGATCTGGCGCAACAGTTCATCATCATTCCTGTGCCCACCGAGCACGAGCACCATGCCGCTCTCCTCCGCAGCAATTTCCGCAATGGCGGTTCGCAGCGGCAATCCAAAATCAGCCCGGTGGATGGACAGCACGTCGCTCAGTGGATTCTGCACATGTACCCTGACCAGGAACGGCTTTTCCGGATCGGCTGTTCCGCGCATCAGAACCAGGTGGAGACGTTCGTCGATGGTGTCGCGGTAGGTATGCAGTACGAACGGCCCGAAGTCCGTCATAACATCGTGCCGGGAAACGTGTTGTACGGTTTTTTCGGTTTCCATCCGGTAGTGAATCAGATCGGCGATCGTCCCGATCTTCAGGCCATGGCGCTGTGCGAATTCCTCCAACTCAGGCCGGCGCGCCATGCTGCCGTCCTCATTGAGTATTTCAACCAGTACTGCGGCAGGCTCCAGCCCCGCCAGCATGGCCATGTCAAGACTGGCCTCGGTGTGGCCTGCACGCGCCAGCACTCCACCTGGCTGGGCCATCAAGGGAAAGACATGGCCGGGTTGTGACAGATCGGACGGACTTGCATCGGGGGTCACTGCGGTGCGGATCGTGTGCGCCCGGTCGTAGGCGGAAATTCCCGTTGTAATGCCTTCTGCCGCCTCGATGGAAACCGTAAAGTTGGTGGCGAAACGGGCCTGGTTCTGGTTTACCATCAATGGCAGGCGCAACTGGTGGCAACGCTCCCGCGTCAGCGGCAGGCAAATCAACCCACGCCCGAACCGGGCCATGAAATTAATATCTTCCGGGCGTACCTTGGAAGCTGCCATCACCAGGTCGCCTTCATTCTCCCGTTCTTCATCGTCCATCATCACGACCATGCGGCCGTCCTTGATGTCATCCAGCAACTCATTGATTGAATTCAAAACCACTTAGTACTCCTTAATAAGGTGATATTGCCGTGTTCAGCGAGCCGGGAAGCGTTGGGGCGCAAGGCTCGCCTGGCCGGACTGCTCTGTTGTTTGCACATCCGGATCGATGAGACGCTCGAGATACCGGGCAATCAGGTCGACTTCAACGTTCACTGCATCACCGGAGCGCAGCATTCCCAGTGTTGTCACTTCCAGCGTGTGCGGTATCAGGCATACACCAAACCGTCTACCGCTCACGTCATTGACGGTGAGACTGACACCATCAATGGTTACCGATCCTTTCCTGGCCACGTAGCGAGCGAGATCTGCTGGCAGTTCGAACTCGAAACGCTCGGCCCTTGCGTCTTCACGGCGGGATACCAGGCGCCCCATGCCGTCCACATGGCCGCTGACCATGTGCCCGCCCAGGCGGTCTTCCAGTGCAAGCGCCAGCTCGAGGTTGACGGGCAGCCCCGGGCGCAAATCCCCCAGCGTAGTCAATTCCAGGGTCTCTTTCGAAACATCGGCCAAAAATCCGGATTCACCTGGCCCGAGCATGGTCAGGCACACGCCCGAAACCGCAATGCTGTCACCTTCCCGGCTGCCTTGCAGATCCAAATTGTCGCATTCTATCCTGAGCCGGACGTCACCCCCAAGGACAATCTTTTCCTGCAATGTGCCCTTTGTGCTGACGATTCCAGTAAACATGATCAGTTCCCGTATTGTGGCTCAAGGCGAAACCTCCAGTCATTTCCGAGGCGTCTGGTTTCCAGCAACTTTAAATGCGTTCTCTCATCCATGGATTCAAGCGGCCCGAAGGAAAACGGGCCGGGAGCGCCTTCCCCCAACAGCAGTGGTGCCTGATATATCAATATCTCATCCACCAGCCGGTTTTTCAGCAGGGCGCCACACAAGCGGGCACCGGCCTCTACCTGAACTTCGTTAAGCTCCATCTCCGCCAGCCGACGAAGCAGCGCAACCAGGTCCGTCCGTCCTGCTATTGCCGGTAGCGACATGCATCGGGCACCTGTCGCTGCCAGTTCCGGCGGCACTGCCACGTCCCGGGTTCCGGCAATGATCGCCGTTGCAGGGTCAGCCAGTATCCGGCTGTGGGCAGGGGTTCGCCAACGGCTGTCGGCAATGATGCGCAGCGGCTGCCTGCCTGAGGCTTGCCCATGCTGCCCATTCTGCCCATGGTGAATATCCAGCCTGACGTTCATGGCGGGATTATCAGCCAACACGGTTCCGATGCCGGTCAGAACAGCCGCAGAACGCGCTCTCCATTTCTGCACATCGCGGCGTGAAACCTCGCTGCTGATCCATTTGCTCTCGCCGTTGCCCAGCGCTGTTCTTCCATCCAGGCTGATCGCCGTTTTCACCCTGACCCAGGGGCGGCCTTTTCGCATACGCATGAAAAAACCCTGATTCAGGGCCTCGGCCTCGTCCGCCATCAAGCCCATGTCCACTACCAGACCGGCATTGCTCAGCTGCTTCAGACCCTGGCCGTTCACTTGTGGATTGGGGTCTGCAGATGCCACTACAACGCGGCATACCCCCGCACTCAACAGGGCCTCGGTGCAGGGCGGAGTCCGGCCGTGATGACTGCAAGGCTCCAGCGTAATGTACGCCGTTGTCCCTTTTACGCCCTCTTGCGCATCCCGCAAAGCAGCAATTTCCGCATGGGGTCCCCCGGCATATTCGTGCCAGCCCCTGCCGATGATTTTTTCCCCGTTGGCAATTACACAGCCGACCCGGGGATTGGGGTGGGGGCTGAAAATACCTCTGGCGGCCAGCTTCAAAGCGGTGGCCATACACTGGTGATCGAAGCGCGAGAAACTCACTTGCGATTGGGGTCCAGCAGGGAAATCTGGCGTTGGTCTCCATCCCCGGCCGCATCCCGTTCCAGCCGTTCGATCACGTCCAGGAATTCCTGGACTTCGTCGAATCGACGGTACACGGATGCGAAACGTACGTATGCGACCTGGTCGAGCTCGCTCAGTTCGCGCATGACCCACTCGCCGAGCAGGGAGCTGGGTATTTCAGCATCCTCGACACTACAGATCTCACGTAGCAATGCGCGTATGGTCCGTTCTACGTCGCGGGTTTCTACCGGCCGTTTCTCAAGTGCGCGCAGCATACCGTCGCGTAATTTATTTTCCGAGAACGCCTCCCGTGTACCATCCGACTTGATGATGCGAGGTGCTTTGAGCTCAGGCGCTTCATAGGTATTAAAGCGTGCGCTGCAACCTTCACACTGGCGCCGCCTTCGGATTTGCATGCCGTCCTTGGTGAGGCGGGAATCAACCACCCGTGTATCCTCATGGTTGCAGAACGGGCACCACATGGTTTCAGCCCACGTACACCGGATGTTTGCGGCATAAAGTCAGCGCCGAGCGTTTAACCCGGTCTGCCACCGAAGCATCGTTGACGTTATCCAGCACATCGCAAATCAACCCGGCCAGCGCGGTGCAGTCATCCCGGTCAAAACCGCGGGTGGTAACGGCCGGCGTCCCCAGGCGCAGACCACTGGTCACGAACGGAGACCGTGGCTCGCCCGGAACGGTGTTCTTGTTGACGGTGATATTGGCCCGGCCCAGCGCTTCCTCCGCGACTTTTCCGGTGAACTCCCAGCCGATCAGATCGACCAGGAACAGGTGATTGTCCGTGCCGCCGGAAACGATTTTGTAGCCCCTGTCCAGCATGGTTTGCGCCATGGCGCGTGCGTTGCGGACCACAGCTTCCTGGTAGCCCTTGAATTGCGGGCTCAGCGCTTCTTTGAATGCCACCGCTTTAGCCGCGATAACGTGCATCAGGGGTCCACCCTGGGTTCCGGGAAACACGATGGAATTCAGTTTCTTGTGCAGCCCGTCATTGGCCTGGGCATCGCCCTGGGCGAGGATAATTCCGCCCCTCGGACCACGCAGGGTTTTATGCGTCGTTGATGTGGTTACATGGGCATGCGGCACCGGATTGGGATAAATACCAACGGCAATAAGGCCGGCGACATGCGCCATGTCAACCAGGAACCATGCATCCACGGAATCGGCAATTTCACGCATCCTGGCCCAGTCAATCACCCTTGAGTAGGCGGAAAAACCACCGATCAACATTTTTGGGCGGTGTTTCTCAGCCAGGTCCGCAATGACGTCGTAATCAATCAGGCCGGTCTCATGGTTGATTCCATACTGGACTGCATGAAACAGCTTGCCCGAAAAATTCACCGGGCTGCCGTGCGTGAGATGCCCCCCATCGTTGAGACTCATCCCCAGGATCGTATCCCCCGGTTGCAACAGCGCATGATAGGCTGCGGCATTCGCCTGCGACCCTGAATGGGGCTGCACGTTTGCATAAGAGGCACCGAACAACTGTTTTACGCGTGCACAGGCCAGATCCTCTGCCTGATCCACGTACTCACATCCGCCGTAATACCGCTTCGCCGGGTAACCTTCGGCGTACTTGTTGGTCAGGACCGAGCCCTGAGCTTCCAGAACGCGTGGGCTGGCATAGTTTTCAGATGCAATCAACTCAATGTGGTCTTCCTGCCGGGTCTTCTCAGCCTCGATCGCATTGGCCAGTTCATCGTCAAATCCGCGAATGCGATAACTCTCGTCAAACATATCTTTCCCTGGCAGAATCGTAACGTTCAATTCTAGCATTTTTGACCCTGCCAACGTCCATAAAACCGGGCTCCCCTCCCCGGTCTGGATGAAAACAAGACAGTCAGGGAAATCGTCTCCCACCTCTCGGGCGATGAGGCAACCAGACCCCACCGTGTGAAATACCGGAGACTCAATCAGAGTCTGCTCAGTAAATCAGAACGCTGCTGTCCGATGCAAAAGAAAGTACAAAACCTGCTATTAGCAGGTTAAACTGGAGAAAGCATAGGCAGAAAAGTATTTCTTAGAAAATAGCCCGAGTGGTGCCATATGCTTTGACGACGTACAGAACGCAGGGAGACGGCCGCGAATATTAGCTCTACAATTGGCGGACTTCAGTTGAGTTCACCCCTAATCCTTGGGTCATTCGATCCGATGATCGACGCCGGCGTATTCAGCCGGTGTGTCGATATATGCGGAGACAGCCTGGGCGGCTTGGTGACTAAATCCACCACCATTAATCCGAGGTCGGGTTACCCGGATCCCAAGGTAGCAAGGTTGGGGCAGGGGCTGTTGATCGCTTCCGGGAACCCCAACCCGGGCATCAGTGGCATGGCTTCCGAAGTAAGGAAATTCAAACAGCGGTTTCCCGACTTCGTCGTGATCGGCAGCATCATCAACGATCCCGATCATCCACGAGATGATCTCGCAGAAGAATATTCGCTGCTGGCCGTAGAGTATGCCAGGTCTGGTGTTGACGGCCTGGAACTCAACCTATCCTGCCCGCACCTGGATCCGAATGAAAAGGAACTCACCATTGTCCCTGCCCAGGACGAAAGACTAGTGTATCGTCTGGTCAACGAAATCAAGTCAAGCCTGAAAGGTGCGGGATTCGGTAACAGCCTTGTCATTCCCAAGCTCACGGGCTGGAATTGTAACCTCTCCGAAGTTGCCAAGTCGGCAGAGATGGCCGGTGCAGACGCCATCACGGTTTCTAATTTGTTTCCTGGCACAGGGTATTACACCGGACTGACGGATCCCGGAAATGGGGCTTGGAAATATCATGGCATAGGCGACCACTTGGTGGCTCATGGAAAAGGTGGGTATTCCGGCAAATCGATGCATGCTGCCGTTCTACTGATGATCGAGAGTCTGCGCAAGCACGTCAGAATTCCGATCATCGCCAGTGGTGGCTGCGCATCGGACCTCGATTCCCTGGTGCAGACTTTCATGGCGGGTGCGACTGCAGTGCAGTCCGTCACTCCGTTCTATTTCAGGGACTTGAACGAAATGGAAACACTTATAAAGGTTAAGGATTTGGTCACCGGGTTAGAAAACTATCTGGAACAACACGGCCTGGAGCGACCGCAAGATCTTTACCGGCTAAGGACCCAGTCCGGTATTGAATGAGGCAAGGCACAAGATTGTCCTCGTGGGATACGGTCATGCAGGCCGCATCCACAAAAGAGCCTATGACAAGCTGGAAGACATATGTGCTGTCGCTGCGGTAGTGGAGCCCGATGTCCAGAAGTACGGTGAAATTAGGGAGTCACTGCCGCAAGCCGGAATCTACCGTGGGTTGGGTCAGGCACTGGTTGAACTGGGTAATGATGCGATCATCGATTTTTGCGTGCCAGCCAAGATCAACCTGAAACTGGTTGAAACGGCGTTGGGTTTTGGCATCACCCGTTTCCTGATTGAAAAACCGCTTGGCTGGGATGTGGTTAGTTCGGAGCGCCTGGTCACGAAACTGGACCACTGCGAGGTGGTCTACCTCGATACCTACGCGGCCTCGAAGGGTCTGCAACAATTGCTCACGAAAATTCAGGAGCAGGGTTCGACGCCCAAACGCGTTGATATCATTTTTCACAAGAACCGCGTACCCGATTCACTGTCCGGGCGGGGTTTTGTGCACGGTGCCTTTCCCAATGCTTGGATGATCGAAGGGCCGCACATGCTCTCGATTTCGAAGCTGATTTCCGGTGAAATCGAGGAAGTCTCCAGTGCGGGTACATTCGACATGGAAATGGGTGACGACTTGTCGCTGCCGGCACACGGCGGCGGCCACGCCTCGCTGGAGCACCACGGTGGCTCACAGACGCACCTGGATTTGAACATGTGCTCCGATCGCAATGAAAGAAGGATTGAGGTGCGGCTCTCAAACGGCGTACACCTGACCGTCAATCTGCCTCCCAGCAAGGCCACCGAACAGTATTCGGTTTTGGAAATACAGTATCCGGGAGGCGCCACGGACAACTTTCGTTTCGAGGATCGGCCGATGGAAAATTGCGTTTGCAACGCCATTCGCTTCCTGGGCGGAGAGGAGATCGCAGTGAGCCGCCTGTCTGACGGTCTGGCTGTCTGTTCCCTGGTGGAAAAAATGACTAAACGGAAACAATTCTGGCAAAGCGTTCCCAGGCAGTGGCAACATTTCGGACCGCCTTTGCGTCCCAGCCCGGAAGATATCCGGATCATGGAAGAACAGGTGGCGCGGTGGTCACATGAGTTTGGGAAGGAAGGGTACACTGTCCTGTTGTGTGGTGTTACACCGGAGATCGCCGGGATGAACTGGCCGGCCAGTATCAGGCTGTGGGCGATTGAAAAATCTCGTGCGATGATCGAGGAGGTGTGGCCGGCAAAGAATGTATCAAACCAGCTGGTCCTAGAAGCAGACTGGACCCAACTGCCCTTCCTGCCGGATAGCTTTGACATTGTGATTGGCGATGGTTGCCTCAGTTCACTGGCTTACCCGCAACGTCAGTCCGATTACCTGAGCTTGCTCAAAGGCGTCTTGAAGCACAACGGTCTGCTGATCATGAGGTTTTTCGTGCAGAAAGATGTGCCGGAACGGCCCGAAGACGTGTTCGAGGATCTCGCCAGGGGCAATATTGGCAATTTCCACGTCTTCAAATGGAGGCTGACCATGTCGCTGCAACCATCAGCAAGCGAAGGCGTGCGGGTGGATGATGTATGGAGAGCCTGGACGCTGGCTGGCGTCAGCACCGATTTCCCCCGGCAGGCGGTGGATACCATCGACACCTATAAAGACAGTGATCACATTCTCACCTTTACGACGATGGACGAAATTCGCCGAGTGCATGCGCCTCTTTTCCGGGAAAAGGCATGCATCGTTCCCGGTTACGAACTGGGCGAGCGCTGTCCGATAATGGTGTTTGCTCCAGGTTAATGGTTAACCTTGGTTCAGGAGCTCGATAAATGGCGATTCTTTTTGTTAGCGGTATAAACGACTTATCCAAGATTGGCGCCACGACAGATGAGCAAGGTAATCTCGTCAGTCTGATTGATGGTAATTGTTCTATTCACGGGCGGCTTCCCATGAGACAGGGTTTGGCAGCTTACGTCGTTATTTTCGGCAAAGGTGTGAAGCAAAGAAATTTCAGTTTCACCGAAACACCCTCGCTTATCTTCAACCAGATAGCCGATGCGGATACGCACTGCGGAGCGTTGGAGCGTTGCGCGGAGATGTGTTCGCAATTGGACTCTCCAGTCATCAATCATCCGGAAAAAGTGATGAAGACTTCCCGCGACCAGGTTTCTGAACTTCTGCAGGGAATACCGGGAGTTACCATGCCCCGAACCAGTCGATTCAATCCCCTGTCGCCGGACGATGTCTTCGAAAGTGCTGAAGCCGGGGGATTCGAATTCCCGTTTATCGTCCGCGTGGCCGGAGACCATGGCGGCAAAAGCATGACGCGCGTGGACAACCGGGAGGATTATAAGGCCCTGCATGCCTATCCTTTTGATGGCCGGGATTTTTACCTGACTGAATTCGCCGAATGCAAGGACAATGAGGGGTTCTACCAAAGGCAGCGCCTCGTGGTTATCGACGGCGAGCCGATTTTACGTGGTTCGTTGTACGACCAGGGCTGGAAAGTCCACGGAGCCAGCCGCCTGTTCATGATGGAGCGGGAGTCCTGGGACGTCGACCGAGAGCGATCCGGAGTTCTTGAAACAGAGGTCATTCCGAAGCTGCGGTTTGCCGTAACAGAAATAGCCAAAAGGCTGGAACTGGAATTTTTTGGGATCGATTGCAGCCTGGGTAATGACGGTACGATGGTCATTTTCGAAGCCAATGCCAACATGAACATCCTGACCAATGATCAGCCGCAGATGAATGAGCGGATGAACATGATCCAGGGAAAAATTCAGCAAATGCTGGTTAGGCATTCGGGAGAACGAGTCACCTGAATGGCCCAATATATATACACCATGATCGGGGTGAGCAAGATTGTCCCGCCCAACCGAACCATCATCAAGAACCTGACCCCGGCCCTGCGAGAGCTCAGCGAGGCAGCCTGTACTTCTCCAACTCAGATGGAATTTCAAAATCACCTGATAAAGGCTTGAACGGGCGTGGCTGGTACTCCAGGCAATCTTTCAGGGCCGAATCGTCAAACACCAGGTCGATATTCTGGCGGCGCACCATCTGCCTGTTCACGCCGCGCCAGTGCGGCAGCAAGCCCAGCAGTCTGACTGCGGCAACCATCAAGCAGGGTGGCAGGCTGAAGATTCGCCGGGGCTTGTCGAGTGCATCGAAAATCAGTTCGACCATCTGGCGGTAGGTCAGGGTGCTGCCACCGCAGGCGGGACAATCCAGGCTCAGTGGCTCATCATCCAACAGCGCGTTAACGGCGAGCCCGGCCAGGTCATCCGCGTGTACCGGTTGCCGCAGTCCCGCCGCCTGGCCAGCGAGGGGCAGCCATCCCATGCGCCGAATCCAGGAGGCCAGCAGGCTGATGTTCCGGTCCAGGCCGCAACCATAGATCAGGGTAGGCCGAAAGACCGCCAGTGCCAGGCCACGATCCGAACACAGCGCCTTCAGTTGCTTCTCATGGGCAAGAATGCCCGCGATCTGCCTGTTTTCTGACCCGTCCGGGGATGAGGCCTTGCTGAACACACTGCTGGTGCTGAACACCACCACGCGCTGCAGGCGGGGACACAGGCCAACTGCTTTTGTGGCGACCTCGATGGGCCCACAGGAAATCAGCATCGCCACCTGCCCCTGCAAGCCGGATTCCCCCACGGCGGTACCAATGCCGAATGAGCCGGGATGTTGCCACACAAGGCGCTCATCCGGGCCCGCGGAGTCACCGCTTGCCTGGCGGCTGAGCGCGATCACCCTGAAACCCGCTGCAAGCAAACGTGGAATGAGGAATACGCCCAGTTGGCTGCCGGCCCCGGTCAACAATACGGTGGGCTGTTCAGCCTTCGTATTCAATTGCGGATTAGCACCCATGGAAGAGTCACAGCATAACGCAGCCAGATTCCGGCAATAACCAGCCAACGCACCGGAAAAGGATAACGCTCGGCCTGGAATTTACGGAAGAACCGCTGCATGCCCAGGTGCTTCTGGCGGTGCACCCAAAAGGGCCGGCTGCGAGATGAGACGCCCTGCTGATGAAACACGCGAGCGGCAGGCACGAATACGCAATGACTTCCCTGCTGGTGCAGGCGGTACATCAGGTCCAGGTCTTCACAGTGCAGACCATAGCCCTCATCCATGCCGCCGGCGGCTGCAAATGCCTTGCGCCTGACCAGCATGCAGGCGCCCGAAACCGCTTCCACTGCCGTATTGCTGTCCGGCAGTTCGCTGTGATGCCGGTTCACGCCTTTGCAAGCAGGCCACCAGCGGCCCAGGCGCCATAGGCCGGTCAGCGTCACCAGTGAATTCCATGGATCCGGGAAGCGGCGCAGCGTGCCTTTTTGCACCATGCCGGTCCGGTCAACCACCGTTGGGCCGGACAATGCCCCCAGCGGATCATCATCCAGCGCCTGTTGCAAATGCCCAAGCGCTCCAGGCAGTAACTCACAATCCGGGTTCAGGATCAGCAGAAATTCCTCATCGCCCATCCCGGCCGCAGCATTGACCGCCCTGGTAAAGCCAATATTTTGCTCATTGCAATGTATTTCGACATTCTCCAACCGGCCAAAAAGGCTTTGAATCTGTTCAGCGCTGCCATCGGCGGAGGCGTTATCGACTACCGTGATGCGTAGCTTTTCCCGAGAGGAGAGTACGGACTGGACACAGCGGCTCAGCGTCTCGCCGGCATTGAAATTGACGATGATGACCTGGATTGCGCCAATCATGTTCACATGGCGGGGATCATGAGCTTCGGAACAGCCTCTGCCACCATCGCCCGGTGCGTTGGGGCCCGGATGACGAATCGCCTGCAACTGCCCCGAGATCCTCCAGTTGACGCTGCAGTGAAGCAAGCCGTTCTCCGGCAGACATGTTCTTGCGAATTTCGTGGTGATAATGCGCGTAAACCGACTCTTCCGCGTCATCGAACAGCCACAGGCCCCGGCCCGGTTGCGGCAGGCAGGCGTCATTGGCGGCACAGATGGCGATGTAATACATCGCTTCGTGACCGGGACTTTTTGTTGCTGAAATCCTGCCGTTTTCTGATTGGTGAAAGGCAACCTGATGATTGGCTTCCTCTGACCAGATGGCGGAATGAAAAACAAGTTTCTGCCGCAACAGAATGCGGGCAGGAAACTGCTCGCCAAGCAGTGCCTCCAGTTCATCCCGGTACAACTCCCGGACGTGGAATTCATTTTCATGCTGGTGGCGGTCCGAATAGCTGGCCTTATCCGGTGAGGAGATCAACGCGAATCCGCCAGGCTCGAGTACACGCCTGAATTCTTTCAACAGGCCGGACTGGTCCTCAAGGTGCTCCAGGGTTTCAAAAGACACGATGCATTCGAATTCATCGTCTTTGAACGGAAGATTGCAAGCATCGGCCAACTGGAATTCCAGGTTATCGGCACGGTAACGCTCACTTGCGTGAGTGATGGCTGCTGGTGAAACATCGATTCCGATTACTGTTTTGGCGGTGCGGGCAAGGTGAGCCGAACCGTATCCCTCACCGCAGGCCGCATCCAGCACGCGCTTGCCAGTGGCCAACTCACCCGCCAGAACGTAGCGGTGTAAATGCTCGTACCAGATCTCCCTTACGCATTCGGG
>JAZFUZ010000122.1:0-21150 GCA_036447475.1 Lysobacterales bacterium | reverse complement strand
GGGTGAAATCGATATCGGTGTTGGGCTGTTTGAATACATTGACCCATTCTTTAGTCGGCAGGTAATAGGTCGGCAGTGGTGCATCGGAGGCGAACATGATCTTTTCCGGACCTGTCCAGTCGATCATATCCCGCAACCAGGAATAGAATTTTGCGGGATTGATCCCGTAATCGAACTGGCGGATGGATAGATCCATGTAGCAGTTCGGCAGGGCGGTGCAAGCCAGGCGGCACTGCTCCCAGGATTCCAGGCCGGCATGCGCCATGACCATCTTGACCCCGGGGAAGTCCTCGGCGGCGGTGGCGATCAGGTTCGGGGAACTTAACTCCCAATTGAATTCCAGTCCGCCGCTGTGGAATACGATAGGCACATCCCATTCGGTGCATTTTTCATAGAGTGGGTAGCACAGGCGGTCATTGGGCTTGAACCCGGCGGACGGCATCAGCTTGAATCCTTTCATATCCCATTCCTCGACAGCCTCGGTAGCCTGTTGAATGGCATCCGGTCGCCTGGGATCAAGCGCGCACAGAGGAATAAAGCGCCCCGGGTATTCTTTCGCGTAATCGGCCAGTATTTTGTTCTGTTCCCGGTTGGTTATCTTGGGTTCTCCGGTCACACCGTAGGCCCAGTCCACCTGGAAGATCACACTTTTATCGATCCGCGCATCATCCATTTCGGCGATGAGTTTGGTCCCGTCAGGATCGACCCTTTCACGGACCTTATTTATATAGTCTTCGGGTGTGATACTGGTCTTGTGCAGCCGGTTGTACAAGGATGCTGCCATGCGCGAGTGATTTCCCAGGAACCGGCTTCTGACAAAACCGGGACGGGTGAGATGGACATGAGTGTCGATGATCATTCAGTTTCTCCTACGCTTTCTGACTTGCTGAATCTTCTTTAATGTAATTTTCGATTGCGCTTAAAGGTGTGCCTGGCAGGAACACCCGTTGTACGCCCATGGATTCCAATTTTGGAATGTGTTCCTTTAATATGATCCCGCCAATAATGAGCTTGATGTTGTCCGCCTGTTGTTCTTTAAACTCCCGGATCAATTTCGCAACCAATGTCATATGGTCACCAGCGAGAAAACTCAGACCGACATAATCCACCCTTTCCTTGATGGCGGTATCGACGACCTGACGGGTCGTATGCCGAATCCCCAGATAGATGACTTCCATGCCTGCCTGTTTCAGAGTGAGGGCAACGAGCTTTGCACCGCGGTCATGACCATCCAGACCCAGTTTTGAAATGAGAATGCGTATTTTTTTCTTCACCATTTCTCTCAACTAAAGAATCGATACATCACTGAATTCTCCCCATTTGATACGCATGACGGCGCAAATCTCGCCAATAGTCGTGTAACACTTGACGGCTGCTATGATGGATGGCATCAGGTTGTCGCCACGATCAATTGACTTGTCCAGTACCATCAATGCCTTCTCAACAGCAGCAGAGTTCCGCTCGGCTTTTAACATCGTCAATTTTTTTCTCTGTTGTTCATCTATATCCTGATCAATCTGCAGGTATTCATTCTCCGGCGCTTCGGTTTCTTCTTCGATGTATTTATTCACTCCAACGATGACCTTTTCCCCCGAATCGATAGCCTGCTGTAACCTGAGGCTGGATTGCTGGATTTCACCGGCGATATAACCGCTTTCTATGGCATTGAGCATGCCTCCCAACTCGTCTATTTTCTGCAGATAATCTGTCACCCTTTTTTCAATTTCATTGGTCAACGACTCTACATAGTAGGAACCGGCGAGGGGATCGATGGTGTTACACAAGCCTGATTCATTGGCCAGAATTTGCTGGGTCCGTAACGACAATTTGGAAGCATCTTCAGCGGGCAGGGCATGACCTTCGTCCCAACTGGCGGTATGGATGGCCTGATGTCCACCCAGAATCGCCATGAGGGCATGCATGGTGATCCTTACGATATTATTTAGTGGTTGTTGAGCGACCAGTGTAGAACCGCAGGACCCACTGAAGGTCCGGAACAAAAGGCTTTTGGGATCTTTCGCCTGGAAACGATCCTTCATGATCTTTGCAAAGAGTCTTCGGGAGGCCCGAAACTTTGCTACCTCTTCAAACAGATCCCGATGGCAACCCAAACTGTATGAAAGCCGTGAGGCAAAATCATCAACATCCAGTCCTCTGCTCTGCGCCGCTTCAATATAGGCGATGGCATTCGCCAGGGTAAAGGCCAGTTCCTGTACGGCATCGGCGCCCGCTTCCCGAATGTGGTAACCGGTGATGCTCATGGTGTTCCACTTCGGCAGATGTTGAAAACAATATTCCACCACGTCCATGCTTAATTTCATACTGGGCCCGGGTGGAAAGATATAGGTTCCCCTGGCGATAAACTCTTTTAATATGTCGTTTTGGACCGTTCCGGTTAATTTTTCAGCAGCGACCCCCTGCTTCTCCCCCAGTGCAATATACATAGCCAGTAAAACCGTGGCCGGTGCATTGATGGTCATTGAGGTCGACACCCGATCCAATGGAATCCCCTTGAAGATGATCTCCATGTCCGCCAGGGTATCAACCGCCACGCCAACGCGGCCGACACTTCCTTCAGCCCATGGATCATCGGAGTCATAACCGAGTTGTGTCGGCAGATCGAAGGCCATGGACAAACCGCGCATACCCTGCTGCAGGAGATATCGGAAGCGTTGATTGGTATCTTCTGCCGTACCGAATCCGGCATACATTCGCATGGTCCAATGACGGCCGCGATACATGGTTGGATACACCCCCCGCGTGTAGGGATAGTCACCGGGAAAACCGATGTCGGAAAGGTAATCACTGCCTTCCAGATCCTGTGGGGTGTACAATCTTTTTACCGGGATGCCGCTTTCGGTGGTAAAGGAATCACGCAGTTCCGGCGATTGCTGCAGTTGGTCTTGCAAGATCGTCTCCTGCCACTGTTCATTGGCTGCTTTTATCCCGTTAATCATGCTCATATCATTATTGGAAGTTGGTTTCATTCATTAATATCAACAGGTCTGACTACAAGGGGATATTTCCATGTTTCCGGTAGGCCCGGTCCGGCTCCCGCTTGGTATCCAGCATCTGCAAAGCAGAAATAATTCTGCGCCGGGTATCTTCCGGCTGAATGACGGCATCGATAACCGAGCGCGAAGATGAGTGATAGGGTGTTAAATAAGTATCCTGATATTCTTTGACTTTTTGTGCGAATAAAGCGTCTTTGTCTTTGGCTGCCTCCAGGTCCCTGCGAAAGAGGATCTTGACGGCCGATTCTGCACCAAGCATCTGCATTTCAGCGGCCGGCCAGGCGAAGACCTGATCGAAACCGATTTCGTGCACCCCCATCGCCGGTATTGAACCACCGTACATCTTCCTCAGAATAACGGAGATCTTGGGTACGGTGGCCTCGGTCCAGGCATAGAGCATTTTCGCACCATGGCGGATTATCCCGGCCTGTTCCTGACGCAGGCCCGGTCTGAAACCAGGCACGTCGACCAGGGATACCAACGGGATGTTGAAAGCATCACAGGTGCGAATGAAGCGAGCCGCCTTGTCGGCTGAGTCGATATCCAGACAACCTCCAATGAACTTCGGGTTGTTCGCGACGATCCCGGCAACCTGTCCCCCCAACCGTACATAGCCGACAACGAGGTTCTTGGCGAAGCCTTTGTGGATCTCAAAAAAATCCCCTTCGTCCGCAATCGTCCTGACGACCTGCTTCATATCGTAAGTCTTCGACATTTTTATTGGAACGATATCGAGGAGCTCCGACACTTCCCTGTCTATGGGATCCCGGGAGTTTTTCTTCGGGGGCTGCTCCTGATTGCTTTGGGGAAGGTAGTCCAGCAACTGTTTGATCTGATCCAGACAATCCCTTTCATCTTTGGCCGTAAGATGGACGACACCGGATATCCTGCTGTGTACTTTTGAACCGCCCAGATCTTCAAACGAAACATCTCCACCCGTTACCTGCTTGACAACCGCCGGGCCGGTGAGAAAGATATGGGAACTCTTCTCGACCTGGATGACAAAATCACACAGCGCTGAGGAATAGGCCGCACCACCGGAACAGGTACCCATGATGGCCGAAATCTGTGGGACCACTCCGGAATTCAAGGCGTTTTGATGGAACATGCCGGTAGTGCCATAGACGTTATCCATGCCTTCCTGAATGCGTGCGCCTGCCGAGGCATTCAGACAAATAACGGGCACCCTGGTCTCACGGGCCAGTCTCAAAACATACTGAATCTTCAATCCATGGGTCTTGCCAATCGAACCACCCAGTACTGTTTCATCCTCGGCATAAATAAAGACCTTGCGCCCGTTAATGGAACCATAACCGGTAACAACACCATCCCCTAAAAACTTCATTTCATCCAAACCGAAATCATGGCACTGGTGTTCAGCCAGCATGTTCAGTTCCACAAAACTGTCATCTTCGAGGATGTAATCTATTCGTTCACGCGCCGTGAGCCTGCCGCTTTCCCGCAGCCGGTTTAAACGGGCCTCGCCGCCACCTCGAACGGCTTCCGCTTCTATTTTCCGAAGCCTGGCGCTCGCCTGTTCCCAACTCTTTTCAGATGACATAAGCAACCTGCACAATCAAGTAATGTGATGAACAATTGTCGGCAAAAAAATTTTCAGGCTGTGCATTGGGGAACTTGAGTCAGCAAACTTAGGCTGTTAGCGTAATCCACTTGTTGTTCTCATCGATCCATCGACATTCCTCAGACCAGTCGCTGACACAGCCTATCTTTTCCGCTGTTTCATAAATGGCGCATTTGAGGATGCATTGCCCTGCTGCTTCATCAACATCGATGTCAGCGATATAGGCCGTTTCATAGCCTAATTTCTCAATTAACTGATCGTGGATCATATTGGCGATGATGCAGTTATAAACCTTGATCCCCCTTTCCTTTAACCTTGTCTCCTTGCCCATGTGGATACATCCCTTTATTTTCAAACAAAGCAAAATATCTTTGCCGGCCACTGCAAAGGACACATCTTCAGCCAGACCGGCCGCTATGATCTCCTTGAGACAACTCCTGATTACCTCTTCACAATTAGTACCTTCGATATTTTTTGATTGAATAAAATCAACCCCGATGAATTCGGTTTTCCAGCCGGCACAATCGGATAGTTCGTGAAAGAACAATTCTTCCAGCCTGGCCATTAAATCGTTACAGTAGGTCATCTTGTCCATTTATTGTTTGTCCTTCTTACCGAATTTTTCGTAGTAAACCAACTCCTCCAAAGGTATCTTGGGCCGTGGATATTTGCGTTGTTCCAGGGCCCAACCGATAGCCACATAGGCGATGACCTTATAGGCGCTCATTTCGGTAGGTATATCGAGAATTTTCTTGAACTTGATAGCGTCGCGGGAGCTGGCAACCGGTCCATGTACCCAACATCCCCCCAAGCCCAACGAATGTGCTTCCAGCAGAATGTTTTCGACGGCTGCCGACAGATCGTATGGGACATCCACCGAACCCACGGTCAGGGTGCCGAGTACTGCAATTACCACCGGTGCTGCTTTGGCGAACTCAGAAACTTCGCCCGAATACATGAAGCGTAAAACCCTCGCCCGTTTCACCGGGTCTTTTATTCCTTCAAAACGCTTCTGCAGATGCCCCATGCAATACCAGGCTGTCATGCGTGACCCACTACCCACTTTGGCCAGATCACCGATTTTATTCCTGGTCTCCTGGTCCCTGACCACTATGAACCGCCACGGTTGATAGTTTTCGCCGGTAGGGGCCCAGCGCGCCGCCTCCAGTATTTTATCGATCATCTCCTCCGGCACCGGATCAGAATTGAACCGCCTGATACTTTTTCTGCTACTGATTACCTCGAGGATGTCAGCCATATCTTTGCCCTTTATCTGATTACCGTTTTATTTATGCTTTTAGCAATGAACGTTTGTGCAAAGAAAACCATAGAGGAAAGATAATTCCATAAAATATAATTAAATATGATGATCTATATCAAGAAACCCGGTTATGATCACCTGGGCAGAAGCAGATTAAGAAAGGCAATCCAGGGTAAGGCTGAGCTGTCATCGGCTAAAGGATAGAGCTTATAAATTTGTTCAATACCTGGATAATAATTATATTTTTCATATAATTAAAAATTCCAGGCAGCAAGCTGCCGGCAGTTTGAACCGCTACCGCGCCGCACGCAGCCTGAGCGATAATCGAGCATATTCCCGGAATCTTGAAAGTTAATTATATTTTTGATTTTTTCCCGGTTGTTATTATTCGAACCCTTTGGATTCAGCTTGCAGCGGATTGGGTCTCGAGTGCTGTCAACCGATGATCACGTGTTCTCTGGTCAGGATCTGCGGACAGTCGTCAGCGGTCAGAAAATTCTTTTGTGCGCTGCGTCCGCGGTCACAGACTGCGGAATTCATGGCGTTACGCACCGCATCGATGGAATCGAACCAGGTGACATCGAATCCGTCATAGCTGGGTTGCCGCCCATGTGTGTAACCACCCAGGCGCGCATGGTACTGCACATAACGGTCAAGCAAAGGTAGCGTTGCAGTCAGTGGTCCATACTGATCGTGCCAGTAAGATTGAAACTCTTCTACCGACAAGTCGCGTTTGCGGATGAATGGTTGGATGCACTTGACACCATCAACCGCAACCGGACTGTCTTTAATGATACGTTCGTCAGTCAGGACCAGGCTAATGGCTGTGCGATCAAGAAATTTCTCTTCGTCGGCCTGGACTGCGGCGTAAGCATCGCTCGCGGCAATATCCCGAAACGCCTGACTGTCGTGGGCCCACAGTTCAGCGAACCCGTCGCAAACGGGTTCTTTGGCTCCATAGTTATCATCAATGGGATGAGATTGTACATAACGTTGAATCCCCGGCAGAAGTGCTATTACCTCTGCATGCTGGTGCCGCCAATAACGCTGAAAAGCGTCGACCGACATACCAGGTTTCCGCCATAAAAGAGTGACTGCATTGATCATGATCAACCCGCTGTATACGAAAAACTGCAATGAATATACATCTTTGAAATTACCGATTGAGTTGTCAATGCAATATGCGGGCTAGCTATAAACACCGGTCTCAAGCAAGTGTGTAGTCCTTACTGGTTTGCGCAAATTCCACAAAAAAATCAAGTGAAGCCGGATTGGCCATCGCACTTGGATTTGCGGCCTTTTCCACTACGATCCCTGAAAGGATTTTCCGCACCGGAATTTCCATTTTCTTTCCCGTCAGTGTGTAAGGTATATCTTCGACCTCGTAAATCTTGTCAGGCACGTGCCGGGGGGAGTAATCCGTGCGAAGCTTGGCGCATATTTTTCCCTTGATTTCTTCACTTAACTCAATTTCTCCGGCGAGTTTTACAAATAAGGGCATGAAAAACTTCCCACCAGGCAAATCAAGGTTAACGATCAGGGAATCATCCACTTCCTCGAGGTTTTCAAGGGATCGGTAAATCTCGGCCGTACCTATACGTACACCATAACGATTCAGGGTTGCATCAGATCGCCCCAGCACGAAACATCCCTCACGCTCATTAATTTTGAAGTAATCACCCTGACGCCAAACTCCTGGAAAAGTATCAAAATAGGTGGCCCTGTAACGTGAATTGTTATCATCATTCCAGAAGAACAACGGCATAGAAGGCAGGGGCTGGGTTATTACCATCTCGCCTACTTCGTTCACAAGTGCGTTTTGCTGCTCATCCCAGGCCTGCGCATCGACACCCAGATGTGGCGCCTGTATTTCACCCGCATACACCGGTATGCCGGGTGCGCCCCCAACGAAACCGGAACAGATGTCGGTACCCCCACTACCGGGACAAACCCAAAGATCGGTTTTCACATTGTCATAAAACCAAGCCATGCATTCTGCTGAAACGGGCGATCCTGCCAATACCACCGAATCCAATTCTGACAGGTCAAAATTATCACGGGGAACAATTCCAAATCGTTCCTGCATCTGCACAAACGTGGGACTGGCGCCAAAAAGGTTCGCCTTTGATGACTCAACAAGCCTCCACAGTTGGTCCTTCTCCGGGTAGGTCGGATTGCCGTCGTACAAAATTGGTTTTACCCCTATGAGCATGGAACTGACCAGGAAATTCCACATCATCCAACCGGTTGTGGTGAAAAAGAACAGTCGATCATTTCGCTTCAGGTTCATGTGAAATGTTGACAACTTCATCTGCTCAAGCGTAATGCCACCATGGCCGTGAACAATGGCCTTGGGCAGACCGGTGGTTCCCGATGAGTACAAAATCCACAGTGGATGATCAAACGCAACCTGCTCAAACTGGAATTGATCAGCGGATACCGGCGCTGCGTCCAGTATGTGTTTCCACAGCATGGCGCCACTCACCGGTGGTGCGGTATTTTCTTTGTCCAGATAAGGCAGGAATATGACATGTTGAAGTGTGGGTAGCTGATCGATGATTTGCCGGATCTCTTCACGCCGATCAAAGGGTTTGCCCCCATAGGTGTAACCATCTACACAAATCAGTACCTTTGGATCAATCTGGGCAATCCGGTCAAGCACACTATGAGTTCCGAAATCCGGCGAACACCCGGACCAAATGGCGCCAATTGCAGTGGTAGCAAGAACGGCAATGACAGCTTCCGGCGAATTGGTCATATAACCGGCAACGCGGTCACCGGGCATTATACCCATTGCGCGAAGCCGGGTGGCAAGCACCCGCACATCATTGGCCAGCTCCGACCACGAAACAGAGGCAACCGGATTGATTTCATTGGCATAAAATAATGCCTCGGAATCCGGCTGCTCCTGTCGTAAAACATTCTCAGCGTAATTCAGCCGGGCGCCAGGAAACCACTCCGCACCGGGCATTTCCCGCTTCCCCAGCACACGGGTAAACGGGCTTGACGCTTTGACGTCAAAATATTCCCAAATCGCTTGCCAAAAATCATCGATGTTCGCAATAGACCAGCGCCACAGGCTATGGTAATCATCAAAATTCAGATTGCGTTCACGCTTTAACCACTGCCTGAACGCATACATGTTGGAATCCGCAATCCACTGCTGATCCGGTTCCCATAACAACTGTCCTTCCTCAATCATGACAATCCCAGACTATAACCAGTCATTTATCCTTTCAGTAATATTGAAGCCAGCGTCATCATAGACTCAAGCAATTGCCGCTTTATTTTTTTAGCCTTTGCGCCTTTGCAAGAGCCATTGGTGCGGTTTCTTTTAATCCGATGGCCACGATCGAAGCAGTAATACACAAACCGAACATGATCCAGAGCGGAGCGGATAAATCGGTTAAATCCGCTGCCCAGCCAGCGATTGTCGGTAAAAACACACCGCCGATTATTTCACCCGTACCCATCACAAAGCCCAACGCTGTGGCCACATTGCGTATGTTGACTGATTCAGACGGAATGGTTGCCATAAACATCGGAAAACAACCGGTCAAAGCCCAACCAAAGAAAAATATTACCGCCAACACCCACGCCGAACCTACAAAATAAATAGCACCTAAAGGTAGAATGACTCCAATTAGCGGTACGAAAATCAGCACCGGTTTACGCCCAATATAATCCGATATGCCCGGTACTACAAAACTGGTAATCGTTGCCGAAATCCCCAGCGCGCCGATCAGCCAAGCCATGGTTTGCGGCTCAAACAAGCGCACGCTGGTCAGATAAAGCGGCAGGAAGGCCCAGCAAATTACCAGATAGGAAACCAACAACACAGCAATGATCGAACAAAGGATCATATTTCTGCTTTTCAGAATTTCTGCATAGGCTTGTTTGAGCCCCGGTTTTTCTGATTTTCGTATCAGGAGTGATTGCTCTTCTTCTTTGATCAGCCACCACATCAGAGCCGCAGTAATCAGGCCTGGAACTCCGGCAAGGTAAAAAGCATTGCGCCAGCCCACGGTCGTCGCAATGGCAATAAGGAGGACTGGCGCGGCGAACGACCCCAGCAAGTTGGAACCAAAGTTTTGCATGACACCCATCGCAACGCCGCGTCGCTGAGGTGAAACCGCCCCCACAATGAGTGATTGCGAAATCGGCATAACCATCCCTTCCGAAGCACCCATCAGCAGGCGTGCACCCACCAGCAAAAGAAACGTGGAGGCGAGCCCGGTTAGAAAGGAACACAGGCAAAAAGCCACCGTTCCAGCGATCAGATAAACTTTTCGGTGCCCCGTTCTATCAGACATGGCGCCAAAAAATATGCCGGACAACGCCCATGTAAGCGACAGAGCCGATGCGGTCAGGCCGACTTGCGTATTGCTCAACCCCAGATCAGCTTTCACAAATGGCATCAGGAAATTAAGTGCATTGCGATCGAAAAACAGAATGCCGAAATTCAAACTGAGTAATCCCACCAGTAACATTTGATAAACTTTACTGGTACCCGAACCTGGCAGCTTGGATTGAATGCTGCCTGTTGGATTCACGCCGGGCTGATTCTCGCTGGTCTGATTCATGAGAGATTAATACCTTGCATTAATGTGTCCTTGTTCTCGTTGATTCCAATACATCTTCGTGCCCCGGTACATCCCCGGGCTAGATGCCGAACATCGGGTTTTCGGCCATATGAAGATCTGAACCACAAATTCCACAGCGCCCCAGCTTGATCAACACCTCGCGAGCCGCTGGCTCAGGATCAGCGATGGTTTCTATTCTCAAAGGCGAATTCAGAGCCGGCACAACGGCGGCTCTCATTAACTGAAAGTACCCAACATGGTGCCTCCGTCAATCACAACCTGGCTACCGGTCATATAGGATGAGGCATCGGACGCCAGATAAAGCGCCAGCGGTTTGATCTGATCGGTTTCTGCAATACGACCTAAGGGTACGCCCGCATCCCAGGCTTCCCGAACCACCGGGTCCTTCAACCAGCCACCGCCGATATTGGTGACAAACGCGCCTGGCGCGATCGCGTTTACGCGAATCCGGTACTCTGCCAACTCCAGTGCCACATGCCGCACCAGGTGCGCAACACCCGCTTTGGCGGGCATATAGGCTACGCCGATAATGGCTTCATTGATCAATGCCGCATTTGAAGAGGTTGCAATGATGGAACCCTTTCGTGCGGGTTTCATCTGCCTCGCCGCTTCACGTATCGTGTTGAATACACCGGTCAGGTTAATATCAATCGTTCTTTGCCAGCGTGCCGGATCCAGTGTGTCAATCTGGCCATCTTCATTGCGATGGCCTTCTGGATTCCAGAACCCGGCGCCCGGATCAATGCCCGCATTGGCAAACGCGATATCAAGCCCGCCACATGCAGCCGCATGTTCTTCGAATACTGAACGTGTTGCATCCAGATCCGTGACGTCGAGCACCGCCGTGCGTACCTGGTAGCCAAGGCCAGCAAGACGCTCCGCTTCGCGTTGCAGTCCTTCCTCGTCTATGTCGGTCAGGGTCACGGTAGCACCGGATTCAGCCATGGCCTCCGTGTAGGCAAGTCCAATACCTGACGCAGCACCGGTAACGATGGCCGAGCGTCCACGAATATCAAATTGATCAATGGTTTTCATCATACAAAGCCTTTTGCCAGTTGGTGGTTAATCGTGACCGCTTGTGTCAGTTTGACGGGCGCGGAATAGCACATAATAATCAATCTTCTCAATGTCCTGTGCGCTCAGTTATGGCTGCAAAACTTACCATGCCGTTATGTTCCAGCGGGGTAGAAGACCGATACCACCACCTTTCAGAGTTTGAAAAACGTTTTAAGAAAATCTGCAACAATAGGTTGAACAAGCTCAACAATTTCATCAGCGCTCGGACTTTCTCGAACACTACAACTACGCTGGAGCATTAGATCATACAAAAGCAGAGCGACGAAATTGCGACTCAGATCTGCAACTGAAAATTCCGTTTTATCCTGCATCGATGCAAAAAACTTTTCAAGATTTTCGTATGCCAACTCAGGACCGATTTTGAAATAATAGCGACCGATTTCCGGAAAGCGCATGATCTCGTTAAAAATCAGTCTGCGCACTGCCTGCTTGCGATCGGACATTAAAAGAGACAAAAGTGTTTCAGCAATCGTGAGCAGGGACTCACGCACATTGGTCGAGTCGGTGTCTGCTGTCAGGTTCGTTATTTCCTGGTGATGCTGCGCAAGCTCCTGGTCAATAACTGCCTTGAAAAGGTGTTGCTTGCTGGTGAAGTAACGGTAGACAGACTCTTTGGAGATTCCGGAAGCCCGTGCCATTTTGCTGATACTTGAACCATCGTATCCGTGACTCAGAAAGCAGCTTGTCGCAACGGCCAGAATTTGCTCTTGTTTATTGCTTGATTTCGTGGCTCTGCCGGTTTTCTTCGCTGGTAAATTCATCAATTGGTCCGTTAACAGGCGCTAACGTTTATAGGTTTGCAGACCGGGTTTAATGGATTTTTCGTCGAGAAACTGCTTAAGCCCCTGCTCCCGCCCTCGCTCCGGATCACGCAAGATACCTTGATCCACCTTGGCGTAGAGGTAATCTTCATTCTGACCCCAGGTCAGTTCCCTGCAGCGTTTGAAGCCATGCTTGGCCTGGCGTAATGCCGTCGGATTTTTCTGCATTAATTCCTTAGCCAGCTTGATAACCTCGGACTTGAGTTGCTCACGTGGTACACAGCTGTTTACCAGACCCATCTCCGCGGCTTTCGACCCGCTGAAGGCCCGCCCGGTCATGATGTAGTAAAGTGCCGTGCGATGACCTACTGTGTCCGCAAGCGCTTTACTCACCAGATTTCCCGGCGGAATACCCCAGTTTATTTCAGATAGTCCGAACGTCGCTTCTTCCGCTGCAATGGCCAGGTCACAAGCAACCAGTGGTGTTAAGGCGCCACCAAAACACCAGCCATTTACGGCCGCAATGGTAGGCTTGGTGTAAAAACGAAGCATTTGCCATTGCCAGCGGGACGCTTCTCTGCGCAGGCGATCTTTGACGACATCCGGTTTGTTTTCGGATTCACGAAAATATTCTTTTAAATCCATGCCGGCAGACCAAGATTCGCCACTACCGGTTAATACAATAACTTTCGCGTCATCATCCAGCTCCAAAACATCCAGAACTTCAATCATTTCCCGGTTGAGTGTCGGGTTCATGGCGTTACGTTTCTCGGGCCGGTCCAGTGTGATCCATGCAATGCCATCCTCGGCATCGACTTTTACCGTTTCCCAGCGACCCGCATATTTTGACATCGTCTAACTCCTCTTAAAATGCTATATGTTCCATATATCCGCCGTCGACATGCAAATTCTGGCCTGTCGTAAAACCGGAAACCGGACTGGCCAAAAATACCACGGCGCTGGCTATTTCTTCAGGCGTTCCCAGCCGGCCAATGACGCAGTGATCGATTGCATCCTGAAACATTTGCGGGATATTCCGCTCTATATAATCCCAGGGTCCACCTTTGAAATAGATTGGCCCGGGTGAAACCGTATTGACACGAATACCCTCACTTGCCAACTGTTTACTGATTTGGGCACCATAAGCAATCAAGGCTGCTTTCATTGATCCATAGGCAAGTACACCGGGTGCGGCCAAGGGTTTGGACATGACACCGGAAATACTGGAGATCAGCACGATGCTGGCGGCATCGGATTTACGTAACCATGTCAGTGCGGCATCACAGCCACGTACGGCACCCAGTATGTCCGTGTTAAATAGGTTTTGCCAACCTTGCTCACCTTCTACGCTCGGACCGGCGGAAGCATTCGAGACAAATACATCGAGCCCGCCTAGGCGCTCAGCAGCAGAATCAATCCAGCCGGTATAAGCTTCACCGTCGGTAATATCTATTGCGTCGCCCACCACCTCAACACCCTTGCTTTTTAATTCTGCAACGGTGTCTTCGACCGCATCCGGTGAACGAGCGCAGATGCCGAGATTGACACCCTCTTCCGCCAGTGCGCGGGCACTTCGAAGACCAATTCCCCGGGTTGCACCGGTGACCAGTGCGTTGCGTCCTTTGAGTTTAAGATCCATCATGGCCCTCCATTTTTCTAGCCGCTACCCAAGTCGATATCCACAACACAGACGGCTCCTCCGACCTGTGCTTCGGTTTGTTCCGGCACGAGAATTTCGAGCAGGGTACCATCACGATCCGCCTCAATTTCCTGCGTTACCTTTTCTGTTTCGATTTCATAAATCACGTCACCTTTACTGAAAGCATCACCGGGCTGTTTATGCCACTTTACAATGGTTGCTTCCTGCATATTCATACCAACACGAGATAATTTAAGTTTAATTTTCAATGCATTGAATCCATATTATCGATCTACCGACCCATCACAGCAAGAACCGCTGCAATGATTTCGTCCGCACCGGGTAACACGGCCGCCTCTGCATTGGGTGCATACGGCATGCACACGTTCGGCACCGTTACACGTTTGATCGGCGCCTTTAAGGCGCTAAATCCTTTGTCTGCAATGACCGCCGCAATGTGGCTGGCCGCACTGCATCGATCCCTTGATTCATCGACCACAACCACCCGGCCGGTCTTTTGAACCGATCTCACGATACCGTCTTCATCCAGGGGTACCAGTGTTCTGGGATCAACCACTTCTGCGCTAATTCCCTGCTCAGCCAAAACCTTCACCGCAGCAAATGTCGGCTTTAGCATGGTACCAATAGATACGATGGTCACGTCTGAACCTGCGTGCGGCACCGACGCAACACCAAAGGGCGTCGTGAAGTCTTCATCCGGTACCTCACCCATCTCACCACCACGCCCTACCGCTTCCATAAAAAAGGTCGGGTTATCACCTCGTATTGCGGTTTTCAACAGGCCCTTTGCATCCGCTGAGTTGGCGGGAGCAACAACATTGACACCGCCAAGTTGCATCAGTAAAGCGTGGTTTGTATCTGAGTGCTGAGCCGCGTTGGAAGAACCGGCTCCATAACCCGCCAGAACAGTAATGGGCAACTTGATCTGCCCACCCGTCATCAAGCGAAGCTTCGCCATTTGGTTGGCGATGGCGTCAAAGCCGGTATAGATAAAATTGGAAAACATCATGTGGAGAACAACGCGGTAGCCGGATGCAGCTGCGCCAACGGCCATGCCGGTTAAGGTGGCTTCACAAATCGGTGAATTACGGATGCGATTTCGTCCAAAACGCTTGAGTAAGCCTGTGGTGTCTCCAAACATGCTGATTTCAACATCTTCTCCGAAAAGAATTACCTTCTCGTCGCGCTCCATTTCCTCAAAGAGTGCTTCATTGATTGCCTGTATGTAACGTTTCCTGGTCATAATTACCTCAGGGCTTCTGCCCTAAAAACATTAAATCAAATACCAGATTTTCATCTGCCGGTTCTCCTTCCTGAGCAAATTTTACGGCCTCTTCTACCCGCTCATGAACCCGGGTTTCGATGTCGTCAATCTCCGCTTCACAGGCGGCATCAGATGACAGCAAATCATTCCTGAATCGCTTGAGTGGGCACTTTTTGCGCCAACTCTCGATCTCCTCGTCGCTACGATAGGGCCCGCCTCCGAGGAAGAGTTTCTCAGCCTCCAGATGACCATGAATACGATAGGTCTTAGCCTCTATGAAAGCCGGCCCACTGCCATTTCTAGCGTGCTCAACGGCGCTCTTTGTAGCCTGCCATACGGCAACTACATCGTTGCCATCGACCACTTCGACGGGAATACCAAAAGCACTCGCACGATCTGAAATTTGCCCGGCGGTCACCGTGTCCGAGGGTGAAAACTCTGAATAGGTATTGTGCTCACAAACAAAAATGACGGGTAAGTTCCACAGCGTGCTGACATTCAGCGACTCCATAAACACACCCTGATTGGCAGCGCCATCACCAAAGAAACATACCGCAACCTTGTTATCACCATCCAGTTGTGCTGCCCAGGCAGCACCCGTTGTTATGGCAAATCCTGCGCCTACGATTCCGTTAGCGCCAATGATTCCCTTGGAGAAATCGGCCACGTGCATGGACCCGCCCATGCCCTGGCAGATACCGGTTTTCTTACCGTAGACTTCCGCCATCATCAATTTCGGATCACCACCTTTAGCCAGGAAATGGCCATGCCCGCGGTGGGTACTGGAAATTTTGTCGGTGTCCGACAGGTGTTCACACACCCCGACAGCCACTGCCTCCTGACCGATGTAAAGGTGCACGGCTCCAGGTAGATTACCGGCATGAAAATCTGCAGACATTTGTTCCTCCACACAACGAATCAGAAACATTTGCTCGTACATTGCCATCGACTGTCCCCTGTTAGGGGTCGCTTGCTTGCTCACTGTCGTCACAATCTCCTCCGTATAGATACCGGTTTGCTACCCGGGTATCAAAATAAGCCCGGGTGATGCATCCCCTGGCCGTGTTGATCGTAAAGTTCATTGTATATGCTCTCCCCCGACAGATGCTGGATGAACTCTATATTGGGTGTCTCCAGCGTTTCCCAGGGAAATGTGGCCTCATGTCTAGGGTGGTTTCCAATTTTACAGATCAGTACCGAAATCGGTCCACCGATTTTTGCATACCGAACCGTACGGTATGGTATTTTGAATGTCAAATCGACCAAACGTTAATTCAGGTCGCCAAAATAGAATTTCATAGCCATCAGCCTGATGGTAATTTGACTTGACAGGTCTGAAGTCTTCCAATAGGGCTCCAATGACCACCAATGCGGTTGAAAACCGACAGGAAGACCAATGGCTGTTACGTCTGATGTTGCAAAACCCGCTGAATTACTCGGCTCCTTTTGGACCATTGCAGGGTGTGCCTACCCGCACACCGATCATGAATACAGCCCTTTCGATTTCCGCGACCGCGTTGAAGCGCTGTCGAAGGCGGGTTTCAAAGGCATCGCCATGGCACAGCTTGAAAAGGCATCACCTCAATGAAGTCAGATCTGAGCAAAAGAAACTTTTTGGCGATTGCGGTCCAGGTTCCGTTGTTTCTGTCAGCCGTTTACACCAGCACAGGTCTTCGCCTGGCACATGCAATGGCTACCGGCGTTCCGGTATTGACCGAGCACCAACTTGCTACGCTGACCCGCATTTCCTACTTACTGTTTCCCTATCCCATGCTGGGCATAGAACCCTACCAGCGCGCGGCCGCAATCATGAGCGATACCCTGGTGAACCAGGCGGATCATTTTTCCCTGGTGGTGCAGGGAATCAGCATGCTCGATAGCATGGGAACACAACCCTGGCTCGATCTCCCGGAAAACGGGCAGCTTGACCTGCTGAGGAAGATCGAATCAGAAGCATTTTTCCAATGGGTATTGCAGGCCACAAAAAACAGTCTGTTTACCCGTAGTGAAGTCTGGGCACTGATCGGCTATGAGGGTTCTTCTATGGAATTCGGTGGTTATTTGAACCATGGCTTGAATGATATTGACTGGCTGGATTGAGGAGTGATTTTCTGCAATGTCCAAAATATTTAGCCAAAACGATGAAGGCGTCGTCGTAGTCATAGGTTCCGGCGCCGGGGGAGGCACGATATCGCGTGAACTCGCGCTGGCGGGAATCAACGTAGTGTGTCTGGAAGCTGGTACACAGGTCAATCACATCGTGACCGACGTACAGAAGATGTTTCCCAAACTGACCTGGCTCGATAAGCGAATCGGGTCAGGTGACCTGTCGGAAAACTTTCCAGTCTGGAGTGGTAAAAACGTAGGTGGAACGACACTGCACTGGACCGCATCAGCGCCGCGATTTCCGGAGAGTGAGTTCACACCGACCCGGTATTTTGGCCATCTCGAAGATTGCAGCATTGTCGATTGGCCGATTCCATATTCTGAAATGCAGCATTATTATGCCATCGCTGAAAAGAATATGGGCGTTTCAGGAACCAACGGCTGGCCAAAACTACCACCGAACAATAACTTTCTGGTACTCGAAGCAGGCGCCAGAAAGATCGGCCTGGAGCAAGTCGAACTCGGCAACATGGCCATCAATTCTGTCTCCCAGGGCGGACGACCGGCCTGCATGCAACTGGGATTTTGTGTCAGCGGATGTGCGATCAATGCAAAGTGGACATCGGCTAACACACCAATCGCACAGGCATTGCAAACAGACCATTTTGAACTTCGCCCCGAATCATTTGTACTGCGGATTGAGCACGATGACCGTGGGCGTGCGGACTCGGTAGTTTATGCCGACAAGAATGGCAATCTCCAACGGCAGAAGGCACGCGCTGTGTGCGTCGCCGCAAATTCAATCGATACACCACGGATCCTTCTGAATTCTGATTCGACTCGTTTCGGCAGCGGCCTCGCGAACCAGTCCGGCCGGGTCGGCCGTCATTACATCAAGCACGTCTTCGGTATTGTCACCGCGATCATGCCACACCCCGTCCATTTTAACCGGGGCACCGATAATATCGGCATCGTGCACGACTTCGTGGCAGGGGACCCGGTGCGCGGCTACTCGGGTGGTTTCAAGTTCGAACAGGTCAGCTTCGATCCGACTACTCTATCCAAGCTGGCCCGCCCGGGAGCCTGGGGAAGCGAATATGCGGGGCAACTTGGAAAATATGACCATTTCGCGGCCCTGCTGGTAGTGGGTGAAGATCCTTCACAGGCGACCAACCAGGTCAGCCTGCACCCGAGCGAGAAGGATCAGTACGGGATGCCCATTCCCATCGTTCATTACGTCGACCATGAAAATTCCAGGGAAATGAGAAAATTCGCCTTGGGCAAGGCACGTGATTTGTACGAATCCCTTGGCAGTGAAGATGTGTTCTTTGGTCCACCACCACCGGCTACCCATAATATGGGAACCTGCAGAATGGCCGAGAAAATCGATGACGGAGTCTGTGACCCCAGGGGCAGGACATTCGATATTCCGAACCTGTTTGTCTCTGATGGAAGTCAATTTCCATCCAGCGGCACCTCCAATCCAACGATTACCATCGTGGCACTTGCGATCAGGCAGGCCGAACACATTAGAGACCTGATGGGCCGCAAAGAGTTGTAGTCAATAGATTCCCCGGCAGGAATCAGGCGTGCGAAACGGTGTACAGTCGCAGCAATTCATCAACGCCGGTCAACGAAAGGTGCGGTCGCTTGTTTATCGGGACATTCGCGAATGCATCCTCTCCGCCCATTCCGCTGTCAATATAAATTGCCATTGAGCCACCGTTAAGCGCCATCGGAACCTCGAGGAGCGGGTCATCACCGACCACGACGATTTCTGATAGTGGAAGCCCCAGGCGTCTGCCGGCATAGCGCAAGGCTTCGATGGAGGGTTTACCCAAGACTTTTGTCTTGCACTTTGTGATTGCTTCGAGCGCGGCTGAAATGGCCAGGGAAGTCCCGATCGCCTTGCCTTGAGCGGTCCTGAAGAAGGGTGTACCCGATGCACTGTACAGCCCTGCGCCTTGCTCCATAGCACGACAGGCCGCTTCGATATCAAGCATGGTGAACTCGCGATACCATCCGATAAACACGGCATCGACACCATCGGTATCGTTGCCGCCAGGATGAACGATTTCAAGTCCGGCATCGCTTAATGGCTGCCACACGCCCTCTACACCCAGAACCATGATGCGTCGATAATTGCGCCGTGTGAAATAGTCCGCTGCAACGCTGCTGGGCGTCATCATGGATGATTCGTCGACCGGAAAACCAAGCGCTGTCAGTTTTGGTACATACTGCGTGGCCGTTCTGACCGTACCATTGGTAAAGACGACGAACGGCGCGCCCTCGCGGGACAAATATCCAAGCAATTCGACGGCACCTGGTTCAGGTATCAAACCCTGGTTGCGCTGGTCGCCAAGCGCCAGGGTCCCATCGAGGTCGAACACAAACCCCTTTGCGGCTTGTAAGCGGGCTATCGCTTCGCCATTCGTTCTCCAATCATTCGTTTCACATTTTGTACCGGCGGCAGTGGACGCACGGTCGGCACCAGCGCGTAATTGCAAGCGGAAACCAGGCTTTTCGACAACAAAATGCGACAAGGGTGGCCGCTGCTTCACCGCCCGCAGCAGACTGAGAACCGGACTGACATCAGGATTGTAATGCGACCTGTAAACATCCTTTTTGATCATGGCATTTACCTGTTGTTCCGGCAGAACGGCCCGCAACAGGAATTCTTCGTCTGACAGCGATGAAGGGAATCTTTTGCGCACCGATTTTAGGGTCATCTTCGCGGGCTCTTCTCTTAACGCCCGGGTGCGCGGCAGCGACATGATCCGGTCCAACACGTTTTCATCGACCGCACCGGCCGGCCTGCCGAATCGTCCCAGTACGTATTTGATGACCTGGTCAGGTACATTGTCGTAGCGCTCTGCTCCGATAATGTTTAACAAGGCCTGGGTACAGACGATCTGCGGAAAGGGTGTCACCATGATGGGTGATCCGAGTTCTGATCGCACCCGCTCCACTTCTTCCATGACGGCGTTAAACTTGTCTTCCTGATTGAGTTCTGCCAGTTGCCGCCGGGTGGTGGTCAGGACGCCACCAGCGATCTGGTGCCGCATAAATCTTGCGTCATACTGCTGCGGTTTCCCGGCAGGCAGTCCCTCAGCTTCGGCCAAGGCGGTGAAATATTCGGTCATCCTGGCCAATGCCTGCTCATCCACATCGACTTCATGACCGTGTTCGCGAAGGTTCCTGATGGTGCTGTCCGCTGGCGGCAGAGAACTGCCATTGGCAAGTGGCCCGACGGCTACATGAAGTGCATCAATACCCAGGTCCGCGCCTGTCATGTAGTTGAATTGCGAGAGACCGATGGTGCAGTGAGAATGCAGTTCCAGGGGTATGCCGCCAAGCTCGTTCCTGATCGCCGGTATCAGGCTGCGCGCCCGCTCCGGTGTTAACAGTCCGGACGGGTCCTTGAGGTAGACACAATCAAAATGGGGGCACTGTGCGATACGTGCTGCGCAGCCCGCATAGAATGCATCGTCATGGACATCGCTGATGGTGTAAGTCAACGCGGCCATGTTCTCAGCTTCGCCCTCCTCTTTTACGATCTTGGCCACTTGTATCAGGGCATCCATGTCGTGCATGGGATCAAGCAGGACAAAACGGCCGATACCATGCTGCATCAGCTTGCGATAGACCAGGCGCATAAACTCGCTATCCGCCGTCTCCCAGGAAATGAAACGAAATCCGGTCGAGATAAACTGTAATGGGGTGCTGGGCATGGCGGCATGCATGAGACGGATACGCTCCCAGGGATCATCCTGATGATAGCGCACGGCAACTGCCATATGGGTACTGGAGGTAAAATCGAT
>JAZFUZ010000121.1:0-6193 GCA_036447475.1 Lysobacterales bacterium | reverse complement strand
TGCCCTGAATGCGGCAAGAAAATTTCGAGCCATGCACCCATTTGCACCCATTGTGGTTTCCAGATGGGGGAGGTCTCTGCGGAGCAGTTTGAAGTATTCCGGGCGCGGAAGCTGCGCGACAAGATTTATCACCTGAATATGATCAGCTACGCGGTGATTACTGTATGCGTGGCTGCTTTTGGATGGTATTGGTGGGAATCGGAGGGGTTTGAGCACCAGTCTTCAAGCGGACCATTCATTCTCATGGGTCTTGCTGCTGTTGCCTACCTGTTGGTCAGGGTGCTCCTGTTCCGACACCGGCAGCAGCGAAAGGCGCTCCGGAAAAAACAATTTATGCACCCAGGCCTCCGGCGAAAATAGCAATCTCGGCCGATTCAGAAAATGGACCCGGGTATTCGGACAGGTTAAATCAGTTGTCCACAGATCGTTAGGGCTTACTGGATTCGTTTCACTCGGCAATTGGAATTGTGGCCGTCCACGGACAGGCGCCAAGTGCCAAACCTACCGGATTTAATGGTGATTTCGGGGCTCTGAACCTCTCGGATGTGGAATTTGTCCTTGTCCACCTGTTCCCATATCATGCCATTTTCAAGCGCGAACACGGTATGACCATTCCAACCGGTGAAGCTGCCCTTGACTCGGCTGGTGATCGGCGAGCGGTCCTTTGTAGAATCTTTTTTGTTTTTGAAACCACGCTCATCCCCCTCAGCACTGACGGCTACGGCATAACTTCTACCTTTGGGTTGGTCCAGCGTGGCTACGGAGTGCTTGCGAATCCAGCTGTTCAGGGCCTCCAGTTGTTCGGCAGTCAGCTTGTCAAGCCCGGCTGCGGTGAATTCATTTCCCGACATTTGTTCTTCCAGCGAGGCGAAACCCTCGGCTGCGATGACAGACACAGGCATGGTGAAAGACAGGATGACAATGAGGAATTTATTCATTTGATGATCTTTTAACGCGGAACGGCGAGAGTCTATCACGATTATGTCAGGGCCTGGAGAGTGTTAACAGGCCTTCGGGAAGTTCTGCTGGAAGCTTACAGGTCTTGTTGATACCTGACGTATGGAATACGTCCATAAATTGATTCAAGAGGATCGCTCGGTTGAATGTCAACGTTGCTTGCTTCCTCTGCACCCGCGTTGAGTATATTGCTGGCACCCACGCTCAGGTTGGCATTCCACGGTGTTTTCCAGGTGAAATGAACATCAAAAGTGGTCAGGCTGTCAATGCTGCTGCGGTTCAGGAAGTTCACCGGTTCACGGTAAAATCCCCGGATTCCACTGCTGAAATTACCCCGGCTCCATTCCAGGTTCATCCTTGCGGAGTTGAATGGTTCTGCCAGGGTCCATGAAAGTGGGTTTTGGCTGTTCGAATAAATGCCCTGGTAATCTGCATCAAGCACGTGGCTGAATGCCAAACCGAGGCGAATATCTCCTTTGTTGTCTGTTGCTATGCCCACGCGGAAGTCCAAATCGACACCGGTGGTCTGGCTCTTGAATTGTTGCAAAGGATCGACATAGGCCGAAGGTGCAAGCAGGGGATTGCTCAGGCCGGGCATCAATAACCTGTCAGGCGCCACGTAGACACCATCGGCCATGTTTAACTGTCTTACGGCAGGATTGCTCAGATCGGCATTCTGTGTGAACCAGTTAATGGAAGCGGAAGCACTGCCGGCGTCATAACGGGCGCCGAGGCTGATGCGCCTGCTCTGGAAAGATGCGTAAGACTCATTGACAAACTGGCAGCCCGAGGCCGTGTAAGATTCCGGGCGGAGTATGCCATTCATGCAATGAATGCTGCCCAATGATTGAAATTGTGCTTTACCCAGTTGCTGGTCTGCATTCGCGGTCAGGCTGAAATGATTTCCGAGCGGAAGGTCAAGCGTCGCATCCAGGCCAAGCTGGTTTGCCTTGTTGTCCAAAACGTAGGCACGCGAACCCGCGCCAAGGCTCAGTGGCTGAACCAGCTGCAATTGCAATTTCCTGATATCACTTCCGCCCAGGTCAAAATTGAGGCCGGCATCATGGCTGTCCCGGATGAACTTAAAGGGTGATGTCTCTGCGGTGATGAATCCTTGCGGAGCATGCATCAGGCCAAGCGTATCGTTGCCATGGCTATTGTTAATTGGGGCAGAGTCCAGAGCGGGCGTTTCCGCGGCAATGGCAGGTAAGGTGGCCAGGCACAGCAACAGACAGAAAAATAAAATTCCCGTCTGCAATAATTTGTGATTTAAACCGATGCCCATAAGCCAAACAACTGATGCAAATTTACGGTCCCCCAAAAGCCTCTCATGCCTTTGAGTGCGATACTTAAAGAAAGTTTAATTCAATCATAGCAAATTTCCTGCGAATTCTCGTGGAAAATATTTCAGGTAATGCCTGATATACTGCGGCTTTCAGACCTGAATCTACATTAAGGAACCTCTGATCCATGGTGAGAACTGAAACGCCGGTTTGCGATTTTGGGGCCTCGGCCCCGGATTTTTCTCTCATGGGGGTGGACGGGAACGCTTGGTCCCTGGAGGATTGCCGTGGCCCCAACGGCTTGCTGATTATGTTTATTTGTAATCACTGCCCTTACGTCAAGGCCATCAATCACAAGTTGGTCCGGGATGCTCACGATCTGGAACAGCTGGGAATTCAAAGTGTTGCGATCATGCCGAATGATACGGAGTACTACCCCGAGGATTCGCTGGAAAATATGCAACGCGTGGCTGCAAATATGGCCTATCCCTTCCCCTACCTGATTGACGAGACGCAGTCGGTCGCCCGGGCGTATGGCGCTGTTTGTACGCCGGATTTTTTCGGTTACAACAGCAAGCTCGAATTGCAATACCGGGGAATGCTTGATGAGAGCGGCAAAAAACCGGACAAGAATGATGTAAGGCGGGACCTCTATCTGGCGATGAAACAGGTTGCGCAGACCGGTGCCGGTCCGAAGGAACAGATTCCCTCGATGGGCTGTTCGATAAAGTGGCGGAATCCTTAAGCCGGCTAATGTAGTATATGCGGCTGATCCGGTATAAGAACGCTCTAAACAACAAACCGCCCAGGAGCTTCACATGTCAATAAGAAAAGCAGGTTTGGTCCTGTTGGGCCTGTTTATTTCGATGCCGGTGTTTGCCGAGGGTGGCATCGATGCAAAAATCAATGAAACAATCAAGCCATTCGCAGATGCGGTCGCCGGTTTCATTTTTTCATCTTTTCCGGTCGCCGGCGTCCCGATCCCATTCGTCCTCGTCTGGTTGATCGCGGGTGCGGTCTTTTTTACTTTCTATTTCCGTTTGATCAATTTCCGTGGCCTCAAGCTTGGATTTCAACTCGTACGGGGCGACTATTCAGACCCGACTGCGGTAGGTGAGGTAACACATTTCCAGGCACTGGCTACCGCGCTTTCAGGCACGGTTGGGCTGGGAAATATTGCGGGTGTGGCGGTTGCTGTTTCCCTGGGTGGGCCCGGGGCGACTTTCTGGATGATACTGGCCGGCCTGTTGGGCATGTCTTCAAAGTTTGTCGAGTGCACGCTGGGTGTGAAATACCGCAATGTATACGCCGATGGCACTGTCTCCGGTGGTCCGATGTACTATCTTTCGAAAGGGCTTGCCGCACGCAGCGACAAGCTGAAATCGCTGGGTAAGGTGCTGGCTGTAATGTTTGCCATCTTCTGCATCGGAGGGTCATTCGGTGGCGGAAATATGTTCCAGGCCAACCAGAGTTTCAAGCAGGTGGTGGCGGTCACTGGCGGTGATGTCAGTTGGCTGGCAGACAAGGGTTGGTTGTTTGGCCTGGTGATTGCGACCCTGGTGGGTTTGGTTATCATTGGAGGAATCCAGGGGATTGCACGGGTTACATCAAAAATTGTGCCATTCATGGCCGTGGTTTATGTGACGACCGGCCTGTTCATCATCTTTTCCAACATCAGTGAAGTCCCGGCTGCTTTTGCAGCGATTCTGCATGGGGCGTTCAGCCCTGAAGGCATGGCCGGCGGTGTAGTAGGTGTGTTGTTCCAGGGCTTTAAACGGGCCGCTTTTTCCAACGAAGCCGGTGTGGGTTCGGCAGCCATTGCGCATGCTGCGGTGCGCACCAACCGGCCGGTGAGCGAGGGATTTGTCGCTTTGTACGAGCCCTTTGTCGACACCGTGGTGGTGTGTACAATCACGGCTCTGGTCATAATTGTTACCGGCACCTGGGATCCGTCAGTCGACCCCAGCCAGGGTGTGGCGCTGACTTCATCCGCGTTTGAATCGTCCGTATCCTGGTTTCCATGGATCCTGACCCTGGCTGTTGTTCTGTTTGCTTTCTCGACCATGATCTCCTGGTCCTATTACGGCCTTAAGGCCTGGACCTACCTGTTCGGTGAATCGAAAATCACGGATACTGTGTACAAAGTAATGTTCCTTTTGTTTGTGGTGATTGGTTCATCCATGGAACTGGGCTCTGTCATCGATTTCTCCGATGCGATGATCTTCGCCATGGCCTTCCCCAACATGTTGGGGATCTATTTCCTGCTGCCGGTGGTCAAGAAGGAACTGAACGAGTACTGGGCTGATTACAAGACAGGAAGACTGCAGAAATTCGGTAAAGCGGCCAATCGCGCCTGACTCTGGTTAACTTTTTAAGGGAGTTATGCTGGGAATATATCGGGGAATCATCCGCCAGCCCTTGCTCTGGCCGCCCACAGTGGGCAAAATTGTTCATTCAGACATTTTAAATTTGTTTTCTTTTTGAATGTGCCTCAGCGGCACCATACACCTGAGCAGGTACGAACAATGCCTACCCGAACTGAACTTGCAAACGCCATTCGCGCACTGTCAATGGATGCTGTCCAGCAGGCAAATTCCGGTCACCCTGGAATGCCAATGGGCATGGCCGATATTGCCGAAGTGTTGTGGAACGACAATCTGAAACATAATCCATCAAATCCAGGCTGGGCGGACAGGGATCGATTTGTCCTCTCCAATGGGCATGGTTCGATGTTGATGTATTCCCTCCTGCACTTGAGCGGATACGATCTGCCCATGTCGGAGCTTCGCAATTTCCGCCAGTTGCACTCGAAAACACCCGGCCACCCGGAGTTTGGGGAGACCCCTGGCGTGGAGACTACTACCGGCCCGCTGGGTCAGGGTATCGCCAATGCCGTTGGCATGGCGCTGGCCGAAAAAGTTCTGGCGAACCGCTACAACCGCGGGGGTCATGAAATCGTCGACCATCACACCTGGGTTTTCATGGGTGACGGCTGCCTGATGGAGGGTATTTCGCATGAAGTCTGTTCGCTGGCCGGTAAGTTTGGCCTGGATAAACTGACGGCTTTTTGGGACGACAATGGAATTTCGATCGACGGTGAGGTCGAGGGCTGGTTTATTGATGACACGCCTGCCCGGTTCGAGGCCTATGGTTGGCAGGTCATACGTGGAGTTGATGGCCACGATCCGTTCGAGATCCAGCAAGCCATCGATACGGCGAAAGCTGAAACAGAGCGGCCCACGCTGATTTGTACGCGGACGATCATTGGTTTCGGGTCACCGAACAAGCAGGGCACCGCGGCTACCCATGGCGCGCCACTGGGTGAAGACGAAGTGGCTGCTGCCCGGCAGCACCTGGGCTGGAACCATCCGCCGTTTGAAATTCCGGATGAGATTTATTCTGACTGGGATGCACGGGAAACCGGTTTGGCTGCTGAAGCGGACTGGCATACCCGGTTCGAAGCATTCAGATCTGCTTTTGCGGAGTTGGCGGAGGAATTCGAACGCAGAATGTCCGGTGACCTGCCGTCCGGCTGGGAAGAGCAAAGTAATCAGATCATCAGGAAACTGCAGGATGAAGGTGGTGATGTGGCCAGCCGGAAATCTTCGCTGATTGCACTCAACTCCTTCGGGCCGTTGTTGCCGGAACTGATTGGCGGTTCTGCGGACCTGGCCGGGTCGAACAACACCATCTGGTCCGGAAGCGTCGATGTGAATGAAGGCACTGAAGATGGTAATTACGTGCACTTTGGTGTACGCGAGTTCGGCATGACAGCCATTTGCAACGGTCTCGGCTTGCATGGAGGGTTTATCCCCTACAACGCTACATTCCTGGTGTTCGCAGACTATGCACGCAACGCTGTGCGTATGTCGGCACTGATTCCCGCCCACAATATCCACGTGTACACACATGATTCCATCGGTCTGGGTGAAGATGGCCCGACGCACCAGCCG
>JAZFUZ010000120.1:0-8261 GCA_036447475.1 Lysobacterales bacterium | reverse complement strand
ACACAGTGCTCTACCGCTGAGCTACGCGCCCGGAATTCCTAGCTGCAGGGGCGCGCAATTTACCACAAAACCGGGGGACATGGTACCATTTCACCGATGGCCACACCGTTCGTTCATCTGCACTTGCATTCTGAATTTTCGCTGGTCGACGGCACGGTTCGAATCAAGCCCCTGATTGAAAAAGCCCTCGAACTTGGCATGCCAGCGATTGCGATCACCGATCAGAACAACCTGTTTGCAATGGTGAAATTTTACCGCGCGGCCGAAGCGGCCGGTATCAAACCCATTATCGGCGCCGACGTCCTGCTGCGCCACCCGGATAAGCCGGACCATATTTCCCGGCTGGTGTTGTTATGCCAGAACCGGACGGGCTACCTGAACCTGTGCGAGTTGCTGAGCCTCGGCTACACGCAAGGCCAGCATCACGGCATCCCATACCTGCGCAAAGACTGGATTGCCCGGTCCGCCGAGGGCCTGATCGCCCTTTCCGCCGGGCGCGAGGGTGACATTGGGCAGGCACTCCTGAACCACCATCCAAACCGGGCGCGGCGCTTGGCCGAGGAATGGATGGGCCTGTTTCCAGACCGCTTCTACTGCGAGATACAGCGCAGCGGCCGGGAACAGGAACAGGCTTATGAAGCGGCCGCACTGAACCTGGCATCGAACATTGGGCTGCCGGTCATCGCCAGCAACGATGTGCGATTCCTGGACAAATCCGACTTCTATGCCCACGAGGCCCGGGTGTGCATCCATGACGGCCGTCTCCTGTCGGACAAGCGCCGGGAACGCCGATATTCCCAGGAGCAATATTTCAAGAGCCCTGAGGAAATGCAGGAATTGTTCAGGGACTTGCCTGAGGCACTGGAAAACACGTTGTATCTCGCCCAGCGCTGCAACCTTGAAATGGAATTCGACACCTATCACCTTCCGGACTTCCCCACACCGGATCGACTGGATGTGGAAACCTTCCTGCGCCAGCAATCAGAAACGGGCCTGCAAGACCGGCTGGAGAAACAAGCTACAACACCACTGTACCCGCCAGAGGAATACGCGGCGCGACTGGATCTCGAACTTGGCGTGATCAATACCATGGGCTTCCCGGGTTACTTCCTGATTGTTGCCGACTTCATCCGCTGGGCGAAAAAGAACGACATCCCGGTCGGACCCGGCCGCGGCTCGGGGGCAGGCTCGCTGGTAGCCTACGTGCTCGGCATTACCGACCTGGATCCACTGGTTCACGAACTGCTGTTCGAACGCTTTCTTAACCCTGAACGCGTCTCCTTGCCCGACTTCGATATCGATTTTTGCATGGAAAAACGGGACCTGGTGATCGACTACGTGGCCCGTACTTACGGCCGCGACCAGGTCAGCCAGATCATCACTTTCGGATCCATGGCAGCCAAGGCCGTAGTGCGTGATTGCGGGCGCGTGCTGGGCCATGCCTACGGTTTCGTGGACAGCATCGCCAAGCTGATCCCGATGACGCTCGGCATCACGCTGGAACAGGCGCTGAAGGAAGAGCCCCAGCTGAAGCAGCGCTTCGATGATGAAGAAGACACACGCGCCATTCTCGAGCTGGCCATGTCTCTTGAAGGCCTGAAACGCAACGCGGGCAAGCACGCCGGTGGTGTGGTAATCGCACCATCGAAGTTGACTGATTTTACGCCGTTGTTCTGCGAAGCCGGCGGCAACAGCATCGTGACCCAATTCGACAAAAACGACGTGGAAGCCATCGGCCTGGTCAAGTTCGATTTTCTCGGCCTGCGCACGCTGACCATCATTGACTGGACATTGAAGACCATCAATCGCCAGCGCAGCAAAATCGGCGCAGCACCGATCGAGCTTGACCAACTGCCGTTGGACGACCCGGAAGCCTTTCGTTTACTGCAATCGTGCCAGACCACCGCTGTATTCCAGCTGGAATCACGCGGTATGAAAGACCTGATCCGCAAACTGGTGCCGGACAGCTTCGACGAGATCGTGGCGCTGGTCGCGCTGTTCCGGCCCGGCCCCCTGGAATCGGGCATGGTCGGCGATTACATCGACCGCAAACACGGCCGTTCGGTGGTGAAATACCCGCACCCGGAACTGGAACCCATCCTCAAACCCACCTACGGCGTGATCCTCTACCAGGAACAGGTGATGCAGATTGCGCAGGTACTGGGCGGTTACACCCTGGGCGCAGCCGATATCCTGCGCCGTGCCATGGGTAAAAAGGACCCGGCGGAAATGGCCAGACAGCGCCTGGTTTTCGTCGAGGGGGCGGTGGAGCGGGCTGTGGATGAAGATCTCGCCAACCTGATTTTCGACCAGATGGAGACTTTCGCCGGTTACGGATTCAACAAGTCTCATTCCGCGGCCTACGCCTTGATCGCCTACCAGACCGCCTGGCTGAAGGCACATCACCAGGCTGCTTTCATGGCGGCAGTACTGTCATCGGACATGGACACTACGGATAAGGTGGATGACTTCATCCATGAATGCAGGCAGCTGAAGCTGACGGTGCTGCCGCCGGACATCAACACCTCCCACCATGCTTTTACGGTGCAGGATGATTCCACGATCCGCTACGGCCTGGGAGCGCTCAAAGGCGTGGGGCACGCCGCCATCGACATCATTGAAAACGAACGCGAAGCCCATGGGGTTTACCAGGATCTTGCCGATTTTTGCAGCCGCATGGATCTGCAAAAAGTTAACCGCAGGGCCATGGACGTGCTGATTCGTTCGGGTTCGATGGATACGCTCGACCCCGATCGAAATCGCGCTCGCATGCTGCATGAACTGCCCGCATCGCTGCAGGCGGCCGAGCAGTCCCAGCGTGATCGGGAATCCGGACAAAGCGACCTGTTTGGCAGCGTGGGGCTTGGCGCTGCGGGGACCGGTAGCGGGAGCGAATTGCCCTCACCGCATGCCATCGAGCACCAGGCGATCAGGCCCTGGACCCGGTTGCAGGGCCTGCAAGCGGAGCGGGACACCCTCGGGCTTTACCTGACCGGCCACCCGGTCGAACTACAGATGCGGGACCTGTCGCACTTCACCAGCTGTACACTGGGTGATATCGAGGCCATGATACCTGAACAAGCAAAAGGCAGGAGACGGGGTACGCCCATGGTGCTGGCGGGACTGATCCGCGCCATTCGGCGGCGGGGCAGCCGCGGGGGTTTCGTGTCCATCGAAGATCACAGCGGGAGGGTGGAAATCGCCCTGTTCGATGAAGCCTGGTCGCTGTATGCCGACCTGCTGAACAAAGACGAGATCATCGTGATCGATGGTCGCGTATCCACCGATAATTTTTCCGGCGGATTCCGCCTGACCGCGCACAAAATCATGACACTGTCTGATGCCAAGAGCCGTTTTGCCCGCGGGATCCAGGTTTCCCTGCGCGGCCCGGATGAGGACATCTGCGCCGCACTGCAATCCACGTTCCTCCCCTACCGGAACGGTTCCGACCTGGTCTGGCTGGATTACTCCAACGCCCGCGCCCGCGTCCGCCTGGAATTGCGTGAAGAGTGGGGTGTAAAAGCCTGCCCGGAATTGGTGGCGGCACTCAATGACCTGGAAACCGTCAACGACGCCCGTTTGATTTATTGATGCATCGGCCCATACCGATCTCCTGATTGGCACTGGCCGCTTTGGTCATAACACCCATGATGTGGCGGCAATTGATTAACGGATCAGGTTTCAAGGGCTTTGACCAGGGCCCGGATCATCTTGTTGTAGGGAGCATCTACGCCGGCAATGTCGCCATACTCGGCGATCTTGCCGTTGATGTACTCTGCTTCGGTTATGCGATTGTTTTCCAGGTCGACCAGCATGGAGGGCTTATGGTCGCCGGTGGCGTCAAGGTAATCGATTGAATTGCGAAAGTAGTCCCAGCCGAGATTCAGCTCATTGGCGCGCGCGATTCTGATTCCTTCTTTCAACAGGTCTTCGATTATCTGTCGCAGGTAGGGATCGTGCATCGCCTGCGACATCGTCTTGCCGGTCACGGCGCATATAGGACCGAGTGCGGCGTTTAAAATCGCCTTTTGCCACACCTGGTCGATCAGGTGCGTCGCGTGGTTGGTCGGCAACCCCGCCTTGCTGAGCAATTCACAACACAGCTGCGCCTCCGCTTTGGATTCGGGATCCATCTCCTGAAGCCAGTGCGGGGGGTGGTGGAAGGCCATCGTCACCCGGCCCGGCTCGGGCAGCATTACCCCGAAGTTGACCACCGCGCGAAAAACCCATCGGGCACCGAGAAGCCGGGTCAATTCCAACTCTGTATCGATTCCGTTTTGCCAGCTGATCACGTAGGTGCCCGGCTGGTGAAAGTTCTCGATCGCCGAGGAAATCAAGGGCAGCGCGGTGGCCTTTACACTGACAAATATCAAGTCGGGCTGCTCGATGGCCAATTCATCGATCGAAGTGATCGTCCTGGCTACCTTACCGTGCATGGTCACTGCGCCTTCGACGTAAATGCCCGGATCTTTAGCCGGGGCGAGCAAGGATTCCACCACGTCGCAGAGCGTCACCTCAAAGCCTGCCTGGGAAAGCCCGGCGGCGAGCACGCAGCCCACGGGTCCCGCGCCGATAACTGCTATTGTTTTGGGATCGAAGGCAGCGACCATGAGCTCACTCCTCCTCGCCTTCAAGGGCGCCAAACTCCTCAGGGCCCAACAGGACCACTCCGCTGGCCTCTAGTACCCTGGTGGCTTTTTGTGGATTCTTGAAGCCGAAGATCATCACCGCCTCCCTGGAAGTCAAACCGGTGAATGCATACATGTACTCGACATCGATTCTGTTCTGGCATAAGGGGGTCAACAACTCAGACAAACTGCCGGGCGTATCGGGGATACGCGCCACTACCACCTGGTCGACCCGCGCGGGCCAGTGACGATCCATCGCGATCTTGCGCGCCTTGGTGAGATCGGACAGCAACAGCCGCAGCACCCCAAAGCCGGAGGTTTCGGTAAGGCTTAGAGCCCCGAGGTTAACGCCCGCGTCGCCAAAGGCCCTGGTCACCTCCAGCAGGCGACCGGGTGAATTTTCCAGGAAGATCGAAATTTGGCTTAGACTCACCTTTCCTTCTCCATCTTAAAGATTCTGGTAGCGGTGGTAGAGAATTTTTATTCGCTTTACATATTCCCGGGTTTCATCGTATGGCGGGATGCCACCGTATTTGTGTACGGCGGTCGGACCCGCGTTGTAGGCTGCTGCAGTCAGCGCAATATCGCCATTGAATTCCAGCAGCAGATCTGCCAGGTAACGTGTTCCTCCCTCGATGTTCGAGGCCGGGTCGAAGGGATTGGATATTTTCAATTTCCGCTGGGTCGCAGGCATTAACTGCATCAATCCCTGCGCACCTCTGGGTGACTGAGCATCCGGTTGATAGGCGGATTCGGCATGAATAATTGCCCGGATCAGCGATTCTTCCACCGCGTTGAATTGTGCCGCACCGTGGATTTCATTGCTGAAAGAGCGGGTATTCAACGGCACTTTTTCCCAATTCAAGCTGCGGCATTTCGGATCGGAGGCGTAACAGGGAAATTTGAGTACCTGGTAATGCCGGTTGGAAGGGGGCGTAATATTGGAGAAAGTGACCACGCCGTTTTCATCCACCCATTTGTAGACATCCGCCTGCAAAACAGTCGGTGTAGCGGCCAGCAGCAACAGGCCGGCAAGCACCAGGGGCTTTTGAATTCTCATTTTTTTCACTATAAAATCAAACTATAAACTATTTTCATAAAGAATTTTATACAGCGCCAGCGTGCAAGGCTCCTACGAGCTACAGAAACCACCACCATTCTTTTCGATGTATCGCTGGTGATACTCTTCGGCCCGCCAGAATTTGCCGGCCTCGACTACCTGTGTCACTACGGGATCCTGCCATTCACCGGAAGCATTGAGTTCGGCAATCTTTCTTTCCACTTCTTCTTGCTGTTCCGAATCGTGGCAGAAAACAGCCGAACGGTACTGGCTGCCAAAATCCGGGCCCTGCCGATCCGGTGTGGTCGGGTTATGCAAGGCGAAGAATGCATCGAGTAATTCGGCATAACTGACGGTCGTGTCATCGAACCGCAGTTGGACCGATTCCGCATGGCCGGTGCTGCCGCTGCACACCTGCTGATAGCCTGGGTTGTCGGTTGCACCACCCATGTAACCAACGGCGGTATCAATCACTCCATTGATTCCCCGGAAACGAACTTCCACCCCCCAGAAACACCCGGCGGCGAAGCTGGCTGTTTTTTCCTTCATGATCGCTACTCCTGCGTATTCTCCTGCCGGCGTAAGCGGATTATGGCCGCGGTCGACGTTGTAGACAAGCGGCGATTCAGGATCGCCGGCGCGCAGGAAGTAGCTAGCCCGTATATGCGGATCAGCTTCGCTGCCGGTTTGTCGCCTGATGAGCTTTGTGGATGCTTGATATCAGCTGATCTTTCTCCAGCCACAAGCTGCTGCTCCAGGACTCCAGGTCGTGGCGAAACTCGGGGTCCATCCTGAAGTTCCTGCCGAGCAAGTGAGCGGGGATTTCACGCTGTTGCGCTCTGACGATTATTTCCGGCAACTGGCCAGACACCAGTTGCCAGAATGTCGGGGCAGTCCCTGGCTGGCCATCGCCTGGATAAACGATGGTGACATCGATCAGGGCATCCAACTGGTCGCCGAGTGCAAACAGGACCTGCCCCACGCCGCCAATCCTGGGCAGCAGCAAATTCTTGTAGGGGCTGTTTCCGGCATCACGCTTAGCTACCGAAAAACGAGTTCCCTCCGGAAAATTCATCATCGCAACCGGTATATCCGTGAATTTTTCACAGGCCTTGCGGGCACTCTCAAGGTCTCTGCCTTTCAGCCCGGGTTGACTCGCGAGTTGCGCTTTTGATACACGTTTCATGAAAGGAAAATCCAGCGCCCACCAGGCAACGCCCAGGAACGGCACCCGGATCAACTGACTTTTCAGGAAAAATCGCAAAAAAGGCAGGCGCCGGTTGAAGCAACGCTGAAGAACGAGAATATCCACCCAGGATTGGTGGTTGCTGTTCACCAGGTAACATCCCTTGCGGTCCAGTTCCCGAGGGATCTCCACGTCCCACCGGGTCCTGCAGTAGAGGGACAACAAAAGGTTGTTGATGGATATCCAGAGCTCGGCAATTCCAGCAAGAACCCCTCTGACAAAGTTCCGGACCACACCCCGGGGGGTCAGGAACTTGCCCATGGACAGCACGAAAATGGACGCTGTCAGCACCAACGTGCTGACGCCCATGAGCAGCAGGATACTGGCACCCCTGGCGATTTGTCCGGCTTTGTTGAACATGGCAATATCACCCTGAAGCAGTACTAAAGCCTGTCAACAGGCCCGAAAAAGGTTCGCAGTTCGCTTCATACCGATGCCGGGGCCTGGAAGGCCTTCCTGAACGCCATTCCGATTCCGATGCCTGCAAGCGAAGCCATCAATATGATCACAGCCTCCGCGTCCACCAGGCCCTGGAAAGCGGCGAAAAGCCCAACCGCCATACCGCCCTTGACCCGGGAAAGATCCAGTGTCTTGTGCTTGATTACGCCGCTTGAAGACACCTCTTTTAACAGGAACATGTTCAGGGCCAGGACCAGCAGCACGGCCATAGAGAGCCACTCCAACAGAGAATCCGGAACCTGGAAATAGCCCAGGCCGGCATCATGGTCGACCATGTAAACCACCATGCCGCCGAAACAGATCAGAGCGAATATCCACTGGCGCCGGAGCGGGTCCTTCAGGCTGCCGTCGAAAATGAAAGCGAGGGCCGCTACTGCCCCGTAAAAAGGGCTTTGAGTGGCATAGATGACCCAGAAGGTCAACAGCATGACAACCAGGGAATCAGACTTCAAGGCAGGTCTTCCGGTGCTGCGATTGACGATCCGTACCAATCCCAGTGTGGCAAACACGATCAGAATACCCGGGGAGTCAAAAGCAAGCGCAGCGAGCAGCGCCAGGACCATGCTGACGAAAGCCGCTGGTCTGTCATCCGGAAACAACTCCCTGGCCAGCGCCCAGGAGCCAAAACAGATCAGGAGAAAAGAAACAGCCGACTGCAGGACCTGCAGGAACTGCCCGCCGGCAAGCCAGGCGGTAACCGCCCCCAGCAATGCCGCCAGAGGCATCAGGATCAGTACCGCCTTATTGCCTGGATATTCTGGTTCCAATGGACGCCCGATAGAAGTGTATTGGTAGATTCGGTGGTGTGCCATGTTGGTCCTCTGTCACCCGCATGCCATAATAATACTCAAATATGGCTGCTCATATC
>JAZFUZ010000119.1:0-10047 GCA_036447475.1 Lysobacterales bacterium | reverse complement strand
TGTACCTTGGTGATACCCTTGGCAGGCCATGCGGAAATCCTTGCAATGGCAAATTACGAATCAAAGCCTGACGATTCCCTGAAGGATTTGAAAATGCCGTTTGGTACGCAGGCGCGCCGTGAAGGCGTGGCCATTTTTGACGTGGATCCGGAATCGGAGACCTACGGCGATATACTGATTGATATTCCCCTGCCGCCCGACCTGGTGGCGCACCACCTGTTCTGGAACCGCGATCACAGCAAGATTTACGTGACGGCGCTGGGCAAGTCGGAACTGCGGGTCATTGACATGACGCAGAACCCCTACCGGGTCAAGGTTATTGATGTGCCGGGCTGCCAGGTGGGTGAAGATGTGATTTTTTCCGCGGACAACACCCGGTGGTATGAGACCTGTATGGGTTCGAGCACCATCGCAGTCGGAGATGCGGTTAACGATACCTATACGCACACGCTGGAATCCCCGGTACCGTACCCACACGGGATTGCCTTGCATGAAGGCATTGACCGCATCCTGGTCACCAGTACCGTACGTGCCACGGATTTCGGCGACCCGGGTAGCACGCTGGGCATTATCGAAGCCAGTACCGGCAAGAACATCGGAACCGTGAGCGTGACCGACAAGCCTGAGCCGAATAACATTGCGCCGGTGGAAGTGGTCTTCGTACCGCAGTCAGACCCACCGGTCGCCTGGGTGACCAACATGAATGACGCCACCCTGTGGACCGTGACCTGGAATCCTGAATCCGGCACTTTCGATTCCGCACCGGGTTATGACTTTTCACAGGTGCAGGCTGCCGTGCCGCTTGAGATTTACTTCAATGCAGATGGCTCGGAGATGCACGTCACTACGTCCAACCCCGGCAAGATGCACTTCTTCGAACTCAGCGACGGCGGGCGAAAAGCCACTCACGTCAAGACCATCGATACCGCGGGCGGGGCGCACCATATCGCCTACACGCAGGACGGAAAATATGCGTTCGTGCAGAATTCCTTTATCAATCTTCCGGGCATGAGAGACGGATCCATCTCGGTGGTGGACCTGGAGTCAAAGGAAGTCATCGACAGCTGGGATACCTTGAAAAACAACGGTTTTAACCCGAATTCCATAGTTCTTCTCGGCGAGTGGAACGACCCGATGGGGCACTAGCTGTGAATTCTGTAAGGGGCGTCGGGTAGCTCGATGCCCCACGTTTCCGATTCATTGCTTTTGCAGGTGCAATGCGCCGGCTAACGACGTGTAGTGTAGCAACTGCGCACACAGTCATGATTTTCGTCCAGTGCCAAAACAACGTCGGCTGTACCGGGCAGAGTGGCCAGATTCGCTCTCGTCAATCGCTCATAATACTGAATGAAGTGTGCTAACTGCTCGCTGTTCATGATTCCAGCTGCATTGTCGGCTGTGGCAGCGAGCTTTTTTTCCTGCTCGAGGCGCCAGTGAAACACAGCGTCGAAATTGGGTGCTTGAAGAAAAATCAGCCTGTCCAGTTGGGCGAACAGATCGGCATAAATCCCCTCGAGTTGGTCGTTAACGTAGCGCCGCCATTCACCAGATGCGTCTTGTTTTTGCTCTAACAAATTGATGGGCCCCGCTAAATCGTCTTCAGGCTGAGGTCTGCTGCCGACGCACCACCCCTCGAGAATTATCAGGTCGATTGGTCCGTTTATAAGCGGCCAGATATCAGGATTGGCACGATCGTCTCGCGATTTATCGAAGCGCTGCAACGCTAAGCTGGCTCCTGATTCAAGCAGCTTCAACTGCTCGACGCAATTCGCAAGCATTTGCATATCGTGCGTGCCGGGAACACCCCGGGTCTCCATCAGGGGATGAATGCGTTGACCAAGCTGTTTACGCTCTGCCCTGGTCAGGTAGAAGTCATCGATCGACAAAACTGCGACGCGCCAGTTGGCGCCCAATTCAAGTGCGAGGCATATAAAGTCGGCAAGCGTCGATTTTCCGGTGCCCTGCGCTCCATTGATTCCGACGAACAGTGCCTCGCCCGGATGACGCTGTGACAGCACCCACGAAACCAGGGGTAGGTAATGCAGCTTGATCAAGTCACGAAACTTGTCGGGTAGCCGATGTTGCGCAATGAATGCATCGATTTGTCGACTGCTTAACACTGTTTGCTCTTCAGAATCTTTCATGCAACATGCGGGTTTAGCCGTTCTGGTCAGAAAACCTGTGGAAGTCCAGCAGTCGCCGCATTTTCCTGTGGCGATGCAGGTTGGGTGGTTTGCGCTTCAGCCCCTTTAGACCGCTCTCAGCCAGCGTATCAATTGCGTCCAGGGTGCGCTCGCTGGACTTGCCGTCCCGGTAGGGATGGGTTTCTGCAGCGAAACGCCGGATGTGTTCCATCAACTGGGGGGGGTGGCCCAAGGCCTGCTCCAGGGCCGATTCGATCTCATCGGATCGTTGAACATCGATCAGGTAATCCGCCGGCCGGGCGGTCCGGAAGGTGACCACCGGTTTATGCAGGACCAGGAATTCAGAAAGAATCGAAGAAGTGTCACACAACATGGCATCGGCCCGGGCCAGCAGAGGTATGACGTCATCGGTTTCGGCGAATTCCAGGCTCTCCCCCTCAATTGCGCGGTAGCTTTTGACGATCTCCGGAGGCATCTTGGGGTGCATGTTCACCAGCCACTTCCACCGGCCCTTGTCCGCCAGCGTCTTCAGGGTTTCCAGTACATGCGGCGCCGCAGTCAGGCGTGGGGAAAAAGTCGAGGCAAACAGGATCACGGGCCGGTCTCGCTCATCCCGGCAGTAGCTTTCGTCGAATAGGGGATCCAGCTTGGACCAGCCGGTTTCGGCCACGCGAAAATGGCCATGTTTCCGTGCCAGTTCTTCGAATTGGCCAGTGGTGTTCGGGCCGTGCATGCAATAGAGATCGAACATTCCGCGGATTATGAAGTGATATTGAATTCCATCGCGACGGCGAAACTTGCTGGAGATCAATCCATGAAACATGGTCACTTTCAAACCCGGCAAAAATTGTGGCACTTCATTACCCGGTACCAGCACCGCATAGGGGTTCCAGTCAATGGCTTCGGATACATGCTTGAATCGGCGTTCATCGGAGCGCAGAAAACCGGTGTTAATCTCCGGGCCGACCGGCAACCAGGCGGTTTCACCACCACGCCGGCGAATGGCGTCCTGGATGGGCCGCAAGATTCCGTAGCAGTAATTATGCTCAATATAAAACAGGTATCGTTTCATGCGTGACTCACCCGATCAGGATTTCCTGGTACAGGTCCATGGTCTTGATCACCGTATCTTGATACCTGAACCGTGTAGCAATGCGTGTCCTTGCGGCTTCGCCAAAATGCTGCCGCAAAGCAGGATCATCGCAGAGCTTTTCCATTGCCTGCGCTAACGCAGGCACATCGCCAACGGGCACTATCAGGCCGCATTCACCGTCTACGATCAGTTCGGTGTTGCCTCCGACCGGTGTAACGATGGCCGGGATGCCATAAGCCATGGCCTCGATCACGGCGCGTGAAAGACCCTCCCTGTCCAGTACCGGTAAGGCACACACATCACTGGCTGCCATAATAGCCGGTGCGTCCTCCCTGAATCCCACGAAATGAACGCGTTCAGGATGTTCCAGTTTATTCACCTCCGCAAGCAGTGAAGCGTTGCCTTCATGGCCCAGGAACAGGACGTGGATGTTTTTCCCCGGGTCTGTCCGGTCCAACGCCTGCACCAGTTCCCACAGGCCTTTGCGTGGCCGCAAGCGCGAACAGCAGGTCACGACCATGGCATCGGGCGGAATGCCAAACTGGGACAAATCCACCGGCTCTGCCGTGTACCAGGACAGATCGTGACCCTTGTTGATGGTCACCACTTTGTCCGGGTCCAGCCTGGACCAACGGCAATTCAAACTCAGCAAATATTCCCGGATTTTCTCCGCCACGCAGATGATCCGGCTGATGCGAGGATTCAGAAACCGCAGCCAGGACAAGGGGGACAGGCAACTGACGTTTCCAATCACGCCGCGGTAAGCCACAAGTTTCACTGATAGCCCACGGCTGGCCAGCACCATATGCAACACGGTGCGGTTGGTGAATGCGTGAACGATGTCAATTTCTTCGGCAACAATGGTATTTCTGATCAGCTTAAGAGCCACGCGGTCGAGCTTGCTGTCCAGCGGCACATCCAGCACGGAAATGCCGGCATCACGGATGCGCTGCACGTGCGTGGAACGCAGATCGGCCATGACCAATGGCGAGACCCCGGCTTCGCGTAAACCGATGATCGTGGCCGACTCCGGCCGGTCGCTGTTCTTGGTGATATACAGGACCCGCATTACCGTTTAAGGCATCGGTATTTGCAATTCAAGCAGTTCAGGCGGCAGGCAAATTTCATCGTCACAGGCTTGCAGGCGCAATGTGAGTCTCAGCATGGGCTCCTGTTGCGATGGAATCCTTTTATTTACAGCCGCTTTCAGGTTGATGTTGCCCTCGTACAAGGCCAGTTCTTCGCTCTGAAATCCCAGGGTTTTCGTCACTGGAGGAGGGTAGGACACAGTGGACAAATCCCAGGCTGTGTTGCGCTCAGCAACTTGCAGCACGGTTGGGATCAGATGGTCGGACAAAGGTTGGTTGGCATTGATGTGCCAGCCAGGCTGCAGGTCAATGTTGACCGTTAATTGATGGTCCTTTACCCGCCCGCTGAGGGCAATACCACCGTGGGCTGCGTAGCGCATTGATCCGGACTGGCCATCGGCCTGTACCCGGGCAGCCAACAGAAAGTAGGGGAATGCGGAGGGGTTGCGGTTGACGGTGTTGGCGAAAGCGGTGATTAAGGCATTGGCCCGTGCGTCGAGTTCCAGGAATTGTTCTTTCTTCCCTGGCCGCCGTGCCAGGCGGGCCATCGCGTGCAGGGCTACCGCATTGCCTGCAGGCACCGCGCCATCAGTGATGTCCTTGGGCCGGCCCATGGCCGGAGCGGTATCGTCCTGCGGGGCGCTCATGAAATACCCGCCACCGGCCTGATCCCAGAACCGGGCCTGCATGTGTTCAAGCAGGCTGCGGGCGCGCTCCAGCCAAAGCTTTTGATGGCTGAGGTCATACAGGCTGATAAAAGCATCCGCCAGCCAGGCATAGTCTTCCTGCACGCCGGGTACGGAAGAACGGCCGCTGAGGCTGGCGCGCCATAATTGCCCGTCGTGATCACGGTGCTTGGCCCAAATGAAATTTCCGGCCCTTAGCGCCGCATCTGCATAGCTTTCGCCTGCCGGCAGTTCGGCCGCCTCGGCCAAAGCCATGATCATCATTGCATTCCACGCTGTTACGATTTTATCGTCACGCAGTGGGTGAATACGCCGTTCCCGGTCGGCATAAAGTTCGGAGCGTATGCGGTCAATCCGGTGCAGGAATTCGTCAGGCGATTGCCCCGCTGGGGTTTGTTTGCCCACCGGCGCTGATAAATGCAGGATGTTCGAGCCTTCGAAATTACCGGACTCACTGGCATTGAACAGACGGATGGCCAGATCCGCATCCGGACCGACCAGGACCGCGCGAATTTGTTCTTGTGTCCACAGGAAAAACACTCCTTCACGGCCTTCGCTGTCTGCATCGCTTGCCGAGTAGAAGCCGCCATCGGGAGAGCGCATATCGCGCAGCACATAATCCAGCGTCTGGCTGGCAACGCGCTTGAATTGGGGATTTCCGGTCAGACTGGCTGCCTGCAGGTAGACCCGTGATAGTTGGGCCTGGTTGTAAAGCATTTTTTCGAAGTGCGGAACCAGCCAGTCCTGGTCGGTTGAGTAGCGGTGGAAGCCACCACCCACCTGGTCGTAGATGCCGCCTCGTGCCATGGCATCGAGATCGAAGCTGATCAGCCGGGTCAGTTCCGGGTCAGCTACGCGCCGGGCGTAGTCAAGCAGAAACAGGTAATCCGGTTCATTGGGGAATTTAGGCGCCGGGCTGAAACCGCCATGCCGTTTGTCGTGCCGTTGTTGCAGCTGCTTCACCGCCAGTCCGGGTGCTGCACCTGCCAGTTCGCCCGCGGTCCGGGCCTGGTCAAGGTGGCGCTGGACGCTGTCTGCAATCTTTTCAGCCTGTGCCAGGATTCCGGGTTGATTGTCATTCCAGGCCTTGACCACTTGCTGCAACAGGTTCATGAACCTGTCAGGTGGATAATACGTACCCCCATGAAACGTTTTGCCATCGGTGGTGAGGAATGAGGACATCGGCCAGCCCCCGCGTCCGGTGATCATCTGCACCGCGGTCATGTATATGGTGTCGATATCAGGACGTTGTTCGCGGTCCACCTTGATTGCAATAAAGTGTGTATTGAGAAATTCTGCGATCGCCTCGTCCTCGAAGCTTTCGTGCTCCATGACGTGACACCAGTGACAGGTGGAGTAACCAATGGACAGGAAAACAAGCTTATTCTCTTGTTTTGCCTGTGCAAACGCCTGCGGTCCCCAAGCATACCAGTTCACCGGATTGTGGGCATGTTGCAGCAGGTAGGGGGAGTCCTGCAGTATCAGCCGGTTGGTAAAAAGCGGCCGTCTGTCTTGGTCCAGGTGCCTGGTCCTGGCTTGGTAGTCCTTGCCACGTGACTGCAGGCCGGTAGCAAGCTGCTGGCGTAGCTCCGGGGAGTAGGAGACACCGGGCGGGTCGGCACACACGCTAGCGGCGGTCAACGTCATGAGCAGCAGCAGGAACGGTTTAAATTTTTGACTGGGACTGAATGCATTTGATGCTGATTGATTCACGATGATGACGCAAGCCCTTCCGGGATCGGCTCCCTGCCTTTTAGCCGACTTTTACCGGTAGGTAATGGATCACGCGGATATTTTCCAGCGTGACCAGGCTTAAACCATAGCGGCTTATTCCGCCGGCCATGCTGCCGACTCCAACAAAGATAAAAGGTAGAAATGCGCGCAGCATCCATTTTTTCCTGTTATGGCCTGTTAACACCTGCCATGGTGTATCCATAGGGAACCGAAATCAACATGCTGGTATAAAGTTGAATAATTCCCACTACTGTTGAATTAATACCATAATCAGACCTTATGTCGAAAAATATCTCATTTGGCGTGCTGCGCCGCATTGCACTCCTGCTCGGTATTTTACTGCTGCCTTTTCATCATGCCGGGGCTTCGGACAGGCTGGAAAATGCCGGCGACATCCTGCGCACACTGATACCCGCTGTAGCATATGGCAGCACTTTTTATCTGCATGATGCAGACGGCAGGTCGCAATTTTATAAATCCTTCTTGACCAATCTAGCGACCACCTATGCCTTGAAAAACACCGTTACCAAGACCCGGCCGAATGGTGAGGATAATGAATCATTCCCGTCAGGCCACAGCTCCGTCGCCTTCCAGGGCGCGGCTTTTATTCACCAGAGGTACGGTTTGAAATATGCCGTTAGCGCTTACCTGGGTGCATCTTATGTGGCCTGGAGCCGGGTGGAATCCGACAATCATTTTACCGTCGATGTGGTGGCTGGAGCCGCCATTGGTATAGCCAGCAGTTTTATTTTCACCCAGCCCTACAAAGGTTTTGTGGTAACACCTGTTGCCGATAATGGTTTCTACGGTATTGGCATCAGCAAACAATGGTAGGAAATATCACCAGGCCGGAAGAAGTTTACAGTGCGGGTTAACGAGCTTTTTCTTCCAGTTCTTCCCAGCGCATAAACACGGTGGTCAGTTCCGCATCAAGCTCAGCCAGTTGTTGCTGAACCTGGTTGATTTCGGCTTTATCCTGTTGGTAAAAACCGGCTTGGGCCATGTGCTGGTGTAGTCGTTTCTGCTGTTCTTCCAGCTTTTCCAGTTTAGCGGGCAATTTACCGAGTTCCTGGCGTTCTGTGTAGCTCAGTTTATTGGCATTTTTGCCCCGAATATTGCTTGGCTTTTTAGCCGATTTTCCTGATTTGTTTTTTTTGCTCCGGTGGGCCTCTGTGGCGGGTGGCCTGGATTGACGTAACCAGTCTTGGTAACCACCGATGTATTCATTCACTTCACCGCGGCCTTCAAAGACGATGGTGGATGTCAGCACATGGTCAAGAAATGCACGATCATGTGAAATCAGCAGTACGGTACCTGGATATTCGATCAGGCGTTCTTCGAGCAGGTCGAGCGTGTCGGAGTCGAGATCATTGGTCGGTTCATCGAGTACCAATACATTTGAAGGGCGACTAAACAGGCGTGCCATCAACAGACGATTACGCTCTCCACCAGACAGGGCTTTGACCGGTTGCCGTGCGCGGTCAGGTGCAAACAGGAAATCCCGTAAATAGGAAATAACATGCCGGTCTTTGCCGTTGATGTTAATCATGTCACTGCCATCGGCGATGTTGTCCTGCACGCTTTTCTCATCATCCAGTACCGCCCGGTGCTGGTCGAAGTAGGCAACTTCCAGTTTGGTGCCAGGTTTTACCGTACCTGATTGTGGCTGTATATCACCCAGCAACAGGCGAATCAGTGTGGTTTTTCCGGAACCATTGGGTCCAATGATACCGACTTTATCGCCCCGCATGATGGTGGTGCTAAAGTCCTGGAGTACAGGTTTATCGTCCCAGGCATAGCTGATACTGTCTACTTCCAGTACGATTTTCCCGGACTTATCGGCCGCCTGTATCCGTACATTGGCGCTGCCAGTGACACTACGCCTTTGAGCCCGCTGACGGCGTAAATCCTCCAGAGCTCTGACACGGCCTTCGTTTCGAGTGCGACGAGCCTTGATGCCCTGACGGATCCAGATCTCCTCCTGGGCGAGTTTTTTGTCAAACAGAACATTTTCTTTCTCTTCATCTGCCAGCGCTTTCTGCTTGCGACTCACGTAAGTCGGATAGTCACCGGGCCAGTCAGTCAGTTTGCCGCGATCGATTTCAACAATTCGGGTGGCGAGTTTTTGCAGGAAAACACGGTCATGACTGATGAACAGCAGGCTGCCTTTCCAGTCCATCAGGAACTTTTCCAGCCAGATGATGGATTCAATATCCAGATGGTTGGTTGGTTCATCCAGCAGTAACAGGTCGGGTTGGTTGACCAGGGCGCGGGCGAGTAATACCCGGCGTTTTAAACCACCTGACAAAGTATTGAAATCGATGTTGCCATCGAGTTGAAGTTTTGAAATGATGGCTTCCAGCCGCAGGGAAATCTCCCAACCGCCTTCAGCTTCGAGCTGGTGCTGACATTCACCCAGCTGATTAAGCAGTTGTTCACCCCCATCCAACGTGAGTTCATGCAATAAATGGTAGTAACGCTGCAACAGTTTCCCGGCTTTACTCAGCCCGTCAGCAACGACCTCGTTGATGGTGCCATCGAGATCTGTTGGTACTTCCTGGCTGAGTTTGGCAACCCGAACACCGGGCGGGATCGTGATGCTGCCTTCGTCCGCCTGGATTTCACCATTTATGAGTCTCAATAGCGTTGATTTACCCGCGCCGTTACGGCCGAGTAAACAGACCCTTTCATTAACATCAATATGTAAATTTACGCCATCCAGCAAGGGCGGAGTGCCGTAACTCAGGCTGAGGTTTTTGAGTGTGATTAATGGCATCGGAATACCGATATCCGACCCGAGACGCTAGCGAACGGGCGAATACCCGCCGTCCAGGCCCTTCTTTGAATACACCATCTGCCATAGCTGATTGCGTCTGGCACGCGCCGAACCAGCGGCCGAAAGCAACCAGTAGCGCCACATTCGATAAAAGCGATTGTCATAGCCCAGTTGCTCGAGTTGCCGGCGGCTCGAGTCGATACTGGCCATCCAAGCCATCAAGGTGGGGTCGTAGTCGGTGCCGAAGTTGTGCCAGTCTTCCATGATGAAAATGCCCTGTGTAGCCGCATCGATCTGCTTGGGCAGGGGCAACATGCCTCCGGGAAAAATGTACTTGACGGTCCAGGGGTCGGCTTGCAAATCTGGTGTATTGGTGCCAATCGTATGCAACAGGAACAGGCCGTCGTCCGCCAGACAGCGCTCCACGGTCTGCATGTAGATTCGGTAGTTTTTTGAACCCACGGCCTCGAACATGCCGATGGAAACCACCCGGTCGAAGCGGCCTTCGATGTCCCGGTAGTCCTGG
>JAZFUZ010000118.1:0-20935 GCA_036447475.1 Lysobacterales bacterium | reverse complement strand
GCCCGAAGGGAGGTTCCCAGATGCTCCAGTACTGCGTTGCAGCCCTTGAAAAGGACATGCCATTCTCTGCGGTCTGCGCCTTGTTCTGGAACATCTGGGAACCTCTGAATCCGTAGTTATCACATTGAAGGAGCACTAGTGCCGGTCAGGATAAAGGTGGCCAGGCCGATAAATGCCAGGATGCCCACGACGTCGGTAACCGTGGTCAGGACGACTCCGCCCGCCAGGGCCGGATCGATGGACATGCGTTTGAGAATGACGGGAACCAGTGCGCCGGCCAATGCGCCGACCAGCAGATTGAGTAATATGGCGGCAGCTATCACCAGGCCCAGCAGAGTGTTGCCATACCAGAATATGGCAACGGCGCCGACAAGGACGGAAAACAGGATACCGTTCAGCAGGCCGACCGCCAGTTCTTTGCGCAACAGATCGGGTGTGTTGCTCGCGCTGACCTGGCCGGTTGCCATACCCCTGATCATCAGTGTCAGTGTCTGCGTTCCTGCGATACCGCCCATGCTCATCACGATCGGAAACAGCACGGCGGTGGCGACAATCTCATCTAGCGTCGCTTCGAAGGTGTATAGCACCACGGCAGCGAGAAGCGCTGTAACCAGGTTGACGCCCAGCCAGACCCAGCGCCTGCGCGCGGACTGGAAGACCGGTGCGAACATGTCTTCTTCCTCGTCCAGGCCGGCCATGGTCAGAACCGTGTGTTCCGCTTCGTCCCTCATGACGTCCACAACGTCGTCAATTGTAATACGCCCCAACAGGCGATTGTCCTCGCCCAGTACCGGTGCCGAGATCAGGTCATGATGCTCGAATTCCATTGCCACCTGGCTTTCGTGCATGCCGACAGGGATGGTTCTGGCCGAGGTATCCATCAAATCACCCACCGCCTCTGTGACTTTCCGGGTCAGAAGGTCGGAGATTTTGAGGCTGCCCAGGAAGCTCCCTTTGCGGTCAGTCACGAACAGGAGATCAAACACCTCGGGCAGCTCGCCCCGCGCTCTCAGGTAACGCAGGATTACGTCCAGGCTGACGTCCGGACGGATGGTGATGACGTCCGGGTCCATCAAACCGCCGGCCGAGTCTTCGGGGTAGGACAGTACCTGGGCCAGGCGCTCCCGTTCCTGTCGATCCATGCTGTGCAGTACTTCACTGACAACCGCGTCAGGCAGGTCCTCGAGAATATCAGCGAGATCGTCCAGGTCGAGGTCATCGACTGCCGCCACTAGGTCTTCGGCAGAAGTACCGCGAATCAGTCCGGCGCGTACTTCGTCATTCACGTCCACCAGCACGTCACCATCGAGCTCGGGATCCGTCATGTCCCAGACGACCAGACGCTTTGTCGGTGGCAGAGATTCGAGGAGATCACCGATCTCGGCGGCAGACAGGTTCTTCAGCAGGTGACGTACCTGTTGCTGCCTGCCGGAATCCAGTGCCTCGGACAAGTGGTCGAGGTGACGTGCGATCTTGTCTTCACGTATTTTTTTTTCTGCCACGATGTCCTCCTCGCGCGGTCTGGTCAACAGAGCCATTCGTCAACCGCCCGCATTATAAGGGAAAGTGCGGCCTGGGGCCTGCAACCCAGTGACCTGGCAAGAGTTTACAGGCCCTACTGCTGTGACTGATCGAGCAATTGCAGCAAGGAAATATCGCGCTGATTACCGGTGCTGTTGAGCCACTGCGTCAATGAGGCCTTAGCCCGGGGGATATGGGTTTCGGTGATCACTTGTTTGACTTCCAACAGCCGTGATGGGCGCATGCTGAATTCACGCAGACCCAGTGCCAGCAACAGGCGTGTATAACGCCGGTCGCCCGCAACTTCTCCGCACACTGTGACGGGGATCCGTGATGCCTCCGCGCTACGGAAAATATGCTGCAGCAGGCGCACCACGCCGGGGTGTTGCAGATCATACAGGTGCGCTACCTGTTCATCTGCACGGTCGGCGGCCAGCATGTATTGCAGGAGGTCATTGGTGCCCACGGAAAGGAAGTCCAGGTTCTCGCTGAATTCTTCTATGGCCAGGGCGGCGGCAGGCACTTCAATCATTCCCCCGAGCGGAAGGTTCGGGTCATAGGCCAATCCGCTTTCATCCAGTTCCTCCCGGGCTTCATCCAGCAGGGAACGAACCATCACGACTTCCCGTGCACTGGTCAGCATGGGAATCAGGCACCTCACGGGGCCTGCGGCGCTGGCTCGGAGTATTGCCCGTAATTGATTCTTGAACTGGACCGTGTCGCGCAGGCACAAACGGATTGCTCGCAGTCCCAGTGCTGGGTTGGCAGAGCGCGATAGCTGATCGAAATCAGCAGAATCAGTGGCTTTATCTACCCCCAGGTCCAGGGTTCGAATGGTCAGCGGCAGGCCGTCCAGTGTTGCAATGGCAGCGCGGTATTCGCCCAACTGGGTTTCCTCGTCGGACGCCATGCCACCAAGATGCAGAAATTCAGTACGGTACAGGCCGATGCCTGTCACACCCAGGTCAATTGCCTGGAGCAGTTCTTCCCGGCGTTCTCCATTAGCCTGCAGGCTGATCGGTTCGCCGTCAATGCTGGAGCAGGGGAGTTCACGTACTTTCTCGAGCGATTTCCTGAAGCGGATGGTATCACGCTCAACCTGGTGGTAGTGGTCCAGGATCGCATCATCCGGATCTGCGTAGACCACACCCAGGTCACCATCGAGGACCAGGGTTTCCCCTTCTCTGAGCAGGCTTTGCGCAAGTCGAACACCAAGGACAGCAGGGATGCCCAGGCTGCTGGCGAGGATGGCCGTGTGGCTGTGTGGCCCACCATGCTCAGTAACGATACCGGCCACGCCGCGTTCGTGAAGAATGGCGAGTTCACCTGGCGTCAGCTCGGTGGCGATGACCATCGTTTCAGCAAGGCGGTCGGGGATGTTTTCGAAAGGTTTTCCTGCCGTTTTTTCATTGAGCTTGCTCTGGACCAGGCGGACAACCTGGGTGATGTCTTCACCCCGCGAGCGAATGTAGGGATCATCCATGATGCGAAATTCACAGAGGATGAGTTCGAGCTGAGACTGGAGCGCCCATTCAGCGTTGCATAGCTCGCTGCTAATCTGGTTTTCGGTCGCTTCCCTGATGCTGTCGTCGCCCAGCATCAGCACATGGGTCTGGATAATTTCACCTGCCGGTATACCTACATTCCTGCTGATGCGCTGCGCCAGCTCATCCAATTGTTTCCGGGCTGCAGCGACCGCCTGGTGGTAGCGCTTGATTTCCATTTTTACGTCTTCGCGCTGAATACGGTATTCCTCGATCTCAAGCTCATTGCGTTCGACCAGGTGTGTCTGGCCAATCGCGATGCCGCTTGCCACAGCGTGTCCGGTCAGGGCCAGTGTCATATTCGAGTCACCATTTTAACCCGCATATTGCAAAACCGGATAGGACATAGAGTAATTCTCGCATAGCAATCATTCTATCCATAAACATTCAAGATATTCATAATCAAACAATTATTCGTCCGCCTTCGTGCAACATGCGGGTATGCTACTCATCTTCACCGAAGCGGTCATTGATCAGCTCATAGATTGCCTGCAAGGCGTCTTCCCGGTCAGGGCCATCTGCTTCAATCACCAACACGGTTCCTTTGCTCGCTGCCAGTGTCAGCACGCCCATGATGGACTTGCCGTTGATGGTTTTTTCACCGCTCTTAATCCACAGTTCGGCTTCAAATACCGATGCACAGTTGACCAGACGCGTTGCCGCACGGGCATGAAGGCCGAGCTTGTTTACGATGGTGATCGATCTGGAAATCATAGCCATTGTTCAATAGGTGGGCGAAATAGGTGGGTGAAATGCTTCAACCCCCCGTCGTCCACCCTGCACGGCCTTGCGGGTAAGCGATTCCAGCGGAGTGTCACGGTAATTCCATACCCGGATGAGCATGGCCAAGTTGATGCCCGTTACCATGGCTGCGTGGTACCCCTCGAGCAGACCTGTTATCCGATTTGCAGGGCTGGAGCCGATCAGATCGGTAAGGACCAAGAGGCCTTCGCCACGATCACTTTCCGTGATGACCTGGTTCAATTCATCATCTCCGGCCAGCTGGTTCCCAGACTGCTTGAACGCAATACAGCGGATGCCGCGGAGTGATTGCCCCAGGATGAACTCCGCGTCACTGACCAGAGACTGACCGGTATGGCCGTGCGTCACGATGACGATACTCACACTCAAGATTGTAGTTCCCTGTGGTGAATGAGTATTTTTCCAAAATCGGCACGAAGACGTTTGGCCAGGCGATCAACCAGATAGACAGAACGATGTTTCCCGCCTGTGCACCCGATACCCACGGTAACATAGCTGCGCTGGTCGTCGCGGAAATCCGGCAGCCAGGCGAGCAGGAATTGTTCGATATCCGCGTACATCCGATGCACTGTTTCATTCGATTCCAGCCAGTCGCTCACCGCGCTGTCCAGTCCGCTGAAATCACGCAGTTCTTCAACCCAATAAGGGTTCGGGAGGTTCCTTGCATCAAATACAAAATCCACGTCCTGCGGTATGCCTCGTTTGTAAGCGAATGATTCCAGAACCACCATCATGGAATCACGCTCTCCACCCAGGCAATTCCAAACCTGGCGCCTGAGCTGATGGATGTTGGTATCGCTGGTGTCAATAATCCAGTCTGCCCTGCGCTTCAATGGTTCAAGCAGTTTTTTTTCCTTCTTGATGGCTTGCGGCAGCGCGTGCTGATCGCTGGTCAGTGGGTGTCGCCGGCGGGTTTCACTGAATCGCTTGATGATGGCCTTTGTGTCCGCTGTCAGAAACAGTAACTGGCAATGAAGCCCGGCCTCGTTCCTTTGGTCCAGCCAATCCGCAATCGCTTCCAGTTCCGGGTCGCGCGAACGCGCGTCAATGCCCAGCGCGACCGTTGAATAAAGTGCCGGGTCTTTACCAATCTGTAGCGCAAACTCTTTTAACAGTGCAGCTGGAAGATTATCCACGCAGTAGCAACCCTGGTCTTCCAGCGCTCTCAGCGCGGTGGATTTCCCGCTGCCGGATAGACCACTGACCAGGATCAATCGCTGTGCTAGCTGGTCGGGGTGGGGTTGACTCAATCTTTCAGACCTCGCTGATTGCGCTTCAGAATTCGGGTGTGTCTCTCGACAAAAGTAGAAGCTGCATCATAACCCTTCATTTTCAGCATGAAATCACGCACCGCAGCTTCGGTCATCACGGCCATGTTTCTTCCTGCCAGAACCGGCAGCGTAATGCGCGGAACATCGAGTTCAAGTACCTTCTGGGTGCTGATATCACCATGCAGACGATCCGTGAGTTCAGGCTTGGACTTGTCCCTGGGGATTTCCAGGTGAATGATGAGGCGAAGGAACTTGTTCAGCTTTATGGCTGCATCACCGAACATTTGGCGCACATTGAGCACACCGAGACCGCGAACTTCAAGACAGTTCTGCAGGGCTTCCGGGCAGGATCCATCAATGACCTCCGGGGAGATCTGGGTGAATTGCGGTGCATCATCCGCGATTAGCCGGTGCCCCCTGTTGAGCAGATCCAGGGCCAGTTCACTTTTGCCACTGCCTGGGCCCCCGGTAATTTGCACACCGATCGTAAAGACCTCCATGAATACTCCGTGCAGGGTTGTACGCCGGGCGAGCTTGCGAGCAATGTGGTACTGGAGATAGTTCACCAGTTCCCAGGCCGGATTATCCGATCTCATCAGCGTCGTTCCGCTGCCTGCTGCCGCAGTGATGATGGAGGGCGGTATGTCCAGGCCGTCACCAATGACAATCGCCAGGGGTTTGCTTTTGAGGATGTGTTCCAGTGTCTCGACCAGTTCAGCGGATTGCAGGGAATCAAGGTAACGCATTTCCGCTTTGCCGAGCACCTGGACCTTGTTGGGATGGATCAGGTTCAGGAAACCGGCCAGGTCAGGTCTGGCGGACAGGTCACCTGCCGAAATGGAGTACGGCTTGTTTTCGCCGGTTCCTGCGACCCAATGCAGCCCCAGCCTGTCGTGCAGGTCATCGAAAAGGTTCCGGGCTGACAAAATATTCATAATCAGTCGATCATTGGTCCGCCCTGGTGCGCGGCACTGTGACAGTACACTAGGCGGAGGACAGCAATTGAAAAAGCTTGCCGGGGCTGTCCGCTTGGCGTAATTCTTTCAACAGGTCCGGGTCACTGAAAAGTTCTGCTAACTGAGCCATCAGTTTCAGGTGGTCTTCATTGCAACTTTCCGGCACCGTCATCGCGAACAGCAAGTCTACGGGTTTGCCGTCAATGGCATCGAAAGGAATGGGTTTTTTCAGGCGGATGAATGTAGCCTCGATGTCCTGGCTGCCCTTGATACGGCCATGCGGAATAGCGACACCATTGCCAAGCCCGGTGCTGCCCAGACGCTCCCGCGCACAGAGACTCTCAAAAATTTCTCTCTGGCTCAGATGGTCACTGTTACGGGCGAGTTCTGTGCTGATGGTTTCCAGCAGGCGCTTTTTGCTGCTGCTGTGCACATCGCAGCGCATTCGTTCCGGACTAAGCAAGTCACTTAATAACATTCTAGGGCCTGGCAAGTGTTAACAGGCCCTAATTGAAACTGCCTTGGGAGACCCTGCCTTGGGAGACTCTGATTCACGGATGTTGACGCTAGCTGGACGGGTCCTGGATCAATTGTTGGAAGCCACGCGCTTGGTGTGATGGCTGGTTATTCGATCCTTGTAGCGCCTGACCTGTTTGTCCAGCTTGTCGACAAGACCATCGATTGAGGCGTACATATCACTGTCAATTTCTTGAGCAAACAGGGCTTTGCCGGCAGTGTTGACTGTTCCTTCAGCCTGCTGCTGGTGGTTTTCGACTTTGAGAATGACATTGATTGAAATCACGTGATCGAAATGGCGGGAAATACGTTGCATTTTCTCGGTCACATAGGCTCTGAGTGCGGATGTCACTTCGACGTGATGACCCGTAACGTTAATTTGCATGTCGTTTTCCTTGGTAAAAACTTTCAGTTCTGTAGATCAATAATCTTATACCCGATTTCCACCATTGCATAGGACACTACACCAGGGTAGGTTTTCGTTTGTACAGGCGGCGTCGTTCATTGGACGAACCGATGCCCAAGGACTCGCGGTATTTCGCCACTGTTCTCCGTGCCACGCAGACACCTGTCTGGCGAAGCAGGGTAGACAGGTCCTGATCGCTGAGTGGACTTTGCCGTGGTTCATTGCGCAGCAATAGCTGTAGATGTGCCTTCACTGAAGTGGCGCTGATGGTGCCGCCGCGGTCTGTCCTGACGTGGCTCGAAAAGAAATATTTCAGTTCGTACAGGCCTCTGGGCGTCAGCATGTATTTTCGTGTGGTCGCGCGCGATACAGTTGATTCGTGAACACCCACGCCATCAGCAATGTCCTTTAATACCAAGGGTTTCATTGCGATATCTCCCTGTTCCAGGAAATCCTGCTGGGAATCAACGATGGCCTGTGAAACTCTCAGCAGGGTGCGGTTGCGCATTTCCAGGCTGGACATCAGCCAGCGCGCTTCCTGCAACCGGCTGCGCAGGTACTTCGCATCTTTTCCGCCTGACTTGCGCAGCAGATCAATGTAGTGATTGTTCAGGCGCAGGCTCGGTTCATTTTCCGGGTTCAGCGTGACTCTCCATGCGCTGTCCGCCCGTGTTACGTAGACATCAGGAATCAGGTACTCATCGTGACGGTTATCGTAGCGAGCACCGGGTCTTGGCTCAAGGGACTGTATCAGGTCCAGTGCCTGCAGCAGGGATTCCTCGTTGGCACGGGTACTTCTCTTCAGTTCGTCGTATTCATGCCGGGCAACGAGGTCAAGAAAATCGCGTGCGATCCGCAGGGCGAGTTCCCGCGCACGTGTATCAGCCGGCAGAGCGGATAACTGAACCAGGATGCATTCTGCGGCATTCCGCGTAGCAACACCCACCGGTTCCATGCGCTGCACCCGGTGCAGCACGGCCAGTATCTCGTCCTCACCCACCAGCAATTCCGGCGCCAGGCTGGCGCGTATGTCCTGAATGCTGTCGGGGAGGAAGCCATCATCATCCAGTCCATATACGATCGCCGTGGCAATCCCAGTATCCACCGGGCTGAAATGTGAAAGATTTACCTGCCACAACAAGTGTTCCCGCAGGGAATCCGTGCTGGTATCGGCAATCTGAGACTCCATGCCGTAGCTCTCGAAGGAGTTGCGCTGTGTCCACTGTTCCGCGCGGGGCCCGGCAAGCTCCCAGTCAGCATTGTCTCTTTCCTCCGGGTGGCCAAAATCGTTTTCACTTGCTTCCCGGTCAAGGTCACCTTTGTCTGCTTCCCGGTTAAAGTCACTGGAATCCTGATCTTGGCTTGAATCGGATTCATCCCGTTCCAGCAGAGGATTGGAGTCCAGTGCATCCTGGATATATTCACGAAGTTCGATCCGGTTGAGTTGCAACAGGCGGATAGCCTGTTGCAACTGAGGCGACAAGGCGAGCTTTTGGGAGAGCTTGAGTTGGAGTGATTGACCGATCATTTAGCTAAAGACTGAATTCTCTGCCAAGGTAAACATTGCGCACCTCGTCGTTAGCAAGAATCTCTGCGGGTTTGCCTTCGGCGAGTATCTGGCCGTCATTGAGGATGTATGCGTGATCACAGATGCCCAGGGTTTCCCGGACATTGTGATCCGTAATCAGGACTCCGATGTCCATTTTTGTCAGTTGTTTGACGATTTTCTGAATTTCAACCACGGAAATAGGGTCTATGCCCGCGAACGGTTCATCCAGCAATATAAACCTCGGGCCAGCAGCCAAAGCCCTGGCGATTTCGGCGCGCCGGCGTTCTCCGCCTGACAGACTGATGCCCATTTGGTCCGCAAGGTGCGAGATACCGAGTTCTTCCATCAATTGTTGCACCATTTTTTTTCTGCCCGACGGTCCAAGTTCGGAACGCATTTCGAGTATGGCCATGATGTTATCTGCCACGCTCAGTTTGCGGAATATTGATGCATCCTGGGGCAGATAACCCACACCGAGACCGGCGCGGACGTTGACCGGTTCATGGGTGACATCGACTTCATCAACAATGATTTTGCCGTCGTCCACAGAAATCAGGCCGACAATCATGTAAAAACAGGTTGTTTTACCCGCCCCGTTGGGTCCCAGCAAGCCAACGATTCTACCGGGCTCGACCTGTATGGTCACGCCACGCACGACTGCCCTTTTGCCAAACGATTTATGCAGGTTTACTGCTTTGAGCATGGCGCTGATTCGTCCTTAATGATTAGACGCTTAATGTTGCGTTTCATTGTCGTCGGGCCGGGTGTTGAGGTCTGGAACGACTTCCGGATCCAGTTCGATGCGAATTCGTCCGTTGACGTCACCCCCGTTGCCCTGGAAATGCTGCAGATTCAGGTCATATTTCAGCATTTCTCCGCTGATATGGTACTGGGGATGAATGACTGTGGCATCACCGGTCAAAGTAATAATGCCGGCGGCGACCTCGTATTCGATCTTCAGTGCTTCTGCACGGACCGTGCCTCCCTGTTCAATTTCCTGCTCGAGGTGCACGGGCTTGCCGGTCAATACGACACTGCGCACCCGGCCATCCACTTTTTCAACTTCCGCGACATCGGCCGTGACCAACAAGGAGCCCTGGCGAATCACCACGTTTCCGTAGAGCACGGCTGTGCCGTCACCGAGGGTGCCTTCTGTTGCATCGGCATTGACTTCCAGTGCCTGTTTCCGGTCGGATTCCAGGGCCATTAGCTGGCCGAACAGAAGAAGCAGAGCCAGGCCCGCCATCATCTTCCTAAGGAATATCATAATGAGCTCGCACGTCTTTCAGCAGTTCAAAGTTGTCATTGGCCATGTCCAGATTCATACCCAGGGCATCAAGCCGGTTGCCGTACTGGACAATGGTGACAAACGATTCTGTGCTCGCCGTCCGCGGTGTTACTCTTAACAGGACATCCCTGGTTGTAATTTTGAGTGTTTCACCACTGATCTCGTTCAGTCTCAGCATGTTTACATCGCCAATCAGCGAAATATATTCCCGGTCAGCGGTGATGATTGCAGACTCGGCAGTAATGTGCCACTGCTGCTCAGGCTGTTTTATCCAGAGCTGGGGGCTTTTTATGGTGGCCACTTCACTTTCGGCGACTTTCCGCAGAAGTGGCGATGAGATTTGCAGCGTGATGTTTCCCTGCTGGTCGAGTAATTGGCCGTTGAAATCCCGCAACGCGTAGTTCAGCCGGGTGTCGAGTCGCGCCGGAGGCTCGTTAACCGGGTCGGAAGAACTCCTCGGTAATAGCCAGATAATAATTGACAAAGAAGTCAGGAAAATAATTCCATGCCTGGTTTTGCGCTTGATCATGGCTTAAGTCCTGGTGTGATATTTAGCTTAAGAAGCTCATCCAGCGCTATCTTATCCAGTCCCTGAGCGGCCAGTACCAGGTTGCATATTTCGCGCACAGCACCCTTTCCGCCACGGTGGGATGTGACCCAGTGAACACGGTCCTTGACGATTTTATCGGCATCGGGCACGGTGACGGCCAGACCGACCCGCTCCAGCACAGGAAGGTCGATCCAGTCATCACCCGCATAGCAGACCTGTTGTTCATCGATGCCCGTTTTCTCCAGCAAATGAATGAATGCATTCAGTTTGTCCTTGCGCCCCTGGTAGACGTGCATGATGCCAAGCTGCTCTGCCCGCCGGTCAATAATTGCCGATTGCTGGCCAGTGATCAGGGCCAGTTCAATCCCGCAAAGTTGCAGACATCTCAAGCCCAGGCCATCCCGGCTTGAAAAGGCCTTCATTTCATTGCCATTGTTGTCAAAATAAAGTGTGCCATCGGTCAGCACACCATCGACGTCAAGCACCAGCATCCTGATCGATGCCGCTCTTTCAAGCAACAAGGGGTCGAAACCGCTTTTGTCAATTAACATCGACATCACCTGGGGCCTTGCCCGCATATTTCTCTCAGGGCAATCATTTTAGCCATAAACATTTAAGATATTTATAATTTAGTCAATTATTCGTCCGCTTTCGTGCAATATGCGGGCTAGACAACCCCGGCCTTTAAAAGGTCCTGGAAATTGAGCGCACCAACGAGTTGTCCGTCGTCATCAAGGACCAGCAAGCCTTGTATGGAGTGTGCCTGCATCATTTGCACGGCCTCCATCGCCAGCGCTTTTGGTGAAATATGCTTGCCACCCTGGGTCATGGCCGCCGACACCAGCGTGCTATGAGGATCGTGTCCGCAGTCCAGCGTGCGCCTGAGATCTCCGTCTGTATAAATGCCGCTGACCTTACCTGAAGCATCGACAACAGCCGTCATCCCCAGCTTTTTGCGCGTCATTTCAACGATGGCCTGACTGATGGATGACTGCTCACTGACGCAGGGAATATTTTCACCCGTGTGCATGATGTCCTGGATGTGCAGCAGTATTCTCCGACCCAGTTGTCCCCCAGGGTGGGACCGTGCGAAATCCTCGCGAGTGAAACCCCTCGATTCCAGCAGTGAAACCGCGAGCACATCGCCCATGACGAGTGCAGCGGTAGTGCTGGAGGTTGGTGCAAGGCCGAGCGGACAGGCTTCTTCTTCCACGCTGACATCCAGGTGAATATCAGCATGCCGGGCCAGGGTGGAGTCCGCGCTGCCCGTCATTGCGATAATTCGGACACCCCGTCGTTTCAGCACCGGCAGGATCAGGTTGACCTCATCGGTCTCGCCAGAATTGGAAAGCACGAGGACAACGTCCGTTTTCTTGATCATGCCCAGGTCGCCGTGACTGGCTTCTGCAGGATGAACGAAGAAAGCAGGCGTGCCGGTGCTGGCCAGAGTGGCGGCAATTTTGCCTCCAATGTGCCCGGATTTTCCCATTCCGATGACCACGATGCGGCCCTTGCAGTCGAGCATGATCTCGCACGCCCGGCAAAAAGAATCATCAATCCGGTTCAGCAGTGCGCTCACTGCGGCCGCTTCGGTTTCGATAACCGCTTGGGCCAGGGTCATGAGGGCATCTTTATTCATCAGCCTATTTTACCTGTCCGGCGCACGCAGTGCAGCCAGTCTTGTCCTATGGAATAACCCGTGTGGCGGTGATCCAGACGAGAACCTGGTAGCAACCATAGATGACCAGAAGCAGGCCACCGGATTTCCGGCTGATTCTGCCTGGACCGCTGATGCCGTAAGCCATGAAGAATAACAGCACCGTTAGCAGAAACATGACCGGAAAGTCCTGCTTGAGCATGAGTTCCTCGACACGCATCGGGCTGATGGCTGCCGCGATACCCAGCACCCCCAGAATATTAAACATGTTGGAACCGATAACGGTGCCGATGGCCAGGTCATCTTCCTTGCGCAGAGCGCTGGTCAAGGCTGCTGCCAATTCCGGCAGACTGGTTCCGAAAGCGACGATCGTCAGCCCGATCACGGCATCGGAAACGGCCAGCGACCGTGCAATGCTGACCGCTCCTTCCACCAGGAAATGTGAGCTTAGCGGCAGGATCACCAGGCCGACCAGTAACCACACGACGGCTACCCGCATCGGCATGTCGCTTGGAATTTCGGCGGCGAAGTTCTCGGCCAGGGGATCCTGGGGTCCCCGCCTCAAGCCGAAACGAACCATCCAGATCATCAGGGCTGCCAGGCCACAGAGCATCAACCAACCCTCCGTGCGATCGTATACCAGGTCAGCTGCCATGATAAAACTGCCGATCATGATGAGCATCAGCAAAGGATATTCCCGTTTGAGGACTTCGGACTCGACCCTGAGCGGATAGATCAGTGCCGTTAAACCCAGGACCAGCCCGATGTTCGCTATATTTGACCCGATCGCGTTGCCGACGGCGAGACCGGGGTTGCCCTGGAGGGCGGCCATAGCGGAAACGACCAGTTCCGGCGCGGAAGTACCGAAAGCGATTACGGTCAGCCCGATGACCAGAGGAGAGATACCGAGATTTCTGGCCGTCGCAGAAGCACCCGCAACCAGGCGATCCGCTCCCCAGACCAGCAAGATAAATCCGCCGATGATTTGGGCGATCGGAATCAGCATCAGGTGGATAATTCCCCGTTAACTCGCAGATTGCACCAGTGATGGCAAATATTTTTTATAATCAGCTCTGGTTCCATTATGATGACCGGCCTTCGGGGCTGTAAAGCCGATGATTTCAGGTACGAGGTTGCATAGTTTATGGATAGCACAACTATAGAGCAAATGATCCGTGACGGATTGCCGGGTGCGGCGGTTACCGTCAGCGGTAACGATGGTGTACATTTCGAGGCACATGTCGTTTACGAGCCGTTCCGTGGTAAGGCTACGCTGCAGCGCCACCGCATGGTGTACGCGACCCTGGGCGAACTGATGGGAAATGAAATCCACGCCCTGGGCTTGCATACAGAGGTCCCCGAAACGGGTTAGCGTAGTGCATCGTAGAGAGCGTCATCATGCAGCTGCAGGGGTTGCTGCAGCTTGCTTCCATCTACGAAAACTCCACCATCGCCGCTTTCTACCTTGTGCCGTGTGAACAATTCAATCGTGGATACAAGCAGCCTGTGCTCCATCGGCGCGAGTCTGGCTGCCAGTCGGTGCTTGTCGTCACCGGCCAACACCGGGACCCGGACCTGCGAAATCACCGGCCCGCCATCCAGTTCCCCGGTCACAAAATGGATGCTGGCGCCGTGTTCCCGGTCTCCGGCATCCAGTGCGCGCTGATAGGTATCCGTACCCCGGTACAGTGGCAGTAAGGAAGGGTGGAGGTTGATCATGCGTCCCCTGAAGGGGTCCAGAACACCGCATCCTATAATGCGCATGAAGCCTGCGAGTATGACCAGGTGGGGATTGACGGCGCCGATCAGCTCACCAAGTGCATGATCGAACTTGGTCCGGTCTGCAAAGCCCCGGTGTTCGAGAATACGGGTGGGGATGCCCGCGCTGTCTGCCCTTGCCAGGCCCCTGGCGCCTGCCTGGTTGCTGATGACACTCACGATATCAATGTCGATCCGCTCTTCATCCCGCGCATCGATCAGTGCTTGCAGATTACTGCCGCTGCCGGAAATCAGCACGCATACCCTCACAGATACTGTACTTGTTGTGCGCCGCTGGTGTGGGTCACTTCTCCAATGACCCGGCAGTCAATGTCATGGCCGGCCGCTGCCGATATCAAGCCCTCGACGGTTTCCTTTCTTGCCAGCATCACCATGCCGATCCCACAATTGAAAGTGCGCAGCATATCCTGCTCGTCAATACCACCGTTGCGCTGCAACCAGTTGAATACTGCGGGGCGTTGCCAGCTACGGGTATCGATGGTCAGGCCCAGGTTTTCGGGCAGAACCCTCACGATGTTTTCCGTCAGCCCACCACCCGTGATGTGTGCCAGGCCGTCAATGTGCCCGGATTGCAGCAGTTCCAGGATCGGTTTGACGTAAATCCGTGTCGGAGCCAGCAGCGCATCACCCAACCTGGTGGGGGTTTCCCCGTCTGAGCGCAGCTCGTCGTCCATCTCGGCGCCGGAAACTTCAATGACTTTCCTGATCAAGGAATAACCGTTGGAATGGGGCCCGCTGGACGCCATTCCAATGAGCTGGTGGCCGGGTTTAATGCGGCTGCCGTCCAGCACTTGTGAGCGCTCGACCGCACCGACGGTAAAACCGGCCAGGTCATAGTCACCGTCACGATACATGCCCGGCATCTCTGCCGTTTCGCCACCAATCAGGGCACAGCCGGCCTGGCGGCAACCTTCGGTGATCCCTGTAATAACCGACTCAGCTTCATCCAGCAGTAATTTCCCGGTTGCAAAGTAATCCAGGAAGAACAAAGGCTCTGCGCCGCAGGTGAGGATGTCATTGACACACATGGCAACCAGGTCGATTCCGATGGTATCGTGGCGACCCAGCTGGCGCGCCAGCATTAACTTGGTGCCGACTCCATCCGTGCCGGCAACCAGCAGCGGATTTTTCCACTTGTTCAAATCCAGTTCGAACAGTGCGCCAAAGCCACCAAGACCGGTCAGGACTTCGGGGCGCATGGTGTTTTGTACGACCGGCCTGATCCGTTCGATCAGTTCATTTCCAGCATCGATGTCGACGCCCGCATCGCGGTAGGAGAGGCTGTGTTTACTTATTATTGTATCGTTCAATGAGGTGTCCGGAGCTTAGGGCCTGTTACCGGCCCTGGCAGATTCGTAATGGAACCCAGGCCGTATATGGTATCTTATTTATCCGACAGGCTCCTGGGCTCATTTATTTCCATTTTCCTGCATACGAGAAACCATGAGAACGGTTGTGTTGATATTACTGTTGATCCTGTTGCCTGCCGGCACCGGCTTTGCGGCGCCCGCAGGACTCTACACGGGTGAAGTGCTGGTAGAAAGCCAGCAGCAGTCAGAACGCAACCGTGCTTTGCCCCTGGCTTTGAAACAGGTACTGCAAAAACTCAGTGGCCAGGGTAGTTTTGATGATTATCCGCTGGTGGAGCCGGTGCTGGACAGAGCTGCTTCGATCCTCGTTTCCTTCTATTACCGGAATGTGGAATCCATCCTCGCGGACAACAGTGTAGCCAGTCAATTACGCCTGGTTGCGCGGTTTTCAGAAGCGGAAGTCAATCAGCTACTGAGGAAACTGCAGTTGCCCCTGTGGCTTGCAGAGCGCCAGCCTACGGAGATCTGGGTGGTTGTGGACGATGGTGCGGGCCGTCGCATCATGCCGGTTGAATACGCTTATGCCTGGGAGTCGATGAACAAAATTGCAGCAGCGAGAGGACTGCCGGTGTCCTGGCCGGAGCCGGATGAGGAAGGAATTTTTCCGGTCGATGCACAATTGCTCTGGGGCGGTTATACGGAGGATATTGCCGGGGTGGACGGCGCAGTTATGATAGCCGCAGCGCGGCGTGAAGGAGCCCAATGGAGCGTGCGGATCAACCTGGTTTATGGTCAGCAGAACTGGGCCTGGCGCCAGCATGATGTTGATCTGCAACAAGCACTCAGCGATAGCATGCACCAGGCGGTGAATCTGCTTGCAGCAGCGAACACAATTGCCGCAACGGACCAGGGGAAATGGCTGCATGAACTGACGGTAACCGGTATCGGGGGCGCACAAGACTACCGCCGCTGCCTTGGCTATTTACAGAATCTCAGTGTAGTGGAGCGTGTTTCCGTCACCTCCGCCAGTCGGGAAATGATCCGGTTCAGCCTCGAACTCAAGGCCATGCCCCTATACCTGGATGAAGCCCTGGCCAGGAGAAAGTGCGATGACAGCTGATTCGCGACCGTGGTTTTTAGTGAGTCCTGGTACTCCTTCATGGCAATAACACGTTGAAGTAGTGCCGGTGTTGTTCTCACCTCAGATTCCGTTGCAACTGGACCCCGGGAGACCGGACCGTTTCGAAGATTTTGTCCCCGGCCCCAATCTGAATGTTCTGCTTGCGATCAGGCAATTGCTGGATGAACCTGGCGGCTGCCTTTTTCTATCCGGGCCGGAAGGCTGTGGCAAGTCACATCTGCTGAACGCACTTTGTCATGCAGCCCGGGAAAAGGGGCTGGGTGCTTTTTACATTGCATTGCAGCATTTGCCGGATGAGGCTGCCGCCGGTCTCAATGGTCTCCAGGGCCTGGACCTGGTCTGTGTGGACGATCTGGACAGTGTGGCCGGCAAGCCCATGTGGGAGCAAGCGCTGTTTCGCTGCTTCAATGAAGTACGTGCCGCGAACGGCTGCCTGGTGGTCAGTAGCCGGGTGAGCCTGTCGTCCCTGCAATTTGACCTTCCCGACCTGCAGTCCAGGCTGGCGTGGGGGCTGAGGATGAATCTTCGTTTGCCCGATGACGAGGGTAAGCTGCAAGTGCTGCAACAGCGTGCCCGGGCACTGGGTATTGAACTGCCCCGGGATGTGCAGCTTTATCTTATAAAATACTGCAAAAGGGACATGGGATCCTTGCTTACGATGCTTGAGCAACTCAAGGATGCGGCATTTGTAGCCAAGCGCAGGATAACGGTTCCGCTGGCAAGGGAAATTCTGTCCTCCAGCCGCTCACCCGCCCATTGCATGAAGGCGAGCAGATAATTGACGGACTATGTATAGTTTGAATGTTTGTGGTGGTTGTAACTCGTCCGGTTGTTATACCGGTTCAAGCTCAAACTAGTGTACTGTCACACTAGGAAAGCACGCGGATATGGACATGCTGAACAAGCTTGAAATCACCCGCAATTGGTTACCCAGGTACACCGGTATGCCATTGGATCGTTTTGGCGACTATATCCTGCTGACCAATTTCGGCAACTACATGCGTTATTTTGCTGAGCAGTTCGACTGCGAAATTCATGGTGAGAATCGCGCCATGCAGGCTGCCACCAATGCTGACGGGCTGACCATCATCAATTTTGGCATGGGTTCGAGCAATGCTGCGACCATCATGGACCTGCTGTGCGCGATTGCACCCAAGGGCGTGTTATTTCTTGGGAAATGTGGCGGCCTGAAGAAATCCACCGAAATCGGACATTTCATTCTGCCCATCGCGGCGATTCGGGGAGAGGGGACCAGCGATGATTACTTTCCACCTTCCGTGCCGGCTCTGCCGTCATTCAAATTGCATAAGTTCGTTTCCGACAAAATCCTGGCACATGATGTCGACTACCGGTCGGGTGTGATCTACACCACCAACCGCCGCGTTTGGGAGCATGATGAAGCGTTCCATGACAAGCTTCATCTAATGACCTGTATCGGGATTGACATGGAAACAGCCACCTTGTTTATCGTCGGGCATGCCAACGAAATTGCTCGCGGCGCCCTGTTGCTGGTGTCTGACGTGCCGGTCACGCCGGACGGAGTGAAAACTGAGGAATCAGATAAGAAAGTCACCCGGGACTGGGCTCACCTCCATCTCCAGATCGGCATTGAAGCCATGACCGACCTGGGCCACAAAGGTGAACAAATCAAACACTTCCGTTATTGACCCCCTGCTTACTTGAAGGCCATTCTGCTGTCGGCCTCGAATCCTTCCGGGGTGAACCGGAAACTTGTGTAACTCCGGCCGAAAAAGGACTGGACGGCCTGCTGGGCAGACGTTGATGCAAACGGGGTCAGGTGCTCGGCGTATTCGAGATAGGCTGTCATGTCGTAGCCGATGGACATAAAAGTACCGGCCGGGCCAGCTTCCTCGGCCAGGTAAGGGAGCAAGCGGGCCTGTTCGCCATCACCAATGGACAGGCCGATCGCTTCGGCTGAAAGGGCGGCGAAAGCGACTACGTCCGTCATCGGGAGCAGGGAAACGGGTAACTGGACAGGAGGTTCACCGGGGGCGAGCGTCAGTTCAGACAGGTCTGGCAGGAACATCCGGGCCATGCCAACGAACAATTCCGGTTGATCGACGTGCACCGCAATCAATCCGCGGCCATTCACCGGCATGGAGTTCGTTTCCGTGATCTCACTCAGACTCAAGCGCAGGCCGCGGAAGTTGTTCACCAGAGGAGGCATTGGCCGGTTCAGCTGGGTAAATGCCTCTGTTGCACTCTCATTGATCGATTGAAGATGCTCACACCGGTAAGGGTTTTCCATGATGGCGGCGGCCTTTTCCCGCAGAAAATCACGCACTGCCCCGAATCGCATGCCGAATGAGAATTCGAGGATGCGGTCTGACAGCGGGTTTGCAACGGGTACAGCGGCCACCAGCCCGGCGATTTGCCGTGCCAGTGTCGGCTTGGTTTCCACACGGTACTGTAGCGCGATGGCGGATGTCGTCAATTCCCGGATACCCACGGTCATTCGTGGCCAGTTGCTGACGATACTGCGGATTTCAGTGATGCATTCAGGCGTCATTTCCGCCGGGTCGAAACTGCTATTTATTGCCAAAACCCGGGCGATAAGCGTATCCGGACTGATGAATTTCTCGATCAATCGGCCAAAATCCAGGATGCCCGAACCATAAGATGTATAAGCGTGTTTGGCATTCAGTTCAGCCAGACGGGTTGCTGCGTTGGAGTCCCCGGGCATGTCCAGCCCGAGGAATGCCGGCAGCAATTCTGTTTCGGCCATTGGGGGAAAAATACTCATGGCCAGGTGATCGTCAAAGATTGCAACGTAGATGCCGACAGGTTGATCAGCAGTATCACCATCGCTGAGCTGCCAGTAAGAAATGCCCTGGTGCTCCAGCTCTGCTGCGTTGATCCCGGCATTCGCCAGCACGCGCTGGATGGTGGCGCGCAGAGCGTCAGCATCTGACAAGCCGATCCGCAGGACAGGAAATACGCCCATGCCATACACCACCTTGTGTGAGCGGAGGTCAAAACCGAGACTCTCCATGCCTTGCCTGCTGAATTTTCCATCGAGTTCCTGCAGCACGGCGTTGAGCAAGCTTGAGTCGTCTTCGTCATGCGCAGCGGCCTGGTTTTCCAGTGTCTGCCTGGCTTTGTCCAGTTCGCTCTGGACGGATTCAAGGACTGGCGCCAAGCGTTGCAGGAATGCTTCGATGACTTCGTCGGGGGTGGGTTTGAGGTTGCCGGCCAGGTAGGGTGTAGCGGAAGGTACATAGTCGAACAGAATGTTGTCCGTTGTTTCAAGCGCCATCTCTACCGTGTTCTCAGTCTTGCTGCAAGCGGCTGCCATCAGCAGTGAAACAGTCCCGATGGCCGCCAGGCGCATATAACTCATATTATTTTCCTCGGATTCATTACGTGTAAAGGTGTTATACCACACTACAACACTATACTCAATGGCAACGATTGCGTACGTACAGATTTTATTGACCTGCATCTTTTCGCTGCTGCGTTTTGCGGGTATGCTCACGTTTGGCTTGAGTATTCATCAATACAGTCGTTACTAATGACCCGTTAAGACCGGAAAAAAAGATCTTTAGTCGAGGCAACCCTGGCTGTAAACAGCAAATCATTCGGAGATTTCTCATGAGAATCGGTGTACCGAGAGAGATATATGCGGGCGAAAAGCGCGTAGCCACAACCCCGGGCGTGGCCGCCCGGTTAATCAAGATGGGCTTTAATGTGGCGGTAGAGTCCGATGCAGGCGCCGCTGCGAATTTTTCCGACGCGGCCTATGAAGCGGCTGGCTGTACCGTCGCCGCTACTGCGGATGAGATCTGGAGCGATGCCGACATCGTTCTCAAAGTGCGCGGCCCTGAAGATGAGGAGGTCGCGCGCCTGAAAGCGGGGCAGACGCTGATCAGTTTCCTGTGGCCGGCGCAGAATCCCGAACTGCTCCGGCAGCTTACCGAGCGCGGCGTGACGGCCATGGCCATGGACAGCATTCCACGCATCTCACGCGCTCAGAAGGTGGACGCGCTGAGTTCCATGGCGAACATCGCAGGATACCGGGCCGTGGTGGAAGCAGCCCAGCATTTCGGGCGCTTTTTTACCGGCCAGATTACCGCTGCCGGCAAGGTGCCGCCCGCCAAAGTGCTGGTCATCGGCGCTGGCGTTGCAGGGCTGGCCGCCATTGGCACCGCCAAGAGCATGGGCGCGATCGTTCGTTCCTTCGACACCCGCCCCGAAGTCAAGGAGCAGATCGAGAGCATGGACGCCGAGTTCCTGATGCTGGATTTCGAACATGAGGATGGCTCTGGAGAGGGCGGCTACGCTAAGGTTATGAGCGCTGAGTTCATCAAGGCCGAGATGGCACTGTTTGCCGAGCAGGCCAGGGACGTGGATATCATCATCACCACCGCACTGATCCCGGGCAAGCCGGCGCCTCGCCTGATAACGGCAGAAATGGTCGAGTCGATGAAGAACGGCAGCGTCATCGTCGACCTGGCCGCCGAGCAGGGCGGTAACTGCGAACTGACCGAGCCCGGAGAGGTGGTCAGGCATCACGGCGTTACTCTCATCGGTTACACAGATATGCCCAGCAGGATGGCCGCACAATCCAGCCAGCTGTATGCGACCAATTTACGTCACCTGTTGACCGACCTGACGCCCGGGAGAGACGGTCAGATCGTGGTCGACATGGAGGACGAGATCATTCG
>JAZFUZ010000117.1:0-5637 GCA_036447475.1 Lysobacterales bacterium | reverse complement strand
GCATCAGGCTGGACACCATGTTTTGTGCGATCCGCTTGCGCATGTTGCTGTGTGGGACTTTTTCGGAATGCAGGCCCGTATCAGTCGGGATTGTTACCGGCGCTACTGGCGGAGCAGGGGATTGATCGGTTTTAAGCGGTGCAATGGTTTCAGCATCGGCACGGGCTTGCCGTGCAAAGGTTTCTACGTCCTGCACAGTGATGCGTCCGTTCTTGCCACTGCCGGTGATCAGTGCGGCATTGATCTCGTACTTCATCAGCCGGTTGCGCACCGCCGGGCTCAGTTTCGAACGGCCATTTCCATTGATCCTGGGTAGCAATGCCTCTGGCGTTGGCGCCTTCGCATTGGATGCAACTGGTTTCGCTTCATCTCCCGGCCCAACCGCGCCGGTAATCAGCGTACACAGCACATCGCCCGGGTTGGCGGGATCGCCTTCCTTGACGAGAATCTCGCCCATGGTTCCGTTGGCCGGTGCGGCGATTTCGACTACCACCTTGTCGGTCTCGATTTCCGCAATGGGTTCATGTGCGGCAACGGCTTCGCCGGGCGCTTTCAGCCATTTCGACAGGACTGCCTCGGTACCCTCGCGTTGATCTTCCGGGAAGCGGATTTCCAGGTGTCCGGCCATGCTCAGATCTCGATCAGATCGATCATGGCCGTGGTGATTTTATCCACGTCAGGCAGCACCGCGGCCAGCAGCAACGGGCTGTGTGGACTGGGAACATCGGGCATGGCAATGCGCCGTGGCGGAGCGTCAAGCTCGAAGAACGCCTCGTCGGCAATCAACGCGGTAATTTCGGCGCCGAAACCGGCGGTGAGGTTGTCTTCATGTACCACCAGGCAGCGATGCGTGCGCATGACGGATTCCATCACTGCGTCTTTGTCCCAGGGCATCAGGGTGCGCAGGTCAATCACTTCAACATCGCCTCCGGCACGGTCTGCGGCCTGTTCGCAACGTGGCACCATGGCGCCCCAGGTGACTACGGTCAGGCGGTCACCGTCACGAACTTTGCGTGCTTTGCCGAAGGGGATGACGTAGTCGTCGCCAGGATAGGGGCGCCTGGCCCATGCAGTGTCCAGCATGGAGCGGTGTTCGAAGAAGATGGTTGGGTTGTTGTCGCGCATGGCGTAACGCAACAGGCCGACGGCATCTTCCGCGTTGGATGGCATGGCCAACTGCCAGCCGACGGCGTGGATCCACTTCACCTCGTTGCTCTGACTGTGCCAGGGGTCGCCCGCCTTGAAAAAACCACCGGGGATGCGCACCACCATCGGTGCTGCGAAGCGGTTGGCGGTGCGCCAGCGCATGGTGCCGCAGTCGTTGAGCTGTTCCTCGGCCGAATCCGCGTACTTGCGGAACTGGATTTCCGGCACCGGCATCAGACCCGCTGCGGCCATGCCCACGGAGCGGCCAATGATGCCTTCCTCGGACAGGCTGGTGTCGAAAACGCGCCCGCTACCGTACTTGTCCTGCAGACCCAGCGTGGCGGCGTGTACACCGCCCTTGGGGCCTACGTCCTGGCCGAACACGACCAGTTTTGGATTGCTGCCCAGCTCGACGTCCAGGGTGCGCCGGATGGCGGTCAGCATGTTGATGCGTTCGTTTTCCGGCCGGGGTTCCGTGCAGTTGGCCGGAAACTCATGGCCCAGAGGCCACAGGCCACCTTGCTGTTGCAATTGAGGCCGGCCGTCAGGGCTCGTCTCGCTGAATACGTAGCGCTGAATGCACGCGGGATCGGGCTGCGGGCGCTGGCGGACAACGGCCAGGGCTGCCATCACCTCATCGTGTGCACGCTGCGCTGTTTCGACCCATTCCGAATTTGTCATCAAGTGTTCTTCAATTACGAATTCTCTCAAGCGGGGTAGCGGGTCGCGGGCATGCTCAGCCCGGATTTGCGCATCGCTCTTGTATTTCTGGGTGTCCTGGCCGGAATGGCCGCACAGGCGGGGTACCTTCAGACGGACCAGGGCCGGGCCGTTGCCTGCGCGAACGTGCTGCAGGCCTGTCGCAAGAAATTCCGACGCCTGGCGCGGATCACATCCATCGCCGTCGAGCACAAACAGGTTGCCGAAGGATTTCAGATTCTTGGCAATGTTACCGCCGGGCGTTTGTGCCACCGACGGGACGGAGATGCCGTAACCGTTATCCTCAATGTAGAACAGCATCGGTAGTTCTCGGGTGGTCGCATTGTTCAACGCCGCCCAGAATCCGTTGGTGGCCGTGGAAGCATCGCCGCCCAGCGCGACGCCGACGGCGCCTGCCTGATCCGTTTCGCCGAGTTGGTCACGCTTATACACGATGGCTTCGGCCCAGCCGGAAACCGGCGTGTACTGCGTGCCCACGCCGCCACCAATGGGCAGGAAACACGTGCCATCCTTGCGCGGCAGGTTGAATACCACGCCGATATCCCGTCCATCGCTCAGCCCGCCGGCCCGCATCATGGGTCCGGCCAGGGCGTCTTCCAGGTTCAGGCCCAGCGTCAGCATCAGCGCGCGTGAACGATAATAGCCGCAAGCGGCGTCGCCGGGATGATCCAGCAAGGAGCCGAGTATGACCTGGGCCATGTCATGGCCACGGGAAGAGAACTGGTAAATCAATTCGTGGGACGAGGTCAGATGATCTTCTTCCAGGTCATCCAGTGCGCGCGACAGCAAGGTGAGATAGGCGATGCGCGGCCAGTCCAGGTTGGTATTGGCGACGGTCGTGGGGGTGTGTAAAGGTTTGAGCGGGCTTGCGCCAGCCATGGTAATAGTTCTCATTCGACATTGGGAATGATGAAATAATATACCTTTTTGCCGAGAATTATCTTGCGATAGGGCTGGTTCTATCCGATAAAATACTATTTACGCTGAGGTTGACAATCACTCGCTCCACATCCCCGGAAAATTGCATTCTCCGCTCCATTTCCGGCGTCAGGTAGACGGTGCCGGACTCATCCACCATCAGCACCTGGTCCAGGTCAAGCGCCCAGGCTACTGCAGGCCACCCGTCCAGGCCGGCGACCACCAGCGCTGTTGCGGCCGCGTCCGCCACCATACCCTCATCGGCAATCACCGTGACTGATGCCACGTCCTTCACCGGCCAGCCGCTGCGCGGGTCCAGGATGTGCGGGTAGCGCTTGCGCCGGTCCTGCCGGAAACGCTCATAATTTCCCGAAGTGAACAGGGCTTCATCGTCGCGGACCTCCACCGCCCCGATGATGCCGCCGCCGGGCTTCCTGACTGCCACGTTCCATGGCCGGTCCCCGTGACGCCCCATTGCACGCAGATCCCCCCCCGCGTTCACAATGGCGTTGGCGATACCCAGCTCCCGCAAACGTTCAATGGCCAGATCCACGGCATAACCCTTGGCAATGCCGCCAAAGTCCAGTTGTACATGCGGGTTTTCCGACCTCAGTTGCAGGCCGTCGACGCGGATGTCCCGGCTTGAGGGCCGGTGGCTGAGAAGTTCATCGATACTGGCCTGGGACGGAGGTGGTCCGATGACCGGGTAGTCAGAGGTGTGGAAACCCCACAGCCTGATCAGCGCGCCGATCGCCGGGTTGAAGCGGCCTCCCGAGAGTTGTTCGATCTCCTGTGAGCGCCGGATCATTGCAATGATGTCCGCGTCGGCTTTTGCGGTCTGTCCTTGTGCAAAGGCCCTGTTGATGTCCGTCAGCTTGCCGGGCTCCCAGGCATGCCAGTCCCGGTGCATGCGATTGAACATTTGCTGCAATTGGGCGAACGCGCGATCACCCTGCTCCTGCGTGGCGCCCCAGAGCTTGATCTCGACAATCGTGCCGAATACAAATAACTCGGCGTTTTGTTCCCGGTTTCGATGGCACGCAGCCAGCAAAACCAGGCAAACAACGATGGTCGCTAAAGATTTGAGAACTGGAGTCACGATTGAGGGGTCTCATCCTTCTTCGTGCACTCAGATTCATCTGCACAACCGGCACAACCGGAACAGCCAGCAGACCTCTGCCCCCGCCGATGTGCCAGACCAAAGCCCACAAACAGCACGATCAAAAAAATCGCTGCCGGGATGAATTCTTCCACAATATGGGGGTAAAAGTTCATTACAAGAGCCCCGCAAAGCCCATAAACGCGAGCGATAAAGTTCCGGCGATAATCAAGACCAGGCCAGTGCCCTGGGCCAGCCCCGGGACATCTGAAAACTCGAGTGACTCGCGAATCGAAGCCATCAACACCAGTGCCAGTGTAAGGCCAAGCCCTGCACCAACGGCAAAGACCATCCCCTGCAGAAACCCATAACCCCGGTTGGTCTGAAAAATTGCCAGTCCGAAAATGGCACAGTTGGTTGTCATCAGCGGCAGAAAAATTCCAAGTTGCCGGAACAAAGTTGGCGAGAGCTTCTTGACCACCATCTCTACGATCTGCACCAGTGAGGCGATCACGATAATGAAGGAGATGATTCGAAGGTAAGGAACCGATTCCAGAATAAAGGTATTGAGCACCCACGCGCTGAGTGAGGTCAGCACCAGTACAAAAATATTCGCCAATCCCATTCGCAGCGCTGTTTCTACTCGCGCAGAAACGCCCATAAAGGGACACAAACCCAGGAACATGGCCAGGGTAAAGTTGTTTACCACCATGGCAGAGAAGAAAATCGAAAACAGTGTTTGATCACTCATGATGATACCTGCGCTGTGCGCGATTCCTTCGCTTTCTTACGTTGTTCGACATAGCCCATCGCAAGTAAAATAAAACCCAGGGTCAGGAAACCGCCTGCCGGAAGAACCATGATGACCCACGGCTCAAAGTTCGGACCAAATAATGAATATTCCAGGAAGCTGCCCGTTCCCAGGATCTCGCGGAAACCCCCCATCATGACCAGGGCAATGGTAAAACCAATGCCCGTTCCCATGGCATCGAGCAAGGAGCGGAAGACATTGTTCTTGGCCGAAAAAGCTTCCTGGCGACCCAAAATCATGCAATTCACAACAATCAGGGCAATAAAAGCGCCAAGCTCTTTATGTTGCACCGGTGCGTAAGCTTGCAAAATCATGTCAGCCAGGGTCACAAAGGTCGCAATCACCAGGATGTAGGCCGAAATACGAACTTCGTTGGGTATAAAACGCTTGCAACTTGAAACCAGCACGCTTGAGCAGCAAATCACAAAGAAGGTTGCCGCACTCATGGCCAAAGCGTTTTTCACACTGTTGGTAACCGCCAGTGCCGGGCACAAACCGAGCATCTGGATCAGCACGGGGTTCTCGTCCCAAATGCCGCGAATAATGTCCTGAGACGGTGTGGTCTTTCTCATAGCCTCACCTCCTCATCTACTGAAGCGGCAGGTGCGTGTGGAATACCCCGGTCTATAATCGGTCTCCATTCTTCCAGTCCATGGTTGATGATATCGATCACTACCTTGGAAGAAATAGTTGCCCCTGTAATGGTATCAATCTCATTAGGCCGTCCTTTGCCCCTACCTGGTTTGACGCCGACAAGCGGCGTTTCAGGACCCGCAAAAAACTGGTCGACAAATGCCTGGTCTTTAAATATCTTGTCACCAAGACCAGGGGTTTCCTTACTGTCCAGCACCTTCATCCCCAAAAGTTTTCCGCTTGCCGGATCAAAACCGAAGATTATTTGAACAACATCCTGGAAGCCTGATTCTCCGCGCGAAATAGCCAC
>JAZFUZ010000116.1:0-4449 GCA_036447475.1 Lysobacterales bacterium | reverse complement strand
TGTTAAACTTTATCCACTTGTTACGCTTGCAGCCTCTTGCATCGGGCGATTGTCATTTTTTTAATGGCGTCTCCAATGAAAACCTGTCGTTCAATGATTTTGGGAAGGTATTGCAAAATCTTCAGCGGTTTGAAAAGAAACCGTTCAGAGTGTCTGCGGCGATGTTGAAGGTTGCGATATTGTTAATGAAACCTCTTGGTCTCGTTTTGCCAGTTACTTCGAAAATTCATCCCGCAAGGCTTGCTAAGCTAACCCGCGCCAATGATATACGGTCAACCGAGTTATTGACTGCCGGGTATCCATTTGCCTGGACACTGGAAGATTCAATTACTGACTGGCTTGAAAAAGGGCTTTAGAATCAGCTTAATTGCCAGGGCAATCGACTCATGACCAAACAGGCCAATGCACTTTTAATTATCCTTGTCAGCTTCATGCTGGCACACCTACTGCGCTTCGGCTACACCGCGCTTCCGGAGCACTACTTGGTCGCGCTCCTACTCACTCTGGTTCTATCTTCAATCATCTTGCCGGCTACTGGCGCATTCAGGAGTGAATTTGAATGGGCCTTCATGCGCCGCTTGCGGCGGTTGATTGCAGGCTGGGCCATTGTTGTGGTGGTGCTGATCAGCATTGCGGCGATGCTGAAGACCACCGATTACTACTCCCGTATCTGGTTTGGCCTGTGGGTATTGATCACCACTTTCGGCCTGGTCTTCGTGATGTTTGTTTCCCGCCTGTCCGCCATTCGTACGCGCAACAGGAATCGCCAATGCCGCAAAGTTGTACTGGTGGGCGCAGGGCAGGCGGCGGTCAGGGTCGAGGAGAAAATCTCGGATGATCCTTCCTCGGACATGGTACTGGTGGCCCGGTTTGGCGAAGCATGGTCGGATGAGCCCGTGCTTCCGGTGATGAAGCTGGCCGCTTATGTCGGGGAGCATCGTATCCACCAGGTTTGGATTGCAGCGCCCTGGGAAGATAAAACTATGCTCGAAGACAGCCTTGAACAACTGAAGGAACTGGTGGTTGATGTCAACGTGGTGCCGGATTTATACCAGTATCGCCTGCTCAACCAGAGCATCAGTGAGTGGGCTGGTTTGCCGGTGATCAACCTGGCTGGCATGCCGATGACTGAAGCAGAACGGCGCTTGAAGACTTTGTTCGACCGCCTGGGCGCCTTTACGCTGATCATGCTGCTTTCACCGCTGTTGCTGTTGCTGGCCATACTGATTCGATTGACCAGCAAGGGACCTGCATTGTTTCTTCAGAAAAGGCACGGCATGGATGGTGAATTCATCGAGATACTGAAATTTCGCAGTATGACTCTGCATGAAGAACCTGAAGGACAGGTGACGCAGGCCACCAGAACAGACGCCCGGATAACGAATATAGGCAAATTTCTACGCAAAACAAGTCTGGATGAATTGCCCCAGTTATTCAATGTGCTGAAAGGTGAGATGTCGCTGGTTGGGCCTAGACCTCATGCGATCGAGCACAATGAATTATATAAGTCACGTATCCCCAGGTATATGCTGCGGCACAAGGTGAAGCCGGGAATTACGGGCTGGGCTCAGGTCAATGGTTTTCGCGGCTTGACGGACACGCCGGAAAAAATGGCCATGCGCATTGAGCATGATTTGTGGTACATAAAGAACTGGTCGCTTTGGTTGGATGTGAAGATTTTATTGATGACTCCGTTGGTGATGATTCACCGGGATGCTTATTGAGTCAGTTCGGGCGGTTAATGCGGGTTAAGCTTGGTTTGGCTTATTTCATGGTGGTTTTTTGCTAAGGCAGTGTACTTGACATATAGTTTATTGACCGCTGTTTTCAGTTGATTGAGACTCCCGCTGTTATCCAGGATGTCATCTGCCAGCGCCAGGCGTTGCCGCCGGCCGGTCTGGGCATCCAGGATGGACTGTGCCTGTTGCCGGCTGATTTTGTCTCGCGCCATGACCCTTTCTATCTGAACGGACTCTTCAACGTCTACCACCAGTATGCGGTTGATCCACGGAAACAGGTTGCTCTCGGCCAGCAGCGGAACCACCAGGATGCACCAGGGCGCATCGATTTGTGCAATGCGGCGGTCGACTTCCGCTGCGATTGCCGGGTGCAGGATGCCCTCCAGGCGGTTTTTCTGCTGTGGGTTGGAGAATATGGCGCTGCGCATCTTTTTGCGGTCCAGGCGTCCGTCAGCACCGAGAAACTCCGGTCCGAACGCCTCGGTTATTCGCTGCAGTGCCGGCCGGCCCGGTTCAACGATTTCATGTGCAATCCGGTCGGTGTCGATGACCGGCACGTCTTGCTGCGCGAACAGGTCTGACACGGCGGTTTTGCCGGCAGCGATGCCGCCGGTGAGAACGACCACGAAGGTTCTTGCAACAGCCATTATCCTGGCCGGGAACACATTGTGGCTCAGCCGAAGGTGCCGGAGCGAGTGTAATGGTCGATGATCTGCTCACCCCAGATCAGGGCAATCCACCCGGCTGAGGCGATGAAGGGCCCGAATGGCATGGGGTGGTCGCGTTTCATTTTTCCGGTGGCCATGAGAATCAGTCCAAACAATGCACCGACGACGGAAGCGAGCAGGATGATCAGCGGCAGCATCTGCCAGCCCATCCATGCGCCCAATGCAGCCAGCAGCTTGAAATCGCCGTAACCCATACCCTCCTTACCGGTCAGCGCGCGAAACAGGTGGTAGATCGACCACAGCGCCAGGTAACCCGCAATAGCCCCCATGACGCTGGCAGCAAGGTCTGTGTGCACGGACCAGAAATTCACAAGAATACCAGCCCAAAGCAGAGGCAGGGTCATGTTGTCCGGCAATAGCTGGTGGTCTGCATCGATTCCCGCCAGCGCGATCAGGAATGCGGACAGGAACAGCGCCGTCAGACCTTGCAGGTTTGGTCCGAAATGCCAGATCGTTAGCGCAAATAAAATAGCCGTTGCGAGTTCAACCAGAGGGTAACGAGGCGATATCCTGGCCTTGCAGGCAGCGCACTTGCCTCGCAGCACCAGGTAGCTGAGTACCGGGATGTTCTCGATGGCGCGAATGGGGTGGCCGCAATCGGGGCACTTCGAACGGGCATAGACGATGCCGGGTGGCCGCTCATCCTGGTCCGGTTTCAGTTGCAGCAACTCCTGGCACTGGCAACGCCAGTCGTGCTCCAGAAGAGGGGGCAACCTGAGGATGACGACATTCAAAAAGCTGCCGATAATCAGGCCGAAAACAAACACCCCTGCCGTTAGCAGGGGTGCGGATTCAATCAGGGTTTCTATCATGTTGAATGCCCTTTCAAGTGATCACATAACAGCCGCCATCTTGAAGATGGGCAGGTACATGGCGATTACCATGGTTCCTACGATCACACCCACAAATACGATGATCAAGGGTTCGAGCAGGCTACTGAGCGCGTCAACTGCGTTGCTGACTTCTTCTTCATAGGTTTCCGCGACTTTGAGCAGCATCTCGTCCAACGAACCCGATTCCTCGCCTATGGAAGCCATCTGGATCACCAGGTTGGGAAATACATTGCTCTGTTGCATGGCCAGCTGCAACTGGTGACCTACCGCGACATCTTCACGAATTCTGGCCGCTGCCAGGTCGTAGACTCGATTGCCGGTAGCGCCGGAAACAATTTTCAATGCATCGACCAGCGGGACACCGGCGGCAAAGGTGATGGACAGCGTGCGACAGAAACGTGCGATGGCCGCCTGCTCCAAAATACCGCCGACGATGGGTATGTGAAGCGAAATACGGTCGAGAAAATAAGCAAATTTCTTCGATCGTTTTTTGATCATGATGAATCCCGCGCTCGTGGCAATCAGGATCAGCAATATGTAAATGCCGTTGGATCGCAGGAAGCGCGATGCGCCTACTACCATCTTGGTGAACGCCGGGAGGTCGGCGCCAAAGCTCTGGAAAATGGTTTCGAACTGCGGAATCACGAAGATCAAAAGGATGGAAGAAACGATAACTGCTACCGTCATAACTGCAGCCGGGTAATACAAGGCTTTCCTGATTTTTCCCTTGATGCTTTCGATCCGTTCCTTGTGCGTTGCGATGTCGTCCAGGATGGTATCCAGTACACCGGCGCTTTCGCCGGCCTTGACCAGGTTGACATAGAGTTCATCGAACTGGATCGGAAATTCACTCAGGGCCTCGTACAGACTACTGCCGGATTCCACGTTACCGCGGATTTTATCCACCATCGTTTGCATGCGTGGATTCTTCAGTCCGCCGGAAATAATCTGGAATGCGGTGACCAGGGGGATACCGGATTTCAGCATGGTTGCCAATTGGCGGCTGAATAAAGCGATGTCCCTGGCACTGATGCGGCTGCCGATGCCACTTAAAAACGGCTTGGGTTTTTTCTTGACCGAGATTGGGTTGATGCCCTGGCGCCGCAGTTCAGCACGAACCAGATTCGGGTTCGAAGCGACTTGCTGTCC
>JAZFUZ010000115.1:0-5699 GCA_036447475.1 Lysobacterales bacterium | reverse complement strand
GGCCTGTCTCAATCCGGTTGGGCGATCATCAACGGGGACGAACCCTGGTCGTCAGCCTGGCAGAAAGTAAGCACCGCCGGCCATACACTTACCTTTGGCACACGGGCCGATAACGATGTGCGCCTTGAGCGTCAAGGTGACCGGGCCCGGATCGCGGCACCGCAGGGTAGTTTTGACCTCGAGTTACCACTACCGGGTGAGCACAACCTGCTCAATGCCACTGCTGCCGCTGCCACGGCCATTGCCCTCGATATTCCCCTGGATGTGATCCGCAGTGGCCTGGCGGCGGTGAAACCTGTTGCAGGAAGACTCAACCTGTTGCGCACCGCTTCGGGCTGTATCGTAATCGATGATACCTACAACGCCAATCCAGCGTCTTTGTATTCCGCTTTGCAGGTTCTGGCCAATATGCACGGTACGGCCTGGTTGGTGCTCGGTGACATGAAAGAACTGGGTTCGGGTAGCCGTAAGCTGCACGCAGAAGTTGGTGATTCTGCCCGCTCCTTAGGCGTCAGCCGGGTGTTTGCCACGGGTGAAATGTCCAGATTTACCGTGGATGCCTTTGGTGAGGGAGCCACTCACTTCCTAGATCGTGAATCATTGATCGAAGCCCTGATCCCGGAATTGAGCTCAGGTATCAACTGCCTGGTCAAGGGATCACGAGCGATGGGAATGGAGGCCGTTGTTGAAGCAATCAGGCAGGACCGTGGAATGAGGGAGGTCAGCTGATGCTTTTCTGGCTGTTCCAGCAACTGGCCGAAGTTAATCCTGGCTTCAACGTTTTTGGCTACCTAACCCTGAGAGCCATCCTGGGTGCATTGACGGCCTTGCTGGTCTCATTGCTGCTAGGTCCCTGGTTCATCAGACGCCTGGTGAAGGGGCAGGTAGGTCAGTCCATTCGCAAACTGGGTCCTGAAAGCCATTTTTCGAAAGCGGGCACGCCGACAATGGGCGGAGCGCTCATCCTGTTTTCCATTGTGTTTGCAACCCTGTTGTGGGCGGATTTATCCAACCGTTACGTGTGGGTGGTGCTGTTTGTGACGCTGACTTTTGGGCTGATCGGTTGGGTTGACGACTATAAAAAGCTGGTGCTACAGGACTCTGCTGGTTTGTCAGCCCGGTGGAAATATCTGGCGCAATCTCTTGCCGGGCTGGCCACGGCATATTTCTTGTGGTCCAGTGCCGATGTGCCGGCAGCTACCGAGTTGATCGTTCCTTTCTTCAAGGATGTTGCAATCCCACTGGGTATTTTTTACATTTTGACCACCTATTTCATGATCGTGGGTTTTTCCAACGCAGTAAACCTCACAGATGGTCTGGACGGACTGGCAATCATGCCCTCCGTTTTCGTGGCGGCTGCGCTGGGCGTATTTGCTTACGTTGCGGGCAACTCCGTGTTTTCGGATTACCTGGCCATGCCTTCCATTCCCGGGGCAGGCGAACTGGCCATTTTCTGTGGAGCGTTGGCCGGAGCAGGCCTGGGTTTCCTTTGGTTCAATACCTACCCGGCGCAGATTTTCATGGGTGATATCGGGGCGCTGGCGGTAGGTGCTGCCCTGGGAGTGATCGCGGTGATCGTGCGCCAGGAACTTGTTTTTATCCTGATGGCAGGCGTATTCGTCATGGAAACGGTTTCCGTCATTTTGCAGGTCGCTTCGTTCAAGTTGACCGGCAAGCGGATTTTTCGCATGGCGCCGATCCATCATCATTTTGAGCTTAAAGGCTGGCCGGAACCCAGGATCATCGTCCGGTTCTGGATCATTTCGGTCATTCTGGTACTGGCCGGGCTGGCGACACTGAAGATAAGGTAAACGGATCAGCATGAAAAAAACGGGGATAACACGGCAGGCTACAATACGACAGGCACGCCATTCAACCTCGCTTGCAAGGGCAATCCGCCTGGACTCCTGGGTGCTGATACCGGCTTTGTTGTTGCTCTCTATTGGCATCGTTATGGTGGGTTCTGCATCCATCGCCGTAGCGGAAAGTCAGGGGGTAAACAGCAATTACTATCTGCTGCGGCACCTGATTTTCGTTTTCCTGGGCGTGACGCTGGCCATGTTGTTCAGGCTGATCCCGATCGCTTTGCTTGAACGTGTCAGCCGGCCCATGCTGCTTTTATCGGCACTCGCGCTGCTGTTGGTTCTGGTGCCGGGCATCGGCCATACCGTGAATGGCAGTACGCGCTGGATTCACCTTGGTGTTATCAATTTCCAGGTGGTTGAAGCGGTCAAGCTGATGGTCATCATTTACCTGGCAGGCTACCTGGCGCGCAAGGCCGGACTGGTCCAGACGCGATTTTTCGATACCCTCAAGCCGCTGATTTTTGCCGGTCTCCTTTCCGTCATCCTGCTGTTGCAGCCGGATATGGGTAGCGCTGCCGTCATAACGGCGATTGTTGCCGGAATGGTTTGGCTGGCAGGCGCCGCCTGGCGGCATATATTCGTCCTGGGCCTTCTGACCTTGCCGGCTTTCGGTTACGCAGCGATGGAACCGTATCGCCTGCGGCGAATTGTCAGTTTCATGGATCCCTGGGCAGATCCTTTTGCCAGTGGCTTCCAACTGACACAGGCATTGATCGCAGTGGGTCGGGGGGAGTTGTTCGGAGTGGGCCTGGGTGCCAGCATCCAGAAGCTGTTCTATCTGCCGGAGGCCCATACCGATTTTATATTCGCCGTTCTGGCCGAGGAATTTGGTCTGGGCGGTGTCATCGTGGTGCTTGCACTGTTTCTGCTGCTGGTCACCCGTATCATGGTGATTGGCGTCATGGCCCACCGCATGGACCAGCCGTTTTCCGGCTTTCTCGCTTACGGCGTTGGAGTCTGGATTGGTTTGCAGGCAATGATCAGCGTGGGGGTCAATCTCGGAGTGCTTCCCACCAAAGGATTGACCCTGCCATTAATCAGTTCCGGCGGCAGTTCCATACTGATGACTTTGCTGGCCCTGGGCTTGGTTCTGCGCATCAAGGTTGAACTGGACCGGAGCAACGGTGAACAGCAGCTGCGTAAAAAGGTCCTGAGGGGTGCCAGCACATGAAGCACCATCTGTGGGTTAAGAATAATGGCGTGCTGATTATGGCTGGCGGTACCGGGGGGCATATCTTCCCCGGTCTTGCTGTCGCTGAAAGCCTGCGTTGCCAAGGGGTTGCCGTGCGTTGGCTGGGCGCCAGCGGCGCCATGGAATGCCAGCGGGTTCCGGCGGCGGGAATCGAACTGGACACGGTCGATATCTCAGGCCTCAGGGGCAAGGGTGTCGGCCGCTGGCTGGTCATGCCCTGGCGATTGGCGCGGGCTGTTTACCAGGCGTTTAGCATACTCGGCGCCAGGCGTCCCGCTTGCGCGATCAGTTTTGGCGGCTATGCAGCGGGCCCAGGCGGGCTGGCAGCCCGGTTGCGTGGTGTGCCCCTGTTGGTCCATGAGCAGAATCGAGTGCCGGGGATGACCAATCGCGTTCTTTCCCGGATGGCAAAAATGGTTCTGCAGGCATTTCCCGGAACCTGGCAAGAAAACCTCCACGCCCGGACTTGTGGTAATCCGGTTCGTGGGCCGGTCGTGTCCCTGGAATCGCCGGTGCAACGTTTGTCCGGCAGATCGGGCGCTAAACGCCTGCTGATCACCGGTGGCAGCCAGGGCGCCCGTTTCCTGAATCACGTGATTCCGTCTGCGCTGGCATTGCTGCCTCCCGGTGAGCGGCCCGAAGTGCGCCACCAGGCCGGAAAAGATGGGTTGGGCGAAACTTGTAAGCAATACCGTGAAGCGGGAATTGAGGCGGAGGTTTGCCCATTCATCGACGACATGGCGGGTGCTTACGGTTGGGCGGACCTGGTGGTTTGCCGTTCAGGTGCGCTAACCGTATCTGAACTGGCTGCAGGGGGTGTGGCGGCGGTTCTTGTGCCATTTCCCTTCGCCGTGGATGACCACCAGTCCCGCAATGCCGAGTTCCTGGTCGAGGCCGGTGCAGCAGAAATGATGCTTGAGGCAGATTGTGATCCAGCAGCCATGGCCGCAGTCCTGGCACGCTTGTTTGGGAGCAGGGATGAGCTGCTGAGGATGGCCTGCGCCGCCCGGGCGGTATCGGTTCCGGACTCCGCCGACCAGGTGGCCGCACTGTGCATGGAGTTTATGCCGGCATGAAGAGCAGTGGTTCACATCTGCATCCGATGCGCCGCATCCAGCGGGTTCATTTTGTCGGCATTGCCGGCGCAGGCATGAACGGCATCGCAGAGGTGTTGGTTAAGCAGGGTTTTAAAGTCAGCGGGTCCGATATTGCCGACAACCGGGTCACCAGCCGCCTGCGCAAGTTGGGTGCTACGATTTTTCTGGGCCACGATGCCCGCCAGGTTGAAGGCGCCGATGTGCTGGTGGTGTCCAGTGCCGTGTCCGCAGATAACCCTGAAGTAGTTGCCGCCCGGGAACTACGGATCCCGGTTGTTCCGCGAGCAGAGATGCTGGCTGAACTGATGCGGTTCCGGCGTGGAATTGCGGTTGCCGGTACACATGGCAAGACCACCACGACGAGTCTTACCACCAGTTTGCTGGCTCAGGCCGGCATGGATCCCACCTTTGTGATCGGTGGCCTGCTCAATGCCTGGGGCAGTCATGCCCGTCTCGGCAAGGGCGAGTACCTGATTGCCGAGGCCGATGAAAGTGATGGTTCTTTCCTGCTCCTGCAACCGGTTGTAGCGCTGGTGACTAATATTGACAGGGATCACCTGGAAGCCTACGACAATAGTTTTGACAACTTGAAAAAAGCCTTTCTTGAATTCCTGCACCATCTTCCGTTTTACGGCGTGGCTGTATTGTGCCTGGATGACGAAAATGTCGCCAACATGATCCCCGCGGTGAGCCGTGCCGTGGTGACCTATGGTCTGTCCGAAACAGCAGACATCCGTGGAAGTGATGTCCGCCAGGAGGGCCGGGTGATGCATTTCAATGTGCATCTCCCCGATGCATCCCGCGCACTGCCGGTCAGCCTGAATTTACCCGGCGTTCACAATGTGCGTAACGCACTGGGCGCTATTGCGATTGCCTGGGAAGTGGGTGTGGATATTGCCTCGGTAATTGATATCCTGGCTGCATTCGAGGGCATTGGCAGGCGCTTTGCGGATGTAGGAAATTTTGCAACCAGCGCCGGTGAAGTCATGGTGATTGAAGACTATGGCCACCATCCCACCGAACTGACCGCGACCATTGCGGCAGCACGTTCGGGTTGGCCGGACAAAAGAATCGTTACGGTATTTCAGCCTCACCGCTACAGCCGCACACACGCGCTGTTCGACGAGTTTTCCGAAGTCTTGGCGGAATCCGATGTGGTCGTGCTGACCGATATATATCCGGCGGGTGAAGAAGCAATGGATGGGGTGAACAGTGGTGCCTTGTGCCAGTCCATCCGGGCAAGGGGACGGGTGAGCCCTGTTCTGATCTCCAACGTTTTCGACCTGCCGCGGGAATTGCCGTCGATGCTGGAAGATGGAGACCTGGTTCTGTTGTTGGGGGCTGGGAGTATAGGCCAGGTTGCCCAGCACATCCGGCAAAAAGGTTTCTGCGCGGAGGCTGCCGTATGAATACAGTTGCGCAGCGAAAATTCCGCAACGCCGCCGATTTCGGCAAAGTTGGTCTGGTCATCGGCGGCGACAGCGCCGAGCGGCAGGTCTCCTTGGATGGCGGCAAGGCGGTTGCTGCTGCACTCGCCCGCAATGG
>JAZFUZ010000114.1:0-7418 GCA_036447475.1 Lysobacterales bacterium | reverse complement strand
ATGAATCAGCCCTTATGGAAGGCGCCGGTACGGCGCTCATGTACTATCTGGCCATGGGCGATGATGACGGTGGCGGCCCGCTCGGGGAAACATGGAAAGGCGGGAGCTGGCCCGGATTGAACAATGACGAGCGCTATATGGCCGAGTATCGGTGCCGCTCCCTGCCTGGAATCCTGGAGGTACAAAACATACTGAACGGCACCGCCATGGAATGCATCGATCTTCTGGACAAAGAACGCGGACGGTTCATTGTCTTTGACCGTAGTACAGCCACTACGGTGGCCCGCTTCACCAGGCTGGTCGTATGGATCACGCACTATCCGCACTTCAGCCGCCTGGCCGGCATTGGCGTGAGGCTTCCCGATATGCTCGTCGAGCCGTTTCTATGGGAAATTCGGGAACGTACAAAGGAGGTCCTGGAGCGCAAATCCGATGAGGAGGTCAAACGCTACCTGGCCGAGTTTTTCGGCGATACATATGATCTGATCGAGGAACTGGGCGATGAAATGCGGAAGCGGCTCATTGCATCGGTGGATGGAGACCGATGTGTGGCTTCCTATAAGCTCCTCGTGCCTCGCGAAGAGATCGAGTCGATTCTCGAAGCGAAACCCGATATCGAATTGGAAGAGGGCCGGGAGCCGGAGCCGAATGATCCTCGCGACGCCATATACTATAGGTGGCTAAGACGCGGAGAGGCGATGTCGGACACCTATTTCGTGGTTGCCCACTTCCACATGGTGATGGGCGTGTCACCTATCCTGGTCATTTTCGGGGCGATCTATCACTGGTACCCGAAGATTACCGGGCGCATGCTGAACGACAGACTGGGACGGATTCACTTCTGGGCCACGCTGTTCGGCACCTACGCGATCTACCTGCCGATGCACTACCTCGGCATCCTTGGCCTGCCCCGGCGCTATTACGCGATGGGCGATACCTCCTTCATCCCGGATTCGGCACAGGCGATGAATGCCGGCATTTCTGTGGCCGCGCTGTTCGTTGCACTGGTGCAGTTGATCTTCCTGTATAACCTGTTCTGGAGCCGCTTCAAAGGCAAGCCCTCCGGCAGCAACCCGTGGAAGGCAACGACCCTGGAGTGGTTGACGCCGCAGACGCCACCGGTACACGGCAACTGGGGGCCGGATTTACCGCTGGTCTACCGCTGGGCCTATGACTACAGCCTGCCGGGCGCGGCGCAGGACTACATTCCGCAAACCATGGCGCCGGAAGATGTGCCCATGACAGACACCAGCTGCGCCGGAGAAGAAGGCAAACATTCATGAGCTTTCTGAGCCAGATAACCACCAAGCCCTGGGAGCACGCCGGGGAGACGGATGATTTACACGGCGCACCCGCAAACGGCTTTTCGACAGGCCGAACGGGCTTGTTGCTGTTCCTGGCTGTGATCAGCAGTATGTTCACGCTGTTCATGATCACTTATTACACCAGGAGCCAGTTTCCGGACTGGGAGGTGCTTGCCGATCCACGCATCCTGTGGGTCAACACGGCAGTGCTGATACTGGCAAGCGTGGCCTTGCAAATGGCCAGCAACGCCGCCAAACAGAACAAAACCAGCGGTATTCGCAACCCATTGATTGCGGGCGGTGTGTTGACGCTGGTATTCATAGCCGGGCAGCTGGTCGCCTGGGATCAGATGGTGACTGCCGGATTTTACGCCGCAGACAATCCGGCAAACGCCTTTTTCTACCTGTTCACCGGTCTTCATGCCCTGCACCTGTTGGGTGGTATGTGGTTCATGGGATCATTGGGTTTCAGAATGAGCCAACCCGGAAAAGAACAACAGGCACTGCACGGCGTGACGCTGTGCGCTACCTACTGGCACTACTTGTTGATTGTATGGCTGGCCCTGTTCACGTTGTTGTTGAGAACCTGAGCTTGTATATCGGCTTGAGGGAAGACTGGTCCCGAGGATGAAAGCATGACAGAAGAAACACTGGCAATTCCCACAGGCATCGGGGCAGATCCATCCGGCCTTAAAGGGGTAGTGACCGACTGGTCGCATGACAGGCAGGCTTTCCAGGTCCCCTGGGGCAAGGCCATGATGTGGATATTCCTGCTCAGCGACACATTTATTTTCTCCTGCTTCCTGTTAAGTTATATGAGCGTCAGGATGACAACCACCGTCGCCTGGCCGAACCCCAGTGAAGTTTTCGCGCTCAGTTTTGGTGGCCAGCCCATTCCCCTGATCCTGATCGCCATTATGACCTTCGTCCTGATCACGTCCAGCGGAACGATGGCCCTGGCTGTGAATTATGGCTACCGTAAAGACAAGAAAAAAACGGTTTTGCTCATGCTGGCCACGGCCGCTCTGGGTGTGGCATTTGTCAGCATGCAGGCTTTTGAGTGGACCAAGCTGATTATGGATGAGGGCGTGCGGCCCTGGAGCAACCCGATGGGTGCGCCACAGTTTGGTTCTGCTTTCTTCATGATTACCGGCTTTCATGGCCTGCACGTTTCGGCCGGTGTGATTTACCTGATCGTAATTGCCAGGCGGGTTGGCACGGGCTACTACGACCGCAACCGCGGGGGCAATTATGAAATGGTGGAAATTGCCGGGCTTTATTGGCATTTCGTTGATCTGGTATGGGTATTCATTTTCGCGTTCTTCTATTTATGGTGACCGGTTCAGGGCACTTGGTATTCATGCGAAAAAGACACAGGAATCCGGAAGGACAGGCAGGAGAGATTAACCATGGCACAGGCTGAAGTAATTCACACAGAAGGACATCAACAACATCCACTGGGCATTTATCTCGGGGTCTGGCTCTTATTGTTCGTGCTCAGCGGATTTTCCTATGCGGTGGACTATTTTCAGCTTCAGGGTTTGCTCCGCTGGTCCCTGATCATCCTGTTCATGCTGCTAAAGGCCGGATTCATTATCGGCATCTTCATGCATATGGCCTGGGAGCGCCTGGCCTTGATTTCCGCCATCCTGCTGCCGCCGCTGTGTCTGCTGATCTTCATCGGCCTGATGGCCAACGAAGCAGACTACACCTTCTTCAGCCGCCTGGCGGCTTTCGGGCCGGCAACTGAAATCACGGCACCTCACCATTGATTATTAGCCGGGCTCAAGATAGAGCCGGTTGTTTTCACGCTTGAGGCGAACCCGCTGTTTGATATCGAATAAGTCGCCAGCGCCAATATCTTCCAGCAGGCGCTTGGCTCGAACCCGCTGCTCTCCTTCCAGCGAACGCCAGAAATCCAGTGGGCGCTGGAACATCCAGAGGGAGTAGGGAATGACCATGCGTTGTGCCGGCACACCCGCGATTTTTACCTCGTGCATCCCCAGGAATCGGGGTACCTCGTTTGCGCCTATGCCATCAGAATGATCATCCAGGATGCGGGCAGTATCCACCAGTATGGGCAATTGTTCTTTTGCGAAACGGTTCAATACGGGCATCAACGTAGGCGGAATTTCATCTGTTGATTCAGTCTGCTCTGCCGTTGCCGCATTGTCTGCAGCTTGAGGGCTGATCATCCGTTCCACCCAGGCAGCTACCCTGGGCGCTGATTCACGCATCAATTTTCCAGGGTAGGGATCACGATACAAATGCGCGTAGAACGGGCCGATAAAACCAAAATCCGCAATGGTGGGATGTTGTCCCAGCAGGAAATCATGCTGGCGGAAGTGTTCATCCAGCTCCGCCAGCAAGCCTTCATACCAGGATTCAAGCGCTGGAATGGTCTCTTCATTTATGCCCAGGCGCGGCACCACGCGACGAAACCGGTCGCCCAGTTTTCTGCCCACCTTTCGTTGCACAAAGGCAGGGAGATGGGGAAACATCAGTTTACCGAATTCTCCGTAAATGAATGGCAGGTTTTCCGCAGGAAAGTTCCAGCGATAGTGCATGGCCGGCAACAGCAGCCATTCATCTCCAAATAACTCGAGAATCAGTGCCGCCAGCTTCCGCCTCGCCGTGGCCGGGTAGACGGACGGCTGCGGAAAACGATCTTCCAAGTGGTCGATAATGACCGTGGTGTCCTGCCAAACCTGGTCTTCGGGTGTCTGCAACACCGGGATATACCGCACGCCGGTGCGTGGAACGATGAACCGCTTGTAGGTCATCAACCAGGGTTGTATTTCGGTGAATTCTATTCCCTTCTTACGCAGGTAACTGCGCAACTTGCCGGAATACAGGGAGAATTCAGCGCCATACATGACAAAACCTGGTTGGCTTTCAGTCGATTTCATCTGCTTTTACAACCATCCCCCGACTCCAGCCATGGTTCTCTCCTTGCAATTCAAGGTCACAGTATAAAGAAGAAAGAGCTGGTCTCGGATACAATGAACGAAACTACAATAACCAAATCACAATATTGGCCCTGACCAGGAAACACCGAGCTTGGAAACCCACAACACCTTAACCGATGCCATTGGCAACACGCCCCTGATTCATCTGCGCAAAGCTTCCGAACTGACCGGCTGTACCATTCTTGGCAAGGCCGAATTCATGAACCCGGGTGGCTCAATAAAAGACCGGGCGGCCAAGTACATGGTCCTCGATGCAGAGGAACGTGGTGAACTGGAGCCCGGCGGTGTCATCGTTGAAGGCACGGCCGGCAATACCGGCATTGGACTTGCGCTGGTGGGTAATGCGCGCGGTTACCGCACGGTAATCACCATCCCGGATAACCAAACCACAGAGAAAAAAGACACGCTCAGGCTCCTCGGCGCCGAGTTGCACGAAGTTCCCGCGGTGCCTTTCAAAAACCCCGAAAATTATGTCCACGTTGCCGCCCGGCTGGCGAAAGAACTCACCAGCACCGAACAACACGGTGTGTTGTATGCCAACCAGTGGGAAAACCTGTCCAATAGCGAGGGGCATTATCGCTCCACCGGCCCCGAGATCTGGCGGCAAACCGGTGGCACGGTCGATGCTTTTTGCTGTGCGATCGGCACCGGCGGCACCCTCTCCGGCGTCGGGCGATATCTGAAAGAAAAGAAAGCCAGCATCGTTATTGCGGTGACTGATCCACTGGGATCGTGCATGTTCAATTACTACAAACATGGCGAACTGCGCGCGCAAGGAAACTCGATTACAGAGGGCATTGGCCAGGGACGCATCACCGCCAATATCAAAAGTGCACCCGTGGATGATGCTTTCCAGGTCCCGGATGATGAAGCCTTGCTGGTGATATTCGACCTGCTGTCCGAGGAGGGTCTGTGCCTGGGCGGATCCAGTGGCATCAACGTCGCCGGCGCGATCCAACTGGCCCGGCAGATGGGGCCAGGGCACACCATCGTGACGGTTTTATGCGATTTTGGCACACGTTACCAATCGAAGATGTTCAACCCCTCATTCCTGCGTGAAAAAGGGCTGCCGGTACCGGCGTGGCTGGATGAGTGAAACCAGGTAGCCGGGGCTCTGAGTTGCCAAGCAGCCAAATTGGTTCACCCTCGTTTTGATGGATTCCGTTATTCGTCGCTGGCGACGTAATGACAGCCCTTGCTGCGCGGGTTCAGTGTTGCGGCATGCACGACCAACAGTGCGGTCTGTACTGCGCTTCTGAGGTCGATCAACTCGCGGTTCAGGCGGCAGTCCCGGTAAAAAGACTGCACCTCTTCGCGCAGTTCGAGCAGGATGCGCCGCGCCCGGGTCAGGCGCCGCTCCGATCGAACGATCCCGGCGTAATTCCACATGGTCTGCTGCACGAGGTTCAGGTCTTGGTGGATCAAGGTCGGATCAGCGTCGCGCCGGGGGCTTTTCCAGGGTCGTGGGTCGGGCAGGCGAAATTCCATCTCACCAATATCACGTATATCGGCCATGGCCGTGAACTTGGCCCCGATCAAGCACTCCAGCAAGGATGTACTGGCCAGGCGATTCGCGCCATGCAGACCGGTACAGGCCGTTTCACCAATCGCATTCAGATGCCTGACATTCGAACGTCCCTTGAGATTGGTATGCACGCCACCGCAGGAATAGTGCGCGGCAGGAACCACCGGGATCGACTCATGGCTGATGTCCACGCCGTGTTCCAGGCAGCGCCGGTAAATGAAAGGGAACCGTTCGCGGATGAAATCCGGCTCCAGTGCGCCAAGGTCAAGGCACACACAGGGCTCGCCGCTGGCGACCATTTCCTGGTGGATTGCCCGGGACACGACATCGCGTGGCGCCAGCGAACCGCGCGGGTGAACCGCGTCCAGGAAATTCTCGCCAAGTCCGTTGACCAACACGGCGCCTTCACCGCGCAGCGCCTCGGTGATCAGGAAGCGCGGTGCGTTCTTGCCGTAAAAAACGGTCGGGTGAAATTGCACATATTCAAGATCGATCAGCCGGGCGCCGACACGATAGGCCATCGCGACACCATGCCCGATGGTTCCCGGGCGGTTGGTGCTGTGCCGAAAAATTTGTCCCAGGCCTCCGGTAGCCAGTATGGTCTTGCGCGCCACGATGGCTACGGGTTCGCTGCAGTCTTCCACCAACACATAGGCCCCGAAACAGCTTAGCACTGCGTAGCGGTCTGCCGGCGTGTCGGTATTGTGTGACAGCGTCAGCAGGTCGATAGCGATGGAACCTGTCTGGCGCGTGATGTTCTGAGTTGCATCTACGCAAGCTGCCACCGACGAAAGAATCGCGTGTCCAGTCAGATCCTTGGCATGGATGATGCGTCGTTCGCTGTGGCCGCCCTCGCGGGTAAATTCAAGCCCACCGCCCTTTTGCCGGTCGAACTCGACATTCAGTTCGTCCAGCAACAGCTCCCTGACCGCTGCCGGGCCTTCGCGCACGAGTTGCTCCACTGCATCCGGGTTTGCGGTGCCATCACTGGCAGTCACGATGTCAACCGCCAGCAAGTCAACCTGGGTCGAGGTATCGTAAATGATTCCACCCTGGGCCCAATCGCTGTTTGCTTCGCAAGACCCGCCCAGCGAGAGCAGCTGCACATCCAGCCCGGCACGTGCAGCATGCAGCGCATAGGCCGAACCCGCCAGGCCGGCGCCAATCACCAGGCAGTCAGTACGGATGACGTCCATGCCGGATTCACTCTCCCAGGGTCATGCTGAGGTCCACCGCAGGAGCCGAATGGGTCAACGCACCCACGCTGATCACGTCCACGCCGGGCAAAACATAATCGGCGAAGGTTTCCAGGCAGACGCCACCCGAAATTTCCACAATGGCGGCTTTATCGATCAGCGCCACAGCCTGGCGGATCTGTGCCGGTGACATGTTGTCCAGCATGATGATTTCCGCGCCGGATTTTACGGCTTCCCTGACTTGGTGTAAGGATTCTGCCTCGACCTCGATTTTCGAGCAATGCGGTGCAAATGCGCGGGCGCGTCGTACCGCTTCCTGCAGGGAACCTGCCGCCGCAATGTGATTTTCCTTGATCAGCACGTGTTCACCCAGGGACGAGCGATGGTTGAAACAACCGCCGTGGCGCACCGCATTTTTTTCCAG
>JAZFUZ010000113.1:0-7712 GCA_036447475.1 Lysobacterales bacterium | reverse complement strand
CCGGCCGTGGCACAAGAATATCGGCAAGCGCCTCGTCAAATCGCCAAAGGTCTATGTTCGTGACAGTGGTATCACACATGCATTGCTGGGTCTCGGCGACAAAGAGGAGATTCTGGGACATCCGGTCGTTGGCCCGAGCTGGGAGGGGTTTGTCATCGAGAACCTTCTGTCGGTTGCACCGGAGCGCGCCGACGCAGGTTTCTACCGCGCATCGGGCGGTGCAGAAATTGATCTGGTCCTGACATTGCCTGACCAGAGAGTCTGGGCAATCGAAATCAAGCGCAGCCTTGATCCGAAGCCGGCTAGAGGTTTTCACAGCGGGTGCAAGGACGTGAAGCCGGACGCGCGTTTCGTTGTTTACCCCGGTGATGAGCGATTTTCCATTTCCAGAAACATCGAAGCGATCAACATCGATGCGTTGGCGCGGGAGATCGCGGCATTTTCGGGGACAGATTAAAGGACAATGGATCAGAAATTCTATCGCGTTGTCGGAGCCGGGCGCGAGTCGAAACGGCCTCAAATCCTTGCGGCGATGCCGGATGGCGGGGCAAGGGGCTGGCGCTGCTTCATGCTCTGCAACACAACGAATATGCGGGGTGCACAGCGCTCACCGCAGACACGGCCCAGCATCGCGAGTCTCTGCTGGCCGCTGGTGCTGATGTGGTGCTGTTGCCGTTTCGTGACGCAGCAGCAGAAGCCGCCGATATGTTGGCCTCAAACAGCGAGACACGCCAGGCATGAGAGCGGCGACGATGAACGGCATCCGGGGCGTCACTAGGCAGTTTGCATTCTTGCGAATCAAAATAAAAAAGGGTCTGGATATTCCGATTGCCGGTGCGCCGGAGCAGGTCATCGATACGGGTCGGTCCGTGAAGAGAGTGGCCCTGCTGGGTACCGACTACGTTGGACTGAAGCCCCGGATGCTGGTCGAGCCCGGCCGGGCCGTGGGTCTGGGTGAGCCCTTGTTCCTGGATAAGCGTGATCCGGCCGTTCAGTACACCTCGCCAGGCACGGGCCGGGTCGTCGCAGTGAACCGGGGCCGCCGCCGCGCCCTGCAGTCCGTCGTGATTGAGCTGGATGAAAATGCGGCGTCGGCAACGACATTTGATTCCCTGGACGCCGAGGATTCGGCCGCCATTCGTGACGTTCTGCTGCGGTCCGGGGCCTGGATCGGCTTCCGGACCCGGCCCTATAACCGCGTGCCGGATTCCGCGGCCAGCCCCCGATCCATTTTTGTTACCGCCATTGATACCCGGCCGCTGGCTGCCGATCCCGGTGTCGTCATTGCCGGTTATGCGAACGAGTTCAGGACGGGTATGCATATCATCGACCGCCTTACCCAGGCGGCGGTTTATCTCTGCACCGGCCCGGACTGGTCCGGCTCCGAGCCTGCGGGAACCTCAATTCGGCGGGTGGAATTCTCCGGCCCCCATCCGGCGGGGTTGCCCGGTACCCATATTCATTACCTGGATCCGGTGGCAGCGGACCATAGCGTCTGGCATATCGCTTATCAGGACGTGATCACCATCGGCCATTTGTTCAAGACGGGCCGGTTGTTGACCGAGCGGGTCGTATCCGTTGCGGGACCTGGCGCAGTGAAGCCCCGGCTGCTGCGTACCCGGCCCGGAGCGAGTATTACGGAGTTGCTGGCAGGCGAGGTCGTCCCGCAGCGGAACTGCCGGGTGATATCGGGGTCCGTGCTCGGCGGGTTTGCGGCGGAGGGGCCCATGGCCTTTCTTGGCCGGTATGACAATCAGGTTTCCGTCATTGTCGAGCAGGCTGAGCGCCGCTTGTTCGGCTGGTTTGGCACCGGACGGAATAAGTACAGTTTTGCAGGCCCGTTCGCATCAGCCCGGGGCCAGGGACGTCTGCGTGAAATCACCACGGCCCGGAACGGGCGGCGGGCTGCCATGATTCCCGTGGGGGCCTTTGAGCGGGTGATGCCCCTGGATATTCTGCCCGTGCCTTTGCTGCGGGCCCTGCTGGTCAAGGACACCGATGTCGCCCAGGCGTTGGGTTGTCTGGAACTGGCGGAGGAGGACCTGGCCCTGACCTCATTTGTCTGTCCGTCGAAGCAGGATTACGGCGCTGCGCTGCGCATCAATCTTGACCAGATCGAGAAGGAAGGCTAATGGCGCTGCGTGGACTGCTGGATGATCTCAAGTCCCGGGCCGTTGAGGGCGGGCCACTGCAGCGGGCCTGGCCGTGGCTGCTCATGCTGGAGCAGTTTTTTTATTCGTCCGCTGAACAGAACCGTTCAGCTCCTTATATAAGGGACGCCGCCAGCGTTCAGGGCATGCTGAATAACTTTGTCATCGCCACGATTCCCTGCTGGTCGATCGGTCTATGGAGCCTTGGTTACCAGTCCAACCTCGCCATGGTCGAATTGGAGCTGACGGAGCTGCCCGGTTGGCGTGGTGGAATACTCACCGGCTGGGGCATCGGCTACGACCCGGAAAATCTCCTGGCCTGCTTTGTTCACGGTTTCCTGTATTTCATGCCGGTCTTCCTGGTGGCGCTGCTGGTGGGTTCCTTCTGGGACGCGGTTTTTTCCGTTGTGCGTCGCCGGCCCCTGGATGAAGGGCTGCTGGTCTTCGCCTGGTTGTTTGCCCTGATCCTGCCCGCCGGGGCGCCTCTTTACCAGGTAGGTCTCGGCATGACCTTCGGGATGGTGCTGGGCAAACACGTCTATGGCGGGACCGGCCGCTACCTGGTCAACCCCGCCATGCTGGGTCTGACCTTCCTGTTGTTTGCCTATCCGGATCTGGTATTCGGCGAAAGCAGCTGGATACCAGTGCCCGGCTTCGACCAGACTCCCGCGCTGGAACTGGCTGCGGCAGGCGGTATCGAGGCAGTTTTGCAGTCCGGTCTAAGCTGGTGGGATCTGTTCCTGGGCGTCCGGCCGGGGCCCATCGGGGTGACCTCCGTGCTGGGCTGCCTGCTGGGCGCGGTGTACCTGATTTTCACGGGCACGGCTTCCTGGCGGGTCATGCTCGGCGTCCTGCTGGGTGTGGTGGCTACCGTGTTCCTGTTTAACGGTCTGGCGGCCGACGGTAAGCCGGTCTTCGAAATTCTCTGGTTCTGGCATCTGGTGCTGGGAGGGCTTGCTTTTGGCACCGTGTTTTTCGCCACGGATCCGGTTGCGGGAGCCATGACTGATCCCGGGCGGTGGGCCTTCGGCGTGCTGGTGGGGCTGCTGGTGATCGTGATCCGGGTGACCAACCCTGCATATAATGAGGGCATCCTGTTCGCGGTACTGCTGGCCAGCCTGTTTGCTCCGCTGATCGATTTTGTCGTGGTGGAACTGAATATCCGCCGGCGACGGCGGCGTTTGGCGGCAAGTGCTTGATGGATAACGAGAGCCCTTTGAAAGCCATTATCGTGGTGACCGCCACGGCCCTGGTGTGCTCCGTTCTCGTCACCGTCGCGGCCGTGACTCTGCGGCCCATCCAGTGGGCCCATCAGGACCTGGAACGGAACCGGCATATCGTTCGGATCAGTGGCTTGATGGATCCGGCCGATGAACTGTCGGATTGGGAAATCATCGCAGCTTTTCAGGATCTCGATGCTCGCCTCGTTGATCTGGACCGGGGTGCCTTCGATGAGACCTTTAACCCGGATACCTTCGATACCCGGAAAGCGGCCGGTGACCCGGAGTTCAGCGTGACCATTCCCGCGGACCAGGATGTAGCCGGACTAAAGCGGCGGTCCCGGCTGATGACGGTGTACCTGGTCCGGGACGGCGACGATCTGCACAGGATCATATTGCCCGTCTACGGTCCGGGCATGTGGTCGACAATTTATGGTTTTCTCGCACTCGAAAGTGATCTCAACACCATTGCCGAGATGAGTTTCTATGAGCAGGAGGAGACGGCGGGTATCGGTGACCAGATTCTGAGGCCCGATTGGCTGGCTCGCTGGCGTGGCAAACGGCTCTACGACGAACAGGGCGTAGTGCGGTTCAGAATTGCCGGCGGTAGCGTGGATCCGCGTTCGCCGGACGCGGCTTATCAGGTGGATGCATTGACCGGCGCCTCGGTGACCGCCGGTGGCGTGACTAATCTCATACGCTACTGGCTGGGCCCCCACGGATTTGCCAACTTTCTCGAAAAATTTTCTGTGGCCGGCGGCTGATGATAATTAAAGTCCGTGAAGCGCTTCTGACGCCGCTCATTGATGAGAATCCTGTCACCCTGCAGGTGCTGGGTATCTGCTCGGCGCTGGCTATCACCAATTCCCTCTATTCGGCGCTGATTATGAGCCTGGCGCTGACGTCGGTGCTGGCTTTCTCCAATGTGATCATCAGCATGATGCGGCACCACCTGCCGAATTCCGTACGCATCATCGTGCAGATGACCGTGATCGCCTCCGCCGTCATCGTGGTGGACGAGTTGCTGAAGGCTTTTGCCCCGGAGACGGCGCGAACCCTGAGTGTTTTTATCGGCCTGATCATCACCAACTGCATCGTGCTGGGGCGGGCGGAGGCCTTTGCGGTGCAAAACAGGGTCGGCATCAGTTTTCTCGACGGCATCGGCAACGGCATCGGCTACAGCCTGATCCTGATCACCGTGGCGATTGTTCGGGAACTTTTCGGTACCGGGTCGTTGCTGGAGGTGGAGATCTTCCGGCTTGCGGTTGATGGCGGATGGTACGAGCCTAACGCCATGCTGCTGCTCCCGCCCAGCGCCTTTTTCATCATTGGTTTTATCATCTGGGGCATCCGCAGCTGGAAACCGAAACAGGTGGAACAGCCGGATTACGAACCAATTCCCCTGGAGGAGACGGCCGGCTGATGGACGCGTTGCTGGCCATTTTTGTCCGTTCGATTTTCGTCGAGAATCTCGCCCTGGCCTTCTTTCTGGGGATGTGCACGTTTCTGGCCATCTCCAAGCAGATCAAAACCGCCATCGGCCTCGGGGCCGCGGTTATTCTGGTGGAAGGCATCACGGTGCCGGTCAACAACCTGATCTATAACTATCTCCTCCGGGAGGGTGCTCTGGCCTGGGCGGGTCTCGGGCACCTGGATTTCAGTTATCTCGGACTGATCAGTTATATCGGCGTGATCGCGGCCATGGTGCAGATCCTGGAAATGATTCTGAAGCGGTTTTTCCCCGCCCTCTATCACGCATTGGGCATCTACCTGCCACTGTTGACGGTGAACTGCGCCATCCTTGGCGCGTCATTGTTCATGGTGCAGCGGGACTACAACTTTGTGGAAAGCGCAGCCTATGGATTCGGCGTAGGCGTGGGCTGGGCGCTGGCCCTGGTTGCGCTGGCGGGCTTGCGGGAAAAAATGAAATACAGCGAGATTCCCGCCGGGTTGCAGGGGCTCGGTATCACTTTTATCACGGCGGGGCTCATGTCCATGGCCTTTATGGCCATGGCTGGCATTCAGTTTTAGTCATGCAGGAAATCATTCTCGGTGTCGGCTTGCTTACCAGTATCGTGTTGATGCTGGCGCTTTTGATCCTCCTGGCCCGCTTCGGCCTGGTGCCCCGCGGTAATGTCACCATCAATGTGAACGATGAGCGTGATCTGAGTGTCCCGGTGGGAGGCAAACTTCTGGGCGCACTGGCGGCCAATGAATTATTTGTGTCATCGGCCTGTGGGGGAGGTGGCACCTGCGGTCGATGTCGCGTCCAGGTTCTCGAAGGGGGCGGTGCTTTGCTGCCGATCGAGGCGTCCTTTATCACCAGGCGGGAAGCGGCGGAGGGTGAGCGCCTGGCCTGCCAGGTTTCCGTGGGCAGGGACATGCGGATCCGTGTGCCCGAAGCCGTGTTCGGGGGGAAACGCTGGGAGTGCAATGTGCGCTCCAACGATAACGTGGCGACCTTTATCAAGGAGCTGGTGTTGGAGTTGCCCGCCGGAGAAGTTCTGGATTTTCGGGCTGGCGGGTATGTACAGATTGAATGCCCGCCCCATAAATTGCGATACGCGGACTTCGAAATTCCCGCTGCATACCAGGATGACTGGGAACGCTTCGGATTACTCGACCTGGAATCCGTCGTTGATGAGCCCGCCATGCGAGCCTATTCCATGGCGAATTATCCCGATGAGAAAAATATCATCATGCTGAATGTCCGGATCGCCACACCGCAGCCGGCAGCACCGGCCGGCACCCCTCCCGGCATCATGTCATCCTATCTCTTCGGTCTGAAGCCTGGGGACCCGGTGATCATTTCAGGTCCCTTCGGAGAATTTTTCGCCAGCGAGACCGACGCGGAAATGATTTTCGTCGGGGGCGGCGCAGGCATGGCGCCCATGCGGTCCCATATTTTCGATCAGCTGAAACGTCTCAACAGCAAGCGAAAGATCAGTTTCTGGTACGGCGCCCGCAGCCTGCGGGAGGCATTCTACGTGGAGGAGTTCGAGCAACTCGCCGCCGACCACGACAACTTTCAGTGGCACCTGGCATTGTCGGATCCCTTGCCCGGAGATAACTGGCAAGGCCTGACAGGATTCATCCACGAGGTTTTGCTTGAGCACTATCTGCAAGATCATCCAGCACCGGAGGATTGCGAGTATTATCTTTGCGGTCCACCGATGATGAACGCAGCGCTGATCCACATGTTCGATGAACTGGGCGTGGAGGAAGAAAACATCCACCTCGATGATTTTGGAGGCTAGGCGGACTCCGGAGATATCCATGGAATTATTTGTCGGCAGTTTCATCATTTTCGTATTGACAGCGCTTGCCCTGGGTATTGGACTGCTGTTCCGGGGCCGGCCCATGCAGGCCGGCTGCGGTAGCTTACCGGGCGAAAAAAGCTGCAAATCAGAGCTGCTCTGCGGCGGCGCCTGCGGGCGGAAACGCTAATGCTAAAGTCCGTCAGAGTCCGGGATTACATGGCGACGGAGCTGGTGACGCTGCACCCGGACACGGAGATTCTGCGGGCCGTGCATACCTTGCTCAAAAATGACATCGCCGCGGCCCCGGTGGTTGGTGAAAGCGGAAATCTGGTGGGCATTCTCACCGAACGGGATTGTATGCGGGTGGTATTGAACGCCGGGTATCATTCGGAATACGGTGGTCATGTAGCCGATTTTATGAGCAAAGAAGTTGAAACCATCGCGGCGGAGGAGAGCATTATCGACGCGGCGAAGTTATTTCTCGGGGAGCGCTTTCATCGTTACCCGGTGGTCGAAAACGGCCGTCTGGTCGGTCAGATAAGCCGCCGGGACGTTATGCGGGCGCTGGAGAAGCTCTGGTAATAACGCGAATATACGAGGAGTCATTCATGCCATCTTGCAAGACGTGGCCGGCAATCTTCGGCTTGTTAGCTTCTTTTCCATTTCCTCTATTGCAAGCGTGTGGCAAGCGGTAAACCGCAACACGGTCCAAGGGGCTGCATAAGCAGGGGGCGCAGACGGTTCTCGCTCAAGCGCCAGTAGGTCCTCCAAGCTTGGCGATCACCCGAGCCCCAGGTTTCACGCACGCCGAAATTGCCCGAAACAGCGATCGGATCGACGCCCAGAGTGCCCCTTGTTATTGTTTTAGCCACAGTTTTTCAGACAATATGGAGTACAGCCAGCAATACTGATTAGGTTTTTGTACGTTTCAGGCAACAACGGGCCCGTCTTTGTTTTAGGATATCGATCGCGGAGACGATCTTCATCTACCCAGGAGGGTTGCGGCCCAATTGAAAGACTCGCTGATTGTACTTGCTAAAGACGCGCTTGCCAGCCTGCGTAATCTTCTGCCGATCGTCGTT
>JAZFUZ010000112.1:0-6392 GCA_036447475.1 Lysobacterales bacterium | reverse complement strand
ACATCCTGTACAGTCATCACATCGACATACTTGGCCTGTAAATCAAACAAATTACTTTCGTGTGCCGCCGCGTTGCGGTCACCCGTCGCTTCGCGCGCAATAACCACACGATAATCATGTTGCAGACCATCCACCGCCGTGGCACGTACACAACCACTGGTGGTTAAGCCCCCCATGACAATTGAATCTGCACCCGCAGCTTCAAGCTGTTGCGCCAGATCGGTATTAAAAAATCCGCTTGGCCATTGTTTTTCTATCACTGTTTCACCGTGAACAGGGGCGATGCGCGGATCAATTTTTACCCACTCCGACCCCGGTTCCAATACATTCAATGCAGGCACCCGCTGCCTGAAAACACGGGCTTGCGATTCATCGTGGTAGACCACGGTGGTAAAAAACACCGGCAAGCGTTTCAGCCGAAACACGGCAAGCAACGCTTTGCAAGCATCTACCACCGAATCCGCCTCGGACCCTAACGGGCAAGCCGGGTCTGTAAAACCCTTTATAACATCAACCAGGAGCAGCGCCGGGTGCTTGCCCAAACCCAATGAATGGCGCTGCAGGTCAGTCATTAACCGGACCTTTGGGCAAATGTTGGGGATCGGGGCGGGTCAAGGTGGGTTTCCACTCTGCAACGGGATTTTATTTCTTCGATGCTGCCACCAAAATTAAACAGATCAGGTTCACCGCCCCGCGCCTGTGTCAATTGCTTGCGCAAGGCATCGGTTGCTGCGCTGTCCACGCAACCATCGTCACCAAGAACCACGCCGTAGCGTCTTGCACCCTGTACCGTGACCAAACCGCTCTGGACGTCTTTAAATACCCTGTCGACATCACGTTTATAAGGGTCACCCCAGCCGCCGCCGCCCCAGGTATTGAAATACAGTAAATCGCCTTTTTTAACCTGGATGCCGTCTGATTTGGCAGGCAGCCAGGTTTCAGTGCCATCGGCCCGAACCAATCGCTTGCTTGAGCGCATGCCGGGTTCACCACCCCGCACGCCCCATGGATAGGTCAACCAGCGGTCATCATGTATGGCGATCTTGCCATCAACCAAAAAGCGGTAGGCTACCGACAGGCCATTGCCACCACGGTGCAGTCCAGCACCGCCGGAATCAGCGATGGTTTCGTATTTTTCAATACGTAATGGAAAATAGGCTTCGATGAATTCATTGGGTACATTGGTGAAACCCGGCCACAATGAATGACCATCCGGCCCATCACCAACCGGCCGGCCGGGGATGCCGCCAAAGCCAATCTGGAATAGCTGGAACCACTCACCGCGCTCGTCATAGCCAGAGAAAAACAAGTGAGGCGAATCAGAAAACCCGGCCGCGTTCATGGCATCCGGTGCGCTTTGCCCGAGTAAACCACCCATCACATCAAAAATTCGTCCCAGCACATGGGTACGACCGGAAAGTGCAGCCGGGTAATCGGGTTTGAGCAATGAGCCTTGTGGTATACGCACCTCCACCAGATCATAAAAACCATCATTGAACAGGATTTGCGGGTCAACCAGATTGATCGTGAATGAGCCGAAAAACATCTTGAACATGTCTTCATTAAGATAGAAATTAATCGAGCTGGCTGCTTGGGGGTCGGTACCCTCGAAATCAAAAATGGCCGTCGACCCTTCCCGCCACAGCTTGCAGCGAATCTTGTAAGGCCCCATGCCGACACCGTCATCGCAGACATAGTCTTCAAATACGCGGGGTTGCTCGGGAACGATCATCTCGATGATGGCTTTCATCGCCAGGTAGTTCCGTTCCAACATGATTTCCATGGTGGAATAAAAAATGTCATCGCCAAAGCGCTGAGCCATCTCGACACAACGCTTGGCGGCAGTATTGCAGGCAGCCACCAGTGCATTCAGATCAAACCGGTTCCAGTTTGAGGTGCGCACATTGTGCAAAATCAACTCCAGCAAATCAGACTGAAGCTCACCCTTTTTGTATAAGCGGGTGGGTGGGATACGTATGCCTTCCTGGAATATTGTTTCCGCCTGAATGGGAATCGATCCCGGCACCATACCGCCATTATCCGACATGTGTCCGAACATCGCTGACCAGGCCATGTGCCTGCCATCTTTAAAGATAGGCACCAGCACAAGCCAGTCCGGCAGATGCGATACAGCCGCATTGCACATGTAAGGATCGTTGGTGAGAATGACATCACCTTCCTCCACATCACCATCATAGGCTTGCATAAAACCATGAATAAACGAACCAAACTGGCCCACCACCATCTTGCCGTCACGATTGGCGATCATCGGAAAACAATCACCCTGCTCACGTATTCCCGGGCTCATCGCAGTACGGAACAGCACAGCGTCCATTTCCTCGCGTGCGTTGCGCAGTGCATTTTCAATGATATCGACGGTGACCGTATCGACTTCCACACGTTCAAACGGCAGCTTGTTGCTTGCAATTATCCTGGCACTCATGACCCTTCCCTCCCCTTTTCAACGGGGTTGATCAGCAGGTTACCCACATCATCTACCAGAGCCGCATAACCCGGCAAAATGACGCTGGTAGCGTCCATTTCACTGATGATCGCCGGTCCCGGAATCAGCAGGCCCGAATGCAGCGGCCTGCGGTCATAAATAACCGCGTCATGCCACGCACCTTTGTGATAAAAGCGTGTTGTATGAATTTTGCACTCTTCCAGACTGGCGTCTTCGCGACCTACTTGTACTTCTTTTATTTTTGCGGTGCCGGCCTGAACCACGGCGCGAATCATGACCAGCTCATGGTCCTTACCCAATGCAAAGGTAAACAATTGCTCGTGCTGTGCGTCGAAACGTTCCGTTAGCAACGCCAGGCCTTTTTGCATGATGTCCTCAGCGGTGAAATCCATACTGATCTGAAAGGCCTGACCGACATATCGAATATCTGCCTGGTAACTCACCTCCAGTTGCGCAGCGGAAATTCCATCCGCAAGCAGTGAAACCGAAGCCCGGGCACGTAATTGCTCAAGATCATTCAATAATTCTTCAGCTTGAAGCTGATCAGCTCGCTTCACGTAAGTTCGGGATGCTTCATCCTGAATGCGTGTTGTCGCCTCACCATAGGCACACAATACACCAGGCCCGGGCGGTATGATCACCGGCCATGACTGGGTCAGTTCACCCATTGCATTGCCATGCATGGGTCCCGCACCACCAAAAGCAACCAGCGCAAAATCACGTGGGTCAAAGCCCCGCTCAATCGAAACCAAACGCAAAGCGCCAAACATGGATTCGTTAACGATTTTAATAATCCCTTCAGCGGCCTCCATCAAGTCAATGCCAATGGCATCGGCAATTTTCTGAACCGCAACCTCAGCAGCCGTTTTGTCGATTGCCATATCCCCGCCCAACTGTACATCGGCAGGCAGATAACCCAATACCACATTGGCGTCACAGACAGTCGGCTCTGTTCCACCTGTCATGTATGCCGCCGGTCCAGGCACCGCACCAGCCGATTGCGGCCCGACCCGCAAAGCCTTGGTCAACTCAGGTACAAACGCAATAGAACCACCACCGGCACCAATACTGCGGACATCCACCGAAGGCGCACGGACGATGACGTCGCCAACGCGGGTCTCTCTGCGGATTCGGGCTTTTGAGTTCTGGATCAGGGCTACATCTGTTGACGTGCCGCCCATGTCAAAAGTCAGCACATTGTCATAACCTGCACGACGGGTGAAATAAGTAGCGCCAGCCACTCCGCCCGCCGGTCCGGACATTAATATATTGACCGGTGATTCTGCTGCTGCACGCGAGGATGCAAGACCACCATCTGAGCGCAGAATGGATAATTGCACACCATCTCCCATCTGTTTTTCGAGTGAAGCTTGCAAATTGCGGACATAGCTTGCTACCTCTGGCGCCACATAGGAATTAACCACAGTGGTTTCGGTGCGTTCATACTCCTGCATTTCCGGCACCACTTCCGAGGAAATGGATATGGGTAAAGCACCAAAAACCTCCTCTGCGATGCCGCGTGCCTGGACTTCATGGTCGCCGTTCAAATAGGCATTAATAAAACATATGGTCAGGGCCTCGACCTGGCCTTTGTCTTTGAGTGCCTGTAGCTCAAGCCGTAAATCATCTTCATCAAGATCTGTCACCACGCTGCCATCGGCTGCCATCCGTTCAATCGCCTCTATGGTCAACTCCAGCGGCGCGAGCAAAGGTTTTTTGACGTAACTCACCCAGCCACCGAGCCCACCGGGGCAAAAGGAACGTGCTACCTGCAGCACCTGCTTAAACCCACGAGTCGTGACCAGGCCAACTCTTGCGCCCTTACCGGTCAAAACGGAATTCGTGGCGACCGTTGTGCCGTGCATCACACGACGGATGGAAGCAGGGTCTGCACCGGATATGTCACAAATCCGCGCTATACCGTTCAATACACCAATAGAAGAGTCTTGTGGTGTCGACGGCACTTTTGCCGTGTATGTTTCACCACTGCGCTCATTGATTAACAGCAGGTCGGTAAACGTACCTCCGACATCCACACCCAGGCGATAGCTCACTCAGTTCTCCAAACTTGGTAATGCCTCTCCAACCAGGCTCTGGCACGTCCGCCCGGTGCGTTATTTGTCAGGCTGGCGGCCAATTGTGAAGCATTCATCAACTCCCGCAGATCGATGCCCGTGTCATATCCCATTTGTCCCAGCATCATGACGACATCCTCGGTTGCTACATTACCTGACGCGCCGGGAACGAATGGGCAACCACCCAGGCCTGATATAGAAGCATCAAAACAACGAATGCCGGACTCCAGTGCTGCAAATACATTGGCCAAACCCATGGCGCGGGTATCATGAAAATGGCAGGCCAGACGCTCTGCGCCATGCTCATTAACCAGTATAGTTGTCAAATCGCGTACCTGCTGAGGGTTTGCTGCACCGATAGAATCGGCCAGCACCACCTGATCGGCGCCCAGTTGCACGAACCTCCGGGCAATGTCGGCAACCGTATCCGCAGCCACCGGGCCGTCAAAAGGACACTCCCAGGCCACTGCTATCGTCGCCAGGACACGTACGCCATCTATTGCAGCCCTGTGTAATATCTGCTCCATGGCCTGCTCGGCCTCAACTCGAGTCATATTGACGTTGGCCTGGGCCATCCCGTCCGTTCCATACAGAACCATGGCGACACATTCAGCCCCGGCGGCGCGTGCCAGTTCGTAGCCCTTCATGTTGGGCACCAGCACGGAGAAATCACCCTGCTCATCTTGCAGTGCAGCCAATACCCGGTCGGTGCCGACCATGGCCGGCACAGCCTTGGGAGAAACAAAGCTGCCTACTTCAATGTGACGCATACCCGCTTTGAGCAAGGCCTTTATCAGTGCCGCCCGTTGTTCAGCTGAAAGCCGGGCTGACTGGTTTTGCAAGCCGTCGCGCGGGCCAACATCATTGATGATCACTTTGCTGGACATCAGCGAACAACACCTTGTTGTTTAAGCATCGAAATTTGATCAGGGTCATAACCCAGCAATTGCCCCAGTACAGAATCGGTATGTTGACCGAGCTTGGGGGCCGCACTGAAAGATTCTTCATTATTACGCGACAGCTTGATTGGATTGCCGGGCCCTCGCGTGGATTTGCCATCGGGGTGTTTGAGATCGATCACCATATTACGGTGCAATACCTGCTCATCACTCAGTGCCGCACTGAAACGATTGACGGGTGCGCAGGGAATTTTCTTTTCCTGCAAGCGATTCAGCCAATAATCGGTAGCATAAGCGGCCAGAATTTCATTGAGTTTCGCATCGATCAGGTCACGATCTTCCCAGCGCCCCGGTTGAGAGTCGTACCTGGGATTGTCAAATGCTGTGATTTGAACCACCTGTTTCAGGTTGCGCCAGAATTTATCGGTAATCACGGCAATCACGATATAACCATCGGTGGTTTTGTAGGTATTGTAAGGAACGTGGACAAAATGCGCATTACCGACCGGTTTTGGATCATTTCCACTAAGAAAGAACATAGTTGCCATATAATTCAGCATGGAAATCTGGCAGTCGAGCATGGAAATATCGACATGCTGACCCTTGCCACTGCGATAACGTTCCAGCAATGCGGACTGGATGCCCATGACGGCAAACATCCCACCGCCGAGATCTCCAATCGGAATACCGGCGCGTACCGGGTGATCCGCATCAGTGCCGGTAATCGAAATGCCGCCACCACTAGCCTGTGCTACCAGATCAAACGCCGGCCGGTCAGGGCTGGGACCATCAGAGCCATAGCCGGTTACCGTACAGGTAATAATGGCCGGATTTATTTTTTTTAGGCTCTCGTAATCAATTTTCAATCGCCCGGGTACGGCGGCACTAAAATTGCTGATAACCACATCAGATTGACGCACAAGATCATAAAAAACCGCCAGTCCTCTTTCACTT
>JAZFUZ010000111.1:0-13642 GCA_036447475.1 Lysobacterales bacterium | reverse complement strand
GCTAAAATTCTGCAGCAATCTGCCCACATCCTTACCCGCGGAATCGTCGATCGCCAGACAACCTCCTGAGTGCAGTGCAAAGAACCGCTCGAACAAGCCGCCGAAGCTGTGATGCCAGGGCAGATAACACAAAAACCGCATTCCGTGCTCAGGCTTCCACAAAATTTCCAGGGCCTTTTGCTGCGACATCAGGTTGCGATGCGTCAGCTGTACTCCCTTCGGGAAGCTGCTGGTGCCGGATGTGAACATGATCAGCGCCAGGCTGTCCGGTTTAATCGCTCGCATCCGGCTTTCGAGCTTGTCCGTGTCCTGGTCTGTATCAGCAGCGAACAAATCATCCATAAACGTCACGCTGGAGACTCCCAGTCCGGACAGTTTTTCAAGTACTTTCGGATCAGCCGTGCGGGCGCTGCCGGTCATGGCCAAAATCCGGCCTGGCAGGCAATCGGCGCGCAAGCTAGCGATCTTCTCAAGATTATCGCTCACCAGGCAGCCGACATTGGCAAAACCGACCAAGTCCGACATCAGGTCAGAGGCATAACCCGCAAACACCGGTACTGCAACCATTCCCGTGCCCATGACCGCCATCTCTGCAACCAGGCGGTGATAGCAATTAGCGGAAATAAACGCCACCCGCTTATCCGGCGTGTCCTCCTGTAGCTCACCTGCAGGCAATACGAAAGCTGCAACATTGAGTACGTCACCAACCATCTGCTGCCAGGTCCAGTGATGGTACGCATCGCCCTGTCTTTGGGCAAATGCGTTCCGGTCTATATAGCGATCCCGGTTGTTGAGCAACATGCTGCCAATATTTGCTGTGATCTCATCTAAAGACAGGGGAGACTTAAGCCGCATATTAACTAATCCTCCAGTAGGAATGATATTGACCGGTTTGCACCCATCATCTTAGGTACTAAAGTGATACATAACAATCGTAGTTTACACGAAAAGTGTGTCGCTTTAGGGATATAGGTCAAGTAATGGGGCAATCAGAGCCTGGCAACAGACTATCCCAAGCGTCGCTCCAGGTACGGATACCATATGAGCTGCGAGATTCCCCGCACTGCTATGAAAACCAGTACTGCACCCCACAAGCCTCTGAGTCCCCATGCACTGGTCATTGGATCGAGAATCAGCAGGTAAATCCCGAACGCAATTCCCATGGTCACCATCATGGCTCCCGCCGCGGTGGCGCCGATAAACACGCCATCCATCTGGTAGCACCACACCGAGACGACGGGCATGATCACCAGCAGCGGCATCAGGTCTCGTGACAGCGCGCGCACATCCTCAAGGTCGGTCAACACCGCAATGATGCTGTTACCCCCAAGCCAGAAGAACAGACTGTAAACCAGGCTGGCCCCGACCGCCCAGGCGCTGGTGATCACAACCCAGCGCCGGAACACGTCGCGTTTGCCTAGGCCCCAGGCGGCACCGGCCAGCGCTTCGGCCGCATGCGCAAATCCGTCCAGGCCCAGAGCCAGCAGCAGCATGAACTGGTTAATCACGTGGCTTGCAGCCATTGCTGTCTCGCCCATGCCGCCGGCGACGCGCATGACCATGGCCAGCGCGGTCATCAGGAAAATAGTGCGGATAAAGATGAAACCATTGATCAGCACCAGCTGACGGAAACGCTCCAGCACCCAACTTCGAGCATCGCGCATGGCCCCCAGCAGGGTGGTCCAGCCGAACAAGTTGATCATTACCCAAATGCTGGCCAGTGCAGCCAGGCACTGCGCAATCAGCGTGCCCCAGGCAACACCGGGTACACCCATATCCAGCCCGACCACCAGCGCCACGTTCAGCACGCCATTGGTCAGGTTAAGCAACAACTGGATCCACAGTACTGCCCGGGTCCTGCCCAGCCCGAACAGCACACCGGATATCACGAAGACCAACAAGGTGAACGGAGCGGCCCAAATGCGGATACGGAAATACTGCGCCGTTATTTCCGCCACTCCTTCCGGCGGCGCCATTGCTTTTAGCGAAAGCGCCAGTATGGGCTCCTGCAAGGCCAGTAATAACAGACCGCAGAACAGGGCCAGCGCGCTGGAGCGAATCACCGTGGCCAGCAGTTCTTCCGAATCATTCCTGCCTTTGGCCTGCGCAACCAGGCCGGTGGTACCCATGCGCAGAAAACCGAAGGTCCACATGATGTAGCTGAAAATAACACTGCCCAGGCCGACCGCGGCCAAGTGTACCGCGCCCGGAAGGTGCCCAATCGCCCAGATATCAACGAACCCGACCATGGGAGCAGAGGAGTTGGCCAGGATGGCCGGGCCAGCGATTGCCCAAACCCGCAGGTGCGGTGACCGGGTCTCTTCAGGGCTGTCGATGGCAGTCATTGGCGGATGGTACGGGGAAGGCGAATGGGGTGCAATATACGGGGTTCTACTCCGCATCCGCGCATTGGGCTCTCTCGTCCTTCAGCGTCCGCGCCAGGTAGGCTGAAACCCGGGCGCAGGCGAGTGAATGTCCCCAGAGGTTCGCTTTGGACGGGATATTTTCCAGCTTGCGCGGTATGCCAGGCGCGCGGCAAGGGTATGGGCCCGCAGCTTGCATTTCTATCTCATTATCTTTGAGCTCATCATCACAGATCACACCGTAAACGCCCGGCAGAGAAGCCGGCAGCAAACCCAAACGCTCTGGATGCCCTGCCGCTACCAGAATGGAGCCTGCGTCCCGCGCCGCGACACACGCGTCGGCGATAAGCTCAGCGCCGGATCCCGGAGGCAAAGCCAAACTCAGATTGATAACATCACAGCCCTCTGCGGCAGCCCGCAGGATGCCCCTGGCGACCAGGGAGGGATAAGTGGTGAGCCCGTTTTCAAATACCCGTATGGCAAAAAATTCGGCTTTGGGCAGTGCTTTGCGCAATAGTCCCGCCACTGCGGTACCATGGCCGACCGGGTCGCTGAAATCACTGCCTTCACAAATTTTTTCATCCTTGTCGAGGTAAATCCGGCACCCGCGCACCTCGCCGCGAACATGTGAGTGCCACGGGTTAATACCCGTGTCTATGATTCCGATCAGCAATTTCTGCACGGGTAAACCAATAGGTCCTATGTTGCCTGGAGTTGCTCATCCTGGGGTCTGTTCAGTTCAAAATAAGCGAACAATTCTTGCGGGCTCACGGGGTGTAATTGCCCCTCCTGCAACAGCAACAAGCGGTCAAATTGTTGCAGTCCGCTAAGCCGGTGACTGATGGCCAAAACGGCGCGATCGGCAAAGGCGCTGAACAGGTTGGCGCGCACCCGGCTTTCCGTTTCCGGATCCATGGCCGAAAATGCTTCGTCCAGAACCAGTACATCCGGGTCAGCCAGGAATAAACGGGCAAGCCCAAGCCGCTGGCGCTGGCCATCGGAAAGGCTCTGCCCCCGCCCGCCAATTACGGTGTCAAATCCCTCAGGCAAAGAGAGTATGAATTTATTCGCTTCGGCCAGCCTGGCAGCCTCAAGCATTTTTTCAGTTGTGACATTGGGGTTTCCGTAGCTGAGGTTCTCCCTGACACTGGCATGCAGCAGGAATGGGTCTGATGAAGCGTATCCAAGCGTGTCGTGGATGGGCCTGTCTTTATGACCAGCTCGGCTGCAAGTACCGACTCTCACCCTGCCGATATGGGGTTTTCGAAGTCCAAAAAGGAGTTGTACCAAAGTGGACTTTCCGGCGCCCGATGTGCCAAATACCGCGACCTTTTCTCCCCGGGCTACACGAAGGTTTAAGCCGTTTAACACCGGGACGGCTTGTTTATAGTTGAAGGTTACATTTTCCAGGCAGATCGCAGCTTGCGCATCGGCCGCCCCAATATCAGCTTGGGTGGAATCAGCCCACCCGCTTGCCTCCTCGTCACCCAGTATTTCTGCTACGCGCTCAAGGCTGACTCGAGCTTCCTGCAGCGTTCTGACCCATCCCAGCAGGCCGGAGGCAGGCCCATAAAGCCGGCCCTGGTAGAGTACAAAGGCAACAAAAGTGCCCAAACTGATCGCCCCGCTTTCCAGCTGGTTGCCGCCCAGCAGATAGATCCAGGCCAGGCTGATGGAAAGTGCCAGCCCCGGCAACTGGCTGGCCGCTGACTGGGTTACTTGAAACCGGAGCACGAGCTGGACCAGCTGCTCATTCAAGTCCCTGAATGTTTCCAGCTCCTGCGTTTCCGCCCGGTGAAACCGGATTCCCCGAAGCGCCCCAAGCCGTTCGGCGAGAAAATGGGACAGGTCTGCCATTTTTTCCCGAATCCCGCGTGTTCCCCGCTCAATCGGCCCGCGAAAAGCCGCGGTGAGAACCAGGGCGAGGGCCAGGCCCAGATAACTCCAAAGTGCCAGTACCGGGGAGAGATATATCAGGATTGCAGCGCTAAGCAGCAAGAACAGCACATTGTGCAGGAAACCAATCACTCCATCCACCAGAAGTGCCTGGATGTTTGGTATGTCAGAGCCGAACCGGCTCAGCAGGTCACCATGACGGAAGTGCTCCACCCCCTCAATCTGCGCATACAGGCAATGGCGAAACAGTCTTTGCCGGATTTCGACCAGCACACCGGCTGAGAGTTTTGCATGCACCATCCGTGACACAAATCCAATCAGGACATCGGCCAGCGCCAGCACCACAAGTGCCGCCGCGATGACTGGAATCACGCCGTAGTCGTTCCGTTCAACTACTGCGTCGATAAAGGCCTTGCCAATTAAAGGAGTGGACAAAGCGGCGGCAGAACCCACAAGACCCAGCAAAAAGAGCGCAAGCAGCGTCTTTTTTCGCTGCCTGAGGTGTCCGGTAAAAAGCTGTAGTTTACTCAAGTGGCTGATCTCAATTGCAAACTGTGTGCCGGCTCATCATTCCAAACATCAGGGTAATAACAAGCATGGGTTCCATGGCAAAGTGATGCAGCGCCGCGAAGTGCGATGGTTGCCTCTCGTATGCTGTGGGCACTCCCCCCGTCTTGGGCGATGTCCCTGGCCATAGCAGCCAGCTTGACCGAGGCGTATTTTCGCTCGAGTGATGCTTCGCGCCCGACCACTTTCAAACTCCCCACGCCCGCAGTTTGCAGTCTTGGAATAGCGCAAAGCCCACAGGGGCCCAGCGGAAAGCCCCGGCTGGCACTGCAACCACAGTTATTCTGGGTCCACTTCCACAAGGCGTAGCGGTCAAGTAGCCCGGGAGGCATTCCTTTCAGCCCATCGCCATCGGCCAGGCAGAAGGTTCCGGCTTCATGGGTTGTTGCGCACAAGCCTTCTTCGAAAACACAGCCATCGTTGATAAGGAAGGCCTCAAATTCCACCCCATCGATCACACATTGATCGATTTCCGTCAGGGTCAGGTGTCTTGGCAGGATGATTCTGGACAGTCCCAAACCCTTGAAAAACCGGGAACTGGCGGCATTGGTCGAAGTAGCGAGGCTGGAGAGGTGCAATTGTGCCGCATGGCCTGCTTCGATCAATGCCAGTAAAAGATCCATATCAGCCACGATCAGGGCACTGATTCCCAGTTCCTGTAAGAGCCGGTGGCCGAATTCCGCCAGCATTTCCACCGCTCCCGGTGGGTAATGGGGTGAATTCAGAACGACATGGACGGGCATCGAACCGGCGGCCGCTATTATTTTTCGTAACGCTTGTTCATTTAACACACCTGCTGAATCCGGGTGTCTGCGATTAGTCCAGGCCGATCCAAACTTTTTTGTCCACCCGGGCGGAGCCAGCCCGCAATAAAATTCATCGGCACCGGCGTTTTGCAATGGACCGACTTCGCTGACACTTCTGAGCGGCGAAAGGATTTTCACAGCCCGATCTTCATGGCATGGGATGCTCGTGAAACACCACCCGGTCAGCAAGCGCAACGTGACGCGAAATCCACTCCGGCGGCGCTTTGAAAAACAGGGTATTTCCAGCCCGCCACATTTCTTTTTGCGTGTCCTGGCGATGCTCTTTCCTGCAGATTCCCCGGCACGGCGCTGTGCAGCCTGATTGCAGGCCCTGGGTAAATATTCCCCGAGTAATTTTTCGCCTGGCTGTGACAGTAGCAGCAGCTTTCTCCAGGCAGTTTCTTCCAGAGGCTGCAAAGGTGAAAGGAACATGCAAAACACGTTGAAGACCGTTGGCGCCGGCACCCAAATAGCCGGGGTCCAGGTCGACATCCGATTCCACCGCACTTACTCCAAGTGATAGGGCCAGCTTCCTGATCCCCGCCCCTCTTTGGGTATTTTCGCCCCCGGGCCCTAATGCCTGCATATCCAGCCGTGGATCTCTCAGTCCCCGGTTCATCAAGCGGCCCATGCGTAATGGAAATGAAGGGTGTTTTTTTCGCAGCAGTTCAAGCACACCCCAATCGTTGAAGACGACAGCGGGAAACATCTCCCGCCTGGTGAGTTTGCCAAGCAGACGGTCCAGGCGGCCCAGTCCCTTGTGCGTAACCACCGGGGTGAGCAACACCGCTTCCAGGCCATGCTCCATGGAATGGGTGCAAAATGCCTCAAGCTCCTTGATGCCCGGTAACAGTTCCTGGCAAAATTCTGAGCCGAAATAGAGCGCGCTCAGCGGCGCGTCGGGGCACAGCTCCCACAGTGCGTCATCACAGAAGTCCCGGGGACTCTTGAGCGCACTTTCCGCTGTGGCGATGCGCAGAGCGTATTCCATTTCTAGAACGTCAAACGTCTGAAATCCATACCGTCCGTTTCCATCTGCAGCACCTTAATTTGCTTCAGACTTTTGGCATCAAAAATGGTGGTAGTGGCGCCTCCACCGGAAACGTAAATTTTACTGCCGTCGCTGGAAACATTAACGGCGTAATGGGTACCCCCGTGTATGGGAATGATGTGCTCATAGCTTCGGGTTTCCAGGTCGATGACTATGAGTTCATCCATCACCGCGTAGACTTTCTTTTTATCCGGTGAAAGCATAACGCTGTAGGCAAAAACAGGTGCGCCTTTAAGCGGAGTGTCAATAATTTCGCCGCTGTTCGTATCGATGGAAACCAACCCCATCAATTCAGGGGTGTAATAGTTGACCATGAAGACACCGCCGTTTTCCATCGTGTTATCCCACAGCGGCAAAATATTCCACTTTTTATCAAACATGGGATAGAGGCCAATGACCTTCATTTCCTTACCCGATACATCTACCTTGACGATGTCCTTCCCAATGACATAAATGTTGGTGGCATTTTTTACCGATACCAGCGAAGTTGAACCCCATGGCACCTCGATGCTGCGCATGATGCGACCGTCTTCAAGGTCTATCTGCGCCAACATGGGGGGAGCGACCACAGCCTCACCTTTGCTGGTGGTGCGCGACAAGAGGTTAACAAAAGCACTTTTGCCATCGGGGGCAAGATCGAATCCATAGATGAACCGGTCCCAACCTTCATTGCCGACATCGATCGTGCTCACGACCCGTTTCTCAGCCAGATTGATTTTATGTATGAGATGCCGATTGGTGACCACGTACAGAAACTTCCTGTCGGCGGTGAAATCTGACTCTCTGATCCAGCCATCGACCGGGATGTCAGCCACGATGGAATCGGTGTCGCCATCGACAACCTGAATCAGCCCGTAGCCGAGGTAATAGAAAATGTCCTTTGCGATCGCCGTTTCGGCATTCAGCCCTGCAAAAATCGCGGCGATTGCCAGCAAACTTGTCAGTTTTTTGTTCATATACAGCTCCTGGCCGGCAGGGCAATCTATGGTAGATTCCCGGCAAGCCTGGGTTTTCGATTAGTCGTACTTCATGACCCGCCAGTCTCTGGCGACATTGGGGCATTGCTGGTCAAAATCCTCGTGGTTGGTCAAACCATCAGGCACCTGCGCGGGCCACCAACAGTCCCCGGCACAGCCATGAAAATCCTTTGCCGAAGACAGGCAATTGCCAACCGGGTAAGTGGGGCGGGGGTTGGTTTCCCAGCCGGTGTCGAAAATAGTGGTGCAGCCCACCGGCATGGACGGAGGCCCCTGCTGGAGCGCCTCCACCGATTTTTCTTCTCCCTCAGCCAAAGACTGTATGGCCCGGGCTTTTTCGTTGAGAGCCTCAATCGGCCTTTTCTTAATCATTCCAGTCTCCTATCTATGGTTTATCGCGTCTTACAGGGCCTGTTAACACTGTGCACGTTGTTGCAGCCGGCGACCCATTGCCTCGATCGCACCGTCCGTGCACAACCCGGCGTAGGTCTTCATACCCAGGTCCAGCCAGCTGCGAATAAATTTGCAAGAGGTTCCACGCGGCAGACCCAGATGGTTTTCACGCAAATGATTTTCATAATGGCAGCCACCGGCACAAAATGTTCTTGCCCAGCATTTGGCACAACTTTCTGTCCGACCTCTGTTCAATGAAGCCAGGCAGGAATTAATCCGGTCTGGATTGATACCGCTTGCAAGACTTCCGGCGCAGAAATCCGCTTCCCCGGTCAGCCGGTGACAGGGGAAAAAGCGTCCTTTTGCATCCACCGCCATATAGCCGAAACCGGCCCCGCAAGACACCTGTTTGGTTTGTCCAAGATGAATACGTCCCAGCAAGTCGAGGATATTTGAAAAAGGCATGACCCGTCCTTGCCTGGCATGGGCGACAAAACGCCCGGCCAGCAGCCCAAAGCCTTTTAGCAGTGCTGCACCCTGCTCCGCAGTCGGCAACAGCGTTTTGCTCACCGGGCTGACCGGGGCGATACCGACTTCATGAAAGCCAAGACCCATCAAGTGATCAAAAACCTCGGCCACCCGGTGCCACTGATCTGGAGCAAGGGTTACCCGGGCTGCGACAGGGACGGGCGAGTCTTTAAGCAAAGGCCCCAGGCGGGATACTATTTCGCGGTAGGTTCCATGACCGCTTTCATCGGGACGGTTGTGGTCATGAATATCGCGAGGCCCATCCATGCTGACTGCAACGGAAACCCGGTTGGCATGCAGGAAGCTTACGATTTCAGGGTCCAGCAACGTTCCGTTGGTGGTGAGCGAAAAGTGGACTTGTTTGCCGCTCGAACGGCCGTAGGAAATCGCTTCACGGGTCGCCGCTCTTACGGCTTGCATGTTCAACAAGGGTTCGCCGCCAAAAAATATCAAGGTCACATGGTCCCGGTCACCTGAGTTATCCAGTAAATAACGCACGGCACGGCGTGCTGTCCCCGGGGCGAGAAGGCAGGGTACTGCACCATAAGTACCCCCATCGGCATAACAGTAGGTACAGCGAAGATTGCAATCCTGGGCTACTTCCAGCACCAGCGTGGAAAGCGGCACATCTCCCGCCTTGAGTTGCGGAGGCAAAGCCTTTTCCCGCGATGCCGGTAAAAGTATTTGTGCGTCGCGCAAGCCTTCCAGCACTTCCAGGTCGGGGGAAGGTACCTGGTCCAGATCAATGGATCTGGAAGTACGCCATCTACTCAATGTCTCGCGCGCTTCCCGGGTCAACGAAAACAGACTCGCCTCTTCCACAGCAAAGATGAAATGCTCACCGGAACTGCTAAAAATACGGTGATCCACCCAGGATAGAAGCCCCTCCATTACTTCGTATCCATTACGTCGGCTCCACTATTTCAGCCTTTGTATGTAGTCGGGCACCGTAACCACCAGCAAGCCCTCAGCGGTATAAGGAATCGCTCCCCGGGTGTATTGAGCGATCACTTTGACCATGCCTGTGCCTTCACCCCCATATTCCCGGCTTGGGATTGGGTTGTAATCACCGCTTGGAAGGTAGGTCCCGTCCGCTTCGATCGCACCCAGATGGACAAGATCGTCATCCAAGGGCCGGGTTTTTTCCTCGGCCAGGCTGAAGTCAGCAGCCACCGGACCCAGCAAATAGTCATCCGTTGGGTTGTCAGCATCTGTACCCCTGGACCAGGCAAAAGCCTGGAACTGTACGCCTTCTGCCGGATAGTTTATGCCGCCATTGACCCTGGCCCGACCGGTTGCCGGGCTTACACTCAGGTAGTCAATGCGCGGAACCAGTTTCATTGAGCCGGCTTCAAGCCCTTTGACACTTAAGCGGGCGCTACCGTGGCCTGCACCCCGGTAAACAAGCAATACTTCGATGGTTTCAGGGCTGGTAGTGGTAGCCTGCAACACGTCTACTTCATCCGCGGATATTGCAATATCCTTTGCCGTCACCTCTGGCAGCCTGATACCTTCAATCAGGATTTTTGTTTCTTCACCGGTAAGCAAATAGCCGGGCGTGATCCGCAATGCCCGGCTTTCCTGAGTGATGGGAAACCACGTGGATGAGGACGTGCGGAAGTTCGGCGCTTGGTGGTGGTGTTCACCACTAATGGTGCCGTCCAGAAAACTGAATGCCCCCATGGTTGCACTGCCGTTCTGGTTGGTGCGCGTGCGCAGCGCGTAGCCGCCAAAAAGCGTGGCTTCACCTGAAAACGTTTCAAAGGTCCCGTCAGAAAAACTCAACTCACCCTGCAAAGCGTATTCATCATCACCGATTGATTTCAGCCTTGCCTTGCCACGATAGCTGCCCTTGCCGGGCTCAACCCCCAACAGCAGCCACTCACCGTCCGGTTTTGCTTTCGGGGCAGTCCATGCACGTTCATAGGGTAATTTTTTGGCCAGCCGTTTTAATGCCGTGTCCGCTTCGATCCGCCAATGCATTTCGCGCATTTGAGCCATGATGGCCGGATCAATGTAGAGGTGAAAATCACGCAGCTTCTCCCAGGCTGATTCCGTCATACGATAGGAGTAAATCTTAGCGGCGCTGTGACAACGAACACAGGTGCTAAACAATTGCTTCTCATCATCGCCACTGGGTGTTTCGATCGTCTGGGGGTTATTGAAAAGATTGATGTAGGCGACCTGAGCCGCCTCATCAGGAGTAAGAATCTGAGTGGCACAAAGCTCTTTTAACAAGGTGGCCATTTCACCGGTCTCAACGCGCATGCCATATAAGCGGCGCATCCGGTCCACGATCACCGTCCACTCCTCGGGCGTGGTACGCAAGTCCTCAATGTGAGCTAATTTCCCGTTTTCAGCCGAGTGGCAAGCTACGCATTTTCCCCGGACCAGTGAACTTTGATCAAACGCGCTTGCGCTGCCGGCGACCGGGCCCAACAGAAGGGTAACTATGATCGTTTTTACGAAAGGTTTATTCATCTTTTTTCCTGAGTAAATAACAGAATCTTCAGGATTGCGATGAATCTCCGGGTCTCATGGTGGTTCTAGTAGTTATTTTTGGACCGGCGTATAATATAGGTCTGTTGACCTAGATTTGTCAAATACAGAGCCTTTTTTTATGCCAGAAAAAGAACATCAGCGGCACGCTCGGACTGCTACCTACGAAAAAGGTCAGGCGCGAATCGAAGCCATCCTGGACGCGGCCGCCGAGGTATTGATTTCCCAAGGTTACAAGAAACTGACACTGCGGCAGATCGCTTTGCAAGCAGGCATCACAGTGGGAAACCTTACCTACTATTATCCCAGCAAGGAGGCATTGTTAAAGGACCTCCTGGAAAAGATACTGTCCACTTATCTTGACGAAATGGATCGTATTATAGAGGCGAGCGGTGATTCACCGGAAGATCGTTTTGTCGCCATTGTCGAGTACCTCATTGAGGACCTCAATACCCAGCGGACAACCAAGTTTTTTCCCGAACTCTGGGCGTTGGCGAATCATGATGATTATGCTGCAGAAATGATGGAAAATATGTATGCAAAAGAGCGACAGGCATTGTATGAGTTGATTCATGCGTTCAACCCGGCCCTGGATGAACAACAAACAAGCCATCTTGCGCTGTTCATCTCATCCTCCATAGAAGGAATGACGATGTTCATAGGAGCCGGAAAGAAGCAGGAAGGCTCCCTTCAATCCATGAAAAAGTTGGCCTGCACGAGCTTTTTACACCTGATTGCACAGGCTGACTCAGCGTGAAAAAAAGCGGCGCCGGGAGTAGGCGCCGCCAAAAACCACAGTTAGGGATTCCTCAGATGGGGCCCTGGACTGCAGGAGGGTCTACAACAATTTATCGCATCACGGATAGACCGGATCCACGCGGACCCTGACCCGAATACTGTCGCCCGGGTGTTCATTCATTCTGCTGTGGTAGGTTTTACCCTGGTAAGCCCAGTCGACGTCCCATGCAATGACACGTTCCTCGCTACGCCAATTGGTTTCTATGTAGCAGCGCTGCTCGAGAGTGGTGTAATGCCGTGGAGGATTGTGCCGGTACTGGGCATCCTGGGCGATCGCACCACCGATTGTGGCTCCGGCAATGGTGGCCACAGTTTTGCCATGACCACCGCCGAACCGGCTGCCAATCACGCCGCCAAGAATGGTGCCAAAGAGCACTGATCCAGGTGCGCGATGCTCCGCTACGTGATGCTGAACCCGCTCTTCCCGGCAGACCTGCCGTTCTTCCGGTATGCGCACAGTTTCTGTAACCGGCTGTACATCCAGCACCTTTGCATAGTCATACTGCGAATTGTTAAATACAGGGTTTGAATATGAGACGTTGTCGTGTCCAGCGCAGGCAGGCAAAGCCATGACCGCCAGGAATATGATGCTGAGAATTCGCAAACACCTGGTTTTCATATACGGGGCCATTTCAATCTCCTTTTTCAACCGGTTTGGGAACCTTCGAAGATAGAATATCGTCTGGCCGATGAACCAGAACTGAACGAGCTTGACGGACTCCTAATCGACTATCAGTTCGTATTTACGGCTAACCCGCTCGACGGCTACTGCCTCACCCGTTGCAAAGCTTGGCCTGAAGCGGGTGGCCGATAGTTGTTTTCGCAAGCGAGAAGTAAAGACTTCGTCCTCCGGTTTAACGGCGGAGACCCGAATATTTCTCGCTTTACCCCGGGCAGAGACATCATATTCCGCCGAGAGCACGACTCGCCTGCCATCTTGCGCGAGTCTGTCTGCTTGCCAGAAGGCTCCATTGGCCGGTAGTTCAGCGGGACTACCCAACCACTGCTCCGACAACCGGGTGTCACCCGCATCCTGCAGGATCTGAAATACCCTGGAATACTCCTGATGCGCGCTGCGGTAGTTTCCGTTCCACTGCTGCCAGTCGCCCAGTTCCAGGTGAATACTGGCGAGCTCAGCGGCCTCACCGGTTGATGCGATGCGAGCGATCCACTCCTGTAACAGCGAGCGCCCCCTGGCGTCACTTGTTCGCCGAATACCTTCCAATCGTTGTAGGTTAAAATCGAGGTCACGCTCCTCGTGGGAATGGATTGGACTACTTGACCGGAAGGCGTATATCTCGTCGGGCAGCTCAATTTCGGACTGGATCAGGTAGAGATTCCTGATCTGGCTCAGCACCAGCTGCCCATACCAGTGCGGCGTCACCTCCGTCGACTGCGCGGCAGATTCCAGAATACGTTTATTGAGTTGATACAGATCCAAAAGGCGATTCATCCGGTTGCCGTCCAGTTCCAGGCGAAAAGCCTCCCGCTGCCAGCGCAAGTACTCCAGGCTGGCCTGCAGGCGCAATTGTGTATAGGGTGGCTGCCCATTACCGTACAACTTGAAAAAATAGTCATAAAGCTCGCCCAGAGCCTGCATATCGCCCGCCAGTCGATGGGTATGCAACAGCACACGTACCAGCGGAATTTGTCGCTCGCTATAAAGCCCATCGTTCACCCGCACCACATGTAATGCGCGCTTGTACAAGCTCAGCGCCTCATCATATTTACCCTGGTCGCGGTAGTAGTGTCCCAGACTGGATA
>JAZFUZ010000110.1:0-4166 GCA_036447475.1 Lysobacterales bacterium | reverse complement strand
CTCGATTTTCGAGCAGTGCGGTGCGTAGGCGCGGGCGCGTTTTACCGCTTCTTGCAAGGAGCCGGCTGCGGCGATGTGATTTTCCTTGATCAGAACGTGTTCGCCCAGGGAGCAGCGATGGTTGAAACAACCACCGTGGCGCACCGCATTTTTTTCCAGTGCCCGCCAGCCTGGCGTTGTTTTGCGCGTATCGACGACACGCACTCCGCTGCCCGACTTTTTCGCCGCATCGGCAAAACGGCGGGAAAGCGTTGCGATACCGGACAAGCGCTGAAGGAAATTCAATGCGGTTCGCTCGGCGGTGAGCAGGGAAATCGTGGATCCCTCTACCCGCAGTACAGTCTTTTCTTTAGATACCCGATCCCCGTCACCGGCGATGAGATCGACAATCACGGAAGGATCGACACGGTGGAATACGCGCCTGGCAACTCCCAGACCGCAAACGACCATGTCCTCACAGGCCACGATCCGTGCCCGGGAAACGTGATCCGGAGAAAAAATGGCCTGGCTGGTGATGTCTCCGAACCCGGCGTCTTCTTCCAGCGCCAAGTCGACCAGCGTATCTATTCGAGGACCTGTCGACACTTGCCGGGTCACGGAGTTGCAGGCCCCGTTGGTGCAAGTTCAAACATTCTGTCAATGCAGCGCGCTGCACGCCGGCGCAGGTCGTCATCAATGGTGATGATCTGGTCGGGTTGCGGGTCTGACAGGGCATCATGAATCTTTTGCAGTGAATTGAGCTTCATATAGGGACACAGCCGGCAACCGCCAATGAAATTTTTCTCCGGATCCTCGACCGCCAAGCGGCCGACCAGCCCGCATTCGGTGAGCATCAGGTAGTAAGGTGCATCGGTGGATTTGACGTACTTCATCATCGCGCTGGTGCTGCCAAGGAAATCGGCCAGCTCCGCTACCTCCAGCGTGCATTCGGGATGGGCGACAACCTTCAGGCCGGGATATATTTCACGAGCCTGCGCAATCTGCGCCGGCGTGAATTCCTCGTGCACGATGCAGGTACCGTCGGTTGAGATGATTTCTTTTTCAACGCCGCGATTGGCCAGTTCCTTACGGACATTGTCCGCCATCAGCCGGTCGGGCACGAACAGTATGCGTTTTTCCGCTAAGCCAATCACGATGTCGTATACATTACTGGAGGTGACGCAGACATCCGATTCAGCCTTGACCTGGGCCGTGCTGTTGATGTAACAAACAACCGCAGCATCCGGATACAGGGCCTTAAGGCGCCGAACGTCCTCGCCGGTTATCGAGTCCGCCAGGCTACAGCCTGAACCACGATCTGGCACCACCACCTGGGCCCCGGGCGACAGGATTTTCGCCGTCTCAGCCATGAACACGACACCGGCAAACACGATTACGTCCGCCTTCGCCTCCTTCGCTTTCTCGGAAAGGTAATAGGAATCGCCCTTGAAGTCGCTGACACCATAAATAATTTCCGGTTCGACATAGGAGTGGGCAAGAATCACTGCATTCTTTTCACTTTTCAAGCGATTGATTTCCAGCGTCAGGGGTGCAATTCCCCGGCACGTGGCGATATTCCACTTACGACCCGCGCTGCAATCAACATACATCAGTGAGCGCAGCAGGCGTTGCGCTTCGGCTTCGATCGGGTCATCCGGTTTTTGTGCAAGCATACTCATCAAGGTCACGCGGCGGTGCGAATCGTCCGATTTTAGTCGTTCCTACTGATATTTGGCTGAAAATCATGGTTACAAGCCTCGCTCGGCCCCGCAATAGTAGCCACCCTTAAAATTTACCGGACACTTAACCCGCATATTGCACCAGTATCCCGGCCCTGGCTTGTCCAGCTACGTCTGGACTTGATCTTCCCTCTATCCATAGCCACGGCTATGGCTTTCGGTCCAGCTCAGCGTCCAGCCGCAGCTGTCCGGCGCCATCATCCGGGATACTGGTGCAATATGCGGGTTAGCCCGCACCACCAGCTTGACTTACTATCGAGTTACGATAATACAATAATGTGATTGAGACCTTCGGCAATGCTCTGGCAGAGGACCTGTTCGATGACAGGCGAACGAAGGTCACCCGCCCGGGCTCCGCCGGATTTTACTTGATTATTGATGTATCTATTCATGACTGATTCCCTGTTTGACGAATGGCGCGCCTATCAGAAGTTGCTGGAACATGACTACATGTACCATGTCGCGTTCTTCAACCACCTGAAACACGAAATACAACTTTGTTTCAATGGACCGGTGACCATCCTTGATCTTGGTTGCGGTGATGTGTCACCGATACAGCCAATTCTGGAGGACCTCGACATCAGGCTTTACTGCGGCATCGATCAATCTGAAACGGCGATATCGAAGGCTGAATCCTGCCTTGCATCATTGGATGTTCCGTCCCGTGTGTACCAGGGCGATCTGCTGGATACTCTGCAGACGTTGACCGGTCAGTACGACGTGATCGTTGCGAGCTTTTCCCTGCATCACCTCCAAACTGCCGAAGCCAAGCAGAAGGTGCTGGAGGAATGCCGCCGCGTTCTGAACCCCGCGGGCCTGGTCGCGATTATCGACGTTTTTCACGCCGAGGGCGAAACCAGGACACAATACCTGCGCCGCTGGGTGAATTTTGCGAAAAGCAGTTACAAGACCCTGGATCACGTGGAAATGGCCAGCCTGGTAGAGCATGCGCAGAGCAATGATTTTCCGGAGACACTGTCCACCTACCAGTTCATCGCTCGGGCTGCAGGATACGATAAATTCGAGGTCCTGATGCAGGACAAGGAAAAATTCAATCACCTGGTGACGCTCAGGGAGTAGTTAAGGAACCTCTGATCTATTCATGAACTCGTATCTTGCGTCCAAAATGTACCGCTGCGGGTTGCTGAATTTTCCGGAAAGGTCGTCGCAGCCAGTATGTACAGCACCACGGCCAGCAGCACCACGGCGATGAAGCCTGCATGGATCGCCAGGATGGTCGCGAAAATCGCACTCAGCACGGAAGCACAGCCGTTGATCCCCCAGGCCCAGGGAATCAATATTGCGGCATGGCGGGCCACGCGACTCAAGCCCAGCGGGAACGGCATGCCCATCAGGAAGGCCAGCGGAGCAATCAATCCCACGGATATCAGGATCTTGCTGATATCGGGTAATGGCATCAGCCACCGGAACAGGGGCGGCAGCACAAACAGATACGCGAGGGAGATCACAACGATGCCGGCAACGGGCAGGGAAACCGGTGCAGACCAACGTTCCGACATCGTACTTCCAATCCCGGCAAAAACCAGGAAGGCACCGAGCACAACGGCCACCGCGTACAGCGGGTGGCTCAGAAACAGGATGAATTTCTGGATGAAAGCGATCTCGATCAACATGAAGGCGATACCAATCGTGAAGAAATACACGATAACGCGCCAGTGGCCCCCGGTCCCTGCATGAGCTTTGTTTTTTCCCAGCCACAGCGGCAACAGGATCAGCACCATGCTGGCCAATGCCGCCTGGGCCAGGGCCATGATCAGTATCGGGTAGCCCTGCTCCAGCAATGGCAGCCCACCCTGCCCCCTGAGGGTGAGGATTTCCGGCAACGTGCGCCACTTCAGGAAGTGGGAGAAGTAAGGGCGGTTGTCCGTGGCGGGACGGATGTTGAACTTGTAATCATCAAAGAATTGCTCCCTTTCAGTGCCCAGCAGCGCACGGGCTGCAATGAAATACCACGGTTGCTGTAACTGGTTGTAGCGGTTGGCCTCCCCAACTTCGATACCCGGGTAATGGATAAGGTCGAACCAGCGCTGCTTGCTGAATTTACGTACCCGTTCGATCTGCCGGTCCGAAAACACACGGTTACTGAGCAGCAATGTGCTGGTATTCCACCCCCGGATCATGACCATCTGCTGTCCCGGTTCTGCCACGCCCGCCCGTTCCAGTGCAGCAGCCGCTGTCGCCAGAATTTTCAAGCCATCGCGCGGCGGTAGCTTGATCCAGCGCGTGATGGCAAGAATGCCACCGGGGCGCAGGGTATCCAGAATTTCACCCAGGGCCTCAACCGTGTACAGGTAATTCTCACTGAGTGCATACAGCCCGGCCGATGAGGCGCTGAACGAGTCCAGCAGTACCAGCTGCACCAGGTCGTATTTCTCATCACTGCCCATGATGTACCCGCGCGCTTCGCTGATGTGCAACCTCACCCGG
>JAZFUZ010000109.1:0-5715 GCA_036447475.1 Lysobacterales bacterium | reverse complement strand
CATTCGGATTTATCGATCATGAGCACATCAATTGTCCTGACTGTCGTCAGTGAAGACCACCCGGGGATCGTTGAAACCCTGTCCGAGTTGCTGGCGGAACATGGGGGTAACTGGACAGAAAGCAGCATGCTTTCAATGGCCGGGCAGTTTGCCGGCATTCTGCTTGCCAGTGTCCCGGACCAGCAGGCTGAAGCATTTGTCGAGGGCCTGGCTAAGTTGGAGTCAGAAGGCATGCAGATCGTGGCCAAACGTTCGGGTTCGGTGCCAGCGCCAGTTGCCGAACGGGAGTTTACGCTGGATCTGGTGGGGCAGGATCGGCCAGGCATCGTGCACGACATCACGCGGATTCTGGCCAAACACAGGGTTAATCTCCAGGAACTGGAAACGCATTGCCAGAGCGCGTCCATGTCCGGCGAAAACCTGTTCCTGGCGCATGCGCGCCTGTTGATTCCAGCCGATGCTTCCATTGATGACCTCAAGGACGAACTCGAGGACCTGGCCAATGAATTAATGGTCGATATCAAGCTGGAAGAATGAGATCAAGCGGAAAACATGCATGCGCCCCAGTCTGAACATCATCAGCGCTGAGCTGATCAAAAAAATTGTCGATGAGGCAAAGCGAATCCTGGCCGAAACCGGTATGGATATTCGTGGGTCCAAACTCCGTCAGCGCTTGCTGGATCACGGCCTGAAAATGAACGCGAGCGGCAAACGTATGCTGTTCCCGGCTGATGTCGTGGAGCGCGCGATCGAAACCGCGCCGGAGTTTTTCATGCTTTATGACCGGGATGGTAATCCGCACGCTAAACTCGGCGGATACAACGTGAATTTCGTCCCGGGTTCCAGCGGCCTGAATATTCTTGACCACCGGAGCAACGAAACCCGCTTGGCCAATTCGACCGATTTTGTGGAGTACGTGCGCCTGGCGGACGGTCTGGAACACCTCGGTTACCTGTCTACCGCTTTTTCCACCAACCAGGACATCGAACCCCAGGTCTCTGACGCCTGGCGTTTGTACCTGTTATTGATCACGTCCAAACGCTCCATAGTCTCCGGTGCGTTCAGCGAACATGGCGTGCAACGAATGGCCGCTATGCTGAGGCTCTTCCGCAGTGATGAGCAGGAGATGATCAGCAAGCCGCAGTCGATTTTTACCATCACCGCCACCGGAAATTTCCGCTACGGTGACGACTCCTGCCAGAACCTGCTGGATTGCGTCGAGGCAGGCATTCCCATCGAGGTGGTGCCGGTCACACTGATGGGGCTGATCGCGCCGGTCACGCTGGTGGGTGCGCTGGTTTTCCACTGCGTTGATGTACTGACCGGCCTGACCATGGCCCAGATCATCCGGCCCGGTCACCCGGTAGTGTTCGGCGGAGCACCGGCAACGTTCCACATGAAAGCGGCCAGTTCACCGATGGCCGCCATCGAGACGCAGCGCCTGGATGTTGCCTACGTGGCGATTGCCAAATCGCTGGGACTGCCTTCGCAAGCCTACATGGCCCTGAGCGACGCCAAGGTCCTCGACGCACAGGCGGGCGGTGAGACTTTCAGCAGCGCCCTTTTGGCTGCACTTGCGGGCGTGAACACCGTGGCCGGCCCCGGCATGCTGGATTTTGTTCTGACATTCAGTCTGTCCAAGCTGGTGCTGGATAACGAGTTCTGTGGTCAGGCCCTGCACTTCGTGCGCGAGACCGGGGTGCTGGATGACCTGCCAACGGCTGGGCTGGTGGAAGAACTGATGAAGGAAGATCACCTGCTTACGGCGCCTCACACGCTCAAATACTGGCCGCAGGAACTTTACATGACGGACCCTGTTATTGATCGTTTGAATCGCGATAGCTGGGTTGAGGGTGGGTCGGTTGAGCTGCATGAGCGGGCTCGTGAACAGGTCGAAATAAGGCTGGCAAACTACACACCGTTGGCAACTGACCCCGCGATTGATGCGGAGATGAGGCGACTGGTGAAAGACGGCCTTGAGTCCCAGCAGAAGCTGCCCGATTTACCGCCTCCGCCTGGACCGAAGGTAGCCGTTGCACCTGGCAGGCGGAGAGGCCGCCGGCGCCGCCGGCCTTAGGGCGGAGAGGCCTAGCCCGCAAATTCCGGATCCTTCGTGCAATATGCGGGCTAGCGGATATACCCCAGTTTTTCGAGCGTAATCAGGATGCGGTGTGCCGCCAGGTCGGGACTCAGAATCTTTGTGTCGATCACGATTTCCGCTTTCTGCGGGATTTCGTACGGGTCGTCGATGCCGGTGAAACCCTTGATGATGCCTGCGCGGGCCTTGGCATACAGCCCCTTGCGGTCACGCGATTCACAGACGTCGATGGAGGTTGAGACGTAGACCTCCAGGAAGCCGCCCAGCGGGCTGATCATATCTCTGACCAGGCGCCGGGAATCCGTGTAGGGTGCAATCGGCGCACAAATGGCGATGCCGCGATTCTTGGTGATTTCGCCAGCAACAAAACCGATGCGCTGGATGTTGAGGTCGCGGTGCTCCTTGGTGAAGGTCAGTTCGCTGGACAGATTCTTGCGCACGATATCGCCATCGAGCAGGGTAACGGGCCTTGAGCCGGCCTCGAGTAGTTTGATCATCAGGGCATTGGCAACCGTGGATTTACCCGATCCGGACAGGCCGGTAAAGAATACGGTAAAGCCCTGTTCGTGCTTCGGCGGATGCGCCCGCCGCAGTTCTTCCACTACCTTCGGGAACGAAAACCATTCCGGAATATCCAGCCCCTCAACCAGGCGGCGGCGGAATTCCGCGCCGGTCAGGTTCAATACCTTGTCACCCGGCTCTATTTCATCGGAGAGCAGGTATTGCGCTTTGTTTTCCACGTAGACCATCGTCTTGAACGGCACCATCGTGATGTCCAGTTCCTTTTCGTATTGCAGAAAGAGTTCCTGTGCGTCGTAAGGGCCGTAAAAGGGCTCGCCGTCGCAGTCGTTGCCCGGTCCGGCATGGTCGCGGTCCACGATGAAATGCGTGCAGCCATAGTTCTTGCGGATGATGGCGTGCCACAGGGCTTCGCGGGGTCCGCCCATGCGCATGGCCAGGTTGAGCAGGCTCAGCGCGGTGGTCTGTTCCGGGTACTGCTCCAATACGTGCTCGTAGCAGCGGACATGGGTGAAGTGATCGATATCGCCCGGTTTGGTCATGCCAACCACCGGCTGGATCAGCAGGTTGGCATCGGCGTTACGCGCGGCGCGGAAGGTCAGTTCCTGGTGTCCGCGGTGCAGCGGTTTGCGGGTCTGGAAGGCCACCACCTTGCGCCAGCCCAGCTTGCGGAAGCGCCCGCGCAGTTCCGATGGGGAATCCCTGAGCAATTTAAAATCATAGAAAGTAACGGGTTCGATTCCGTGCACTTTGCCGCCCAGGTAAACCGGTCCCGCTTCGTGCATCAGGTAGTCGACCCCCGGATGGTTGTCATCGGTAGTGCCGAAAACACGCTGCGCTTCGCTTTGTCTGTCCGCCTGCCAGATGTCGGAGACTTCCATGGTCGCGATCAGTACGCCTTCCCTGTCACGCAGGGCGATGGCGTCACCTTCAGCAACGCTGCCGGCGAAATCCTCGCTGACATCCAGAGTGATGGGTATGGGCCATAAAATGCCGCTTTCCAGGCGCATCTCGTCACAGACTTGGTCATAGTCCGCCTGCCCCAGAAAACCTTCCAGGGGGGAGAATGCGCCGTTCAACAACAGGTCAAGGTCGCACAGTTGACGTGGCGAAAGATCCCATGAAGGGTAGTCGCCCGCGCGCAGTTTTTCCTCGTCGGCCTGGTGTTCTGCGAGGTAGAGTTCCTTGAGCTCGCCGCCGTGTGGTTGTTTGAAAGCGCCCATGTCGTTTCCTTAAATCCGGTCCCGGCTAATATGTGTCGCCCGCCGTTTGAAATCAACTTTTTTTTTGATATGAGAAAGTACCATATGCTTCTATCGCGCCAGCAGGGACTGAGCTAATGAACACCAGTAAGCAACGCCGGTCTCGATCGCGTCGTCGTTGAAATCGTATCCCGCGTTGTGCACCATACAGCTGCCTGCGCCGTCTCCATTGCCGATGAAGATATAACAACCCGGCCGCCGTTCCAGCATGTAAGCGAAGTCCTCGGAGCCCATCGTCGGCTCATGATTCGGGTTGACATGGTCACTGCCGACCAGTTGGCTGGCTACGGTCACCGCTTGTTCCGTCTCAGCCGCGGTATTGACCAGCACCGGGTAGCTGTTTGTATAAGTCACTTCGCAGTTTGCACCAAAGGCGTGGCATAGCCCGGTAGCGGTTTCCCTGATGCGTTGTTCGATCATGCCTCGTGTTGCCGCGTTCAGTGCGCGTGAGCAGCCCCGCAGCATGGCTTTGCCCGGGATCACGTTGTAGGCGTCGCCGGCTTCCATCTGGGTCACGCTGATAACCGATGCTTTAATCGGGTTCGCGTTGCGGCTCACGATGGTGTGCAATGCGCCGATCAACTGCCCTGCGATCATCACCGGATCGATGCCGGTATGCGGCATGGCCGCATGTGTTCCGAACCCTGAAATCTCGATATCGAAGGTGTCGAACGAAGCCATCATTGCTCCGGTCCTCACGCCGAACTTGCCGATCGCGAGCCCCGGCCAGTTGTGCATGCCGTAGACGCTGTCGACCGGGAAAAGCTCAAACAGGCCGTCTTCAATCATTGCCAGCCCCCCCCCGGCGGCTTCCTCGGCCGGCTGGAAGATAAAATGCACGGTGCCGTCAAAATTGCGCGTGTGGGACAGGTATTTAGCCGCCCCCAGCAGCATCGCGGTATGTCCATCGTGGCCGCAGGCATGCATCTTGTTTTTATTGACCGAGCGATATTCGAAATCATTGTTTTCCTGTATCGGCAGTGCATCCATGTCCGCCCGCAGCGCGATGGCGCGCTCAGAGTCACCGGCACGCAGTGTGCCCACGACGCCTGTTTTGCCCAGTCCTGTGTGCACATCGAGGCCGAAGCTCTTCAGTTTCGCCACGACCAGATTCGCGGTGCGGTGCTCTTCGAACGCGAGTTCGGGGTGTTTGTGGATATCATGCCGCCAGGCGGCGATCTCGTCCTTCCATGCTGCAATTTGTTCCATCATCGTATTCAGTTTTCCTGGAGCACCAATCGTAGTTTGGCGGACGTTAGCTTTGTCGCAGGAGATTTGCGCATGCATCCTCGAGAATGTCGATCACCTTTTGAAAGCCTGTTTCCCCTCCATAGTAGGGATCGGGGACCTCAGTTTCATCAAATTCTTCACAGTAGTCGCACATACGAACAAGACGGGTACTGGAACTGGGATTCATCGCACTCAAGTCGCGAAAATTGTCATTGTCCATCGCTACAATCAAATCGAAATGGTCGAGATCGGCTTGCTTGATCCGACGCGCGATGCCTTCGAGCCGGTATCCGCGCTCTTTGGCTGCTGCGCGCATGCGGCTATCGGCCATTCCCCCAACGTGATACCCGGTGGTTCCCGCAGAGTCGATGTCGAATTCAGAGTCCCGTCCAGCATCGGTTACGAGTTTCCGAAATATGCTCTCCGCGGTCGGCGAGCGGCAAATATTGCCCATGCAAACAAAAAGTATGGCTTTCATGCGGCGTAGGCTAGCAAAATGTCCGCAACAATATCGGAAATTGAAGACAATTATTGTGGCTCACTGGCCATGTGACTATTCATGCGTCAATCCGAACAGGCGGGAGCATTTTTGCATGGGTCCTGGAG
>JAZFUZ010000108.1:0-13480 GCA_036447475.1 Lysobacterales bacterium | reverse complement strand
GTGCAATTTCGCCATCACCGCATCATCGGTGAAATTATCGAGTTGGCCGGGCGCTACCGCGACGAAGGCGCGGATGAACTGGTGTTCTATGACATCACCGCCAGCCCGGAAGGCCGCAGTGTGGATGTCGACTGGGTGTGCAGGGTTTCACAAACCATTGACATTCCCTTCTGTGTTGAAGGCGGAATCAGCAGTGTCAGGAATGACGGGCACGGACAGGAGCAGGGCGCCGACAAGATTTCAATCAATACGCCCGCACTGGAACGTCACGGCCTGATCGATGAACTTGTGCAGGCCTTTGGCAGCCAGTGCGTGGTCATTGGCGTGGACTCGATCGCCGAGGGCGACGCTTACACCGTGCGCTCGCACACCGGCAAACCCGAAGCAATGAGAGCGCCTGGCCGGGACACCCTGGACTGGTTAAAAGAAGTGGTGGAGCGCGGCGCCGGAGAGGTGGTGCTGAACTGCATGTCCTCGGACGGAACGCGCGACGGTTATGATATCCGCCAATTGAATGCAGCCCGCAAGCTGCTGTCCATACCACTGGTCGCATCCGGCGGAGCAGGCGCGCCGGAACACTTTATCGAGGTATTCAAACTAGCAGACGTTGACGCCGCACTGGCGGCAACGGTCTTCCACTCCGGCCAGATTCCAATCCCCGGCCTGAAACAGACGCTGGCGGCCGCCGGCATCGAGGTTCGCCCATGTTGATCCACAAGCGCAAAGAAATCGATGAACTCGCCTGGCAAAAAATGGATGATTTGCTGCCCGCCATCGTGCAGGATGCATTCGATGGTCGGGTGCTGATGCAGGCCTATATGAACCGCGAGGCCCTGCAAACCAGCCTAGCCAGTGGCCGCGTGACCTTCTGGAGCCGCAGCCGCCAGGCGCTGTGGACCAAGGGCGAAACCTCGGGTAATTGGCTGGAACTGATTGCCGTGCATGCCGACTGTGACCTGGATTGCATCCTGGTATTCGCGCAACCTCACGGCCCAAGCTGTCACCGCGGCACCGCCACCTGTTTTGACAGTGCCTTGCCTGACAATGGCCAGCGCGTGGCCCCGGAACTGTCCTTCCTGGCCAGGCTGGAACGCCTGATCTGTGAGCGCGAAGCGCAGCGCCCCGCGGGCAGCTACACGACGCAATTGTTCGATGCCGGCGTGAAGCGCATCGCGCAGAAAGTGGGTGAAGAGGGTGTGGAAACGGCGCTGGCAGCCACCGCTGGAGACAGGGAAGAACTCGCTAACGAGTCCGCCGACCTGCTCTATCACCTGCTGGTGCTGTTGCGCGCCCGTGATCTGTCGCTGGCCGACGTGGTGGAAACCCTGAAATCACGCCACGGCAGTTGATCACGCTTTATGGCAATAGCCCTGTAGCAGGCTGCACGAGTTCCTTTTCACTCGGGCTGGTAAAAAACCGACTCTGCCTGGCTGCGCATCATCCGCGCTCTGACCAATGGGATCGGCGGACCTCCGTAAGATAGGAAGGTATCGTGGAATTCGCGCCAGGCTTCACGTCTGCCACGCTCGGCGGTCCAGTCATCGCGCAAAGCCCGGATCATAAGCTTGCCCAGAGTGTAATTCAGGTAGGCGGGATCATAAGTACCTCGTGCTGCCTGCTGCCGCGCGGTCCCCTGGTCCTGGTAGGCCTCTTCCATGAAGAATTTTTCCGCTTCTTCTACCGTCATGCCCCGGGCGTGCAGTCCAATGGCTGAGAGGAAACGGGCATTACGCAGCAGTGCGTTGGACAGTTGTCCGATGCGGGTCTCGGGCGAAGCTCCGCGCAGCCCCGCCTCCAGCATCATTTCCTCGGTGTAGTGCGCCCAGCCTTCACCGAAAGCGTAGGTTACAAATACGCGCCCAAAATCCCAGTCTGCCCGGTTGGCATGGGTAAAATTAAGGAAATGGCCTGGCCAAACTTCATGCACCGAGGTAAACAGCAGGTCGGATTCCCCGGGAATATAGGCCCGCTGCACTTCTGCCGACCAGGCAGGGTTCGGCGGTGAGATGTAGTAGGTCGAAGGCTGGTTCTTTTCGAACGGACCTGGAATATTGATGTAGGCGGAATTTGAGCGGGCGTAGGGCGGGGATTCGGCCACCAGTGCTACCTCACTGCCAGGAATCGTGACCAGATTCTGCTCGACCAGGAAGGCCCGCGTCTCCTCCAGTTGCAATCTCGCCGTTTCCACCGGACCGCCAGGCGGCTTGCGGTTCGCCATACGGGAAAAGCAGCTGCGAATACTCTCACCCGGGGCAAACTCTGCACAGGCTTCCCCCAACGCAAGCTGGTTGCGTTTCATATCTGCCCGGCCGATGGCTTCGAGTTCTTCCAGCGTAACATCGACTCGTTCCGTGTCATAAATCATCTGGCGGAACAGTTCCGGCCCCAGTGCGAAGTCCTCTGTTGCCGTCGCTAAATTCGATTTCAGCCAGTCCGTCAGCACGGTCATTGCCGCCGCCGCCGCCGCGTTTGCTTGGGCAAATTCAGTCTGCAGATCTTCATCCTCGACCGCGGCAAATACAAGCGGCACATCGTTGCTGAAATAATCCGCAAAACCACCGAAGGAATCGATGCCGTATTCCAGGCGGGTCCGCGCCATCGGCATGCGCAGGTTGGCCCGGATCTGTGCCACGGCCCTGGGAATATTTTGTGCATAGCGGGTGTATGACTTGATGCGCACTTCCAGCGGCGCGTAGTCCAGAGTGATGTACGGGCTGGGATCCAGCGAGTCCGACATCCAGTCAAAATAGTAAGCCGGGTTCACCAACGGCCACTCGGCCTTTTCGAGCCAGAACAGCGCCCGGTCAATCGCCGCCACCAGGTACTCCCGCTGGTACCGGCCTTCTTCACCGAGATCTTCATCGCTGAAATCCAGGGCATCCTCACGGGCCTGGTGCAGGCGGACAATTTCACCTGCAAGGCCTTGCGCACTCCAGTCCGGCAGCTGTCCGTCATACTCATGCCGTCCCTGGGCCACGGCAAACGCCGGGTGGGCAGCCAGAAAATCTTCAATATACTGATTGACGAACCAGCCCCATGAGTCAGCGGGCGACCCGGATTCCTTGATTGCTGGTGTCTCGATATCCGTTGCCGTTGCCGGCCGCGCCTCGTCTGCCGGTTCTTCGGCATCAGGGGAATCACCGGGCTGACAGGCTGCCAGGACCAACGACAGAACGATGAGAAAAAAGGGTTTCAAGCTCGACCTGTTAATTGGCATTTTGAAAACTCCAGTTTATTTCACGCCGTGCATAAGCCGGTTGATCAGTGGTGCAACCACCAGGTAGGCGATACCAAAGCCAAGGCCGATCCAGAACAGCATCATGTAAGTCTCGGCGTACTGGCCAATACCGGCGCCAGCCGCGGCGGCTGCTCCATGACCACCACCGCCACCGGATGCAATAGCAGCAATGAGACCTGCCACGTACTGCGCCATTGCGATCGACAGGAACCAGCCACCCATGGCCATACCCGTCTCTTTCTCAGCCGCAAGTTTCGTGACCATGGACAAACCAATGGGTGACAGGCACAACTCGCCGGTGGTGTGCAGCAGGTAAACCAGTGCCAGGAGAATCCACGGAACCAGCCCCGCGGCATTCTGAAAGTTGTTGATCGCGAACACGAGCAGCAGAAAACCCAGGGCAACCTGGATCAGACCCAGCGCGAATTTCCGCGGAATGGAGGGGTTGATATTGCGTTTTTCCAGCCACGGCCACATAGCAGCGAACAAAGGGGCGAAGAGCAGGATGTAAAGCGGGTTGAGCGACTGGAAAATACCGAAGCCACCCGACTGCCAGGTTTCCATGCTGCCAAACATCGGCGTGACGAACTCGCGTGCGAAGAAGTTCATTGAGCTGCCAGCCTGCTCGAACAGCGCCCAGAAGCAGGCGTTGGCCACGAACAGAATCAGCATCGCAATATAGCGGTGCAGCTGCACCTTATCACCGGAACGAATACCGGCGAGGATGAAATAGGCCATCAACGCCAACATGATGCCAACCAGCAGATAGCCGAGTATCGTGCTTTCCTTCAAAAGAAAAAAGACCATGCCGGCCATCGCAATAGCCCCGGCGCCAACGGCGAAGAATCGTCCCCAGCCTTCCTTACCTTCCTGTGGAAGGCCGATGGGTCCCAGAGATTTCTTGGCAACTTCCAGAAACAGCGTGGACAGGATCATGCCAATGCCGGCCGCCAGAAATCCATACTTGAGACCCCAGGTCGCACCGATCCATGCTGCCGTTATGAACGGAGCAATGAAGGCTCCAAGATTGATACCCATGTAGAAAATCGTGAAACCCGAGTCCCGCCGTATATCCCCAGGGGCGTACAACTTGCCAATCATGGTCGAGATATTGGGCTTGAACAGGCCGTTACCTGCCACCACCAAGGCGAGACCGACCAGGAACCAGTTAAGGTCCTCGATCAACAATACGAATAGCCCGGCAGCCATGATAATGGCGCCCAGCAAAATAGATCGCTGGTAACCCAGTACATGGTCTGCGATATAACCTCCGATAATGGCCGTTGCATACACCAGCGCCGTGTAGCCGCCATAGACCAGGCTCGCTTCCGCATTGGCATTGGTACCCATGTGACTGAAAAAGGTCGTTGCAACGTAGACCGCCAGCACGGCACGCATGCCGTAAAAGGCAAAGCGTTCCCACATTTCAATATTGGAAAGCTGCCAAAGGGCCTTGGGGTGTCCGAGAAATTCTCCCGGCGGGATGTTCGGGGCGTGCGCCCTATCGGTCTGGGTACTCACTGATTCCCTCCAAGGTTTATCATGGTTAATTATTGGTTTGACCGGTTCAGGTATGCGCCGGAAAACGAAATGCCGCAAGCATAACAGACACCTGGCTTTTTGGCCCGAAAATTGGGCCGCGCGGACTGTTTACACAGATTATTCGAATTGATGGTCAATTTATGTTCCCATGACAGACAATTTAACCCGCATAGTGCATGAAGGCGGACGAAGATAGCCGGTTAGTGCGAAGAAACCATGTATACCCTGTTAATTACATTTTTCCTGATTTCCATCGTCATTTCCTTCTTCTGCTCTCTGTGGGAAGCAGTACTGTTGAGTGTCACGCCCAGTTATGCCCTGGTAAAGCTGAAAGAAGGCAGCCGACTTGGTCAGCAACTCCAGTCCTTCAAGCAGAACATCAACCGGCCACTGGCCGCGATTCTGTCGCTGAATACGATTGCCCATACTGTCGGCGCCATCGGTGTGGGTGCACAAGCCGCACAAATTTGGGCTGAAGCCAATCCGATGATCACGTCGGTCGCTGTCCCGGCCATCATGACTCTGGGCATTCTGATCCTGTCGGAGATCATCCCCAAAACCATCGGCGCCAACCATTGGCATAAGCTTGCACCGTTCATGGTCAATTCACTACAGGTCATTATTTTCCTGTTGTACCCGCTGGTCTGGCTTGGCCAGTTCATCACCCTTGCCCTGAAAAAAGACAAATCACAAAGTGTATTCTCACGTTCAGAGTTTCTCGCCCTGGCAGAAATCGGTGTGGAAGAGGGACACGTGGAGCCCCAGGAGTCCGAGGTAATCGAAAACCTGTTGCTGCTTCATACGGTACAAGCCAAAGACATAATGACGCCCCGCTCAGTGGTTAAGCTTGCATCCGAAGAGATGACGATCCGGGATTTTTTCGAAGGCAACAAGGAATTGCCGTTTTCCCGCATCCCGTTGTACGAGCGAGATTCCAGGGAGGATATCTCAGGTTATTTCCTTAAAGACAAACTGCATACCAGCTTGCTGCATGACAGGGGGAACAGACCGCTTAAGTCCATCAGGCGTGAGATCATCATCATCCACGAATGCTTTCCTATCCCGGACCTGTTCAAACTGTTTCTTGAAAAACGCGAACACATTGCATTGGTGGTGGATGAGTTCGGAGGCATGGCCGGCATTGTTACCATGGAAGATGTGATCGAAACCCTGCTGGGCACCGAGATCATCGACGAAGTCGATCACGCGGTAGACATGCAGGCACTGGCAAGGGAGAAATGGGAGCAGCGGGTTCGAAAACATGGCCTTGTTCAGGAAACGGGCCAGGACCCCACCGAAGAACGCGAGTAAAAACACCGGAATCAAATATTGCATGTAAGCGGGCTCCTGCATGCGATAATCGCAAATGTTAATCAGTGCAACATTCAAGGTAAAGCCTATGGACCAGCAGTCCGTTCAAAAATTCGTCGATGAAGTTTGGATGGATTCCATCGTTCCCGAACTCATCGAGTACATCAAAATTCCCGCCAAGTCCCCGCATTTCGACCCTGACTGGGAAAAAGGCGGCTATATTGAGGACGCGGTTCAACAAATTTTTGCCTGGTGCAAAGCCCAGGATATTGCCGGGATGACATGTGAAATCGTGCGATTGGCGGGACGAACACCGCTGATCTTCATGGAAATTCCCGGTGACAACGATGACACCATTTTGCTTTACGGGCACCTCGACAAGCAGCCCGAAATGACGGGCTGGGCTGATGGCCTGGGGCCCTGGACCCCGGTGATCAAGGACGGCAAGCTATACGGCCGTGGCGGCGCAGATGATGGCTATGCCGCCTACGGCTCACTGACCGCAATCATGGCGCTGCAGCGCGAGAAGATGCCGCATGCGCGTTGCGTGGTCATTATCGAGGCCTGCGAGGAATCCGGCAGCTATGACCTGCCCCATTACATTGATCACCTCAAGGACCGTATCGGCACACCTTCGCTGGTGGTTTGCCTGGATTCAGGGGCCGGTAATTACGATCAGCTCTGGTTGACCGTCTCCCTGCGCGGCAGGGCAGCCGGCACACTGCGCGCCGATGTACTCAAAGAGGGCGTCCACTCAGGTTATGCATCCGGTATCGTTCCATCCAGCTTCCGGGTATTGCGCCAGTTGATCAGCCGGCTGGAAGATGAAACCACCGGTCGTGTAGTGCCGGATTACCTTTACGCTGACATCTCCGACCAGCGGATGGCGCAAAGCCAGCGGGTGGCGGACGTGCTCGGTGACGGAGTCTTCGATGCTTATCCTTTGTGTGAAGACGTGCAGCCCCAGGCGGAAAACAACCTGGAACGGATCCTGAACCGGACCTGGCGCCCGGCCCTGTCGGTGACCGGTGCAGCAGGCTTGCCTTCACTCGAGTCAGCGGGTAACGTGCTGCGACCCTACACTGCGCTGAAACTGTCGATGCGCCTGCCACCCACCGTGGACGGAGAAGAAGCCACCCTGAAAATGAAGGCAACTCTCGAAGCAAATCCACCGCAAAATGTGCACATCAGTTTCGAAGCGGACCATCCTGCTTCGGGTTGGAATGCGCCGGATATTGCACCGTGGCTTGGTGCCTCGCTGGAAACGGCCTCACAGGCTGCCTACGGACAAAGCGTGATGTACATGGGCGAGGGTGGAACGATTCCGTTCATGGCCATGCTGGGAGACTTCTTCCCCCGTGCCCAGTTCCTGATCACCGGTGTGCTGGGACCAAATTCCAACGCCCACGGGCCGAATGAATTTCTGCACATTCCCTTCGCACGCAAGCTGACTGCTTGCGTGGCGCAGGTGATTGCCGATCACTACCAGCCAAAGGCATGAGTTGATGGTGCTGCCGACACTGGACGACAATGCCATGCTACACGCCGTTCCGCTCATTCGGCACAATGCGCAGATTGGTAACAGATAATGTCACTGTCATGCCGCTCGAGTTGAATGGTTGCGTGATTGATCGAAAACCTGTCTGCGAGCAAATGTGCAACCTCGTTGAGGAAACGGTCACTGTCCGGCATCGGATTCATCACCAGGTGAGCGGTCAGGGCCGTATCGGTGGTGCTCATTGGCCAGATATGCAAATCGTGCAAGTGCGTGACGCCCGGCAGCCCGGACAGGTATTTCCTGACCGCACCCGGGTCCACATTCCTGGGCACTGCATCCACTGCCAGATTCAGTGAATCCCGCAGCAGGCCCCAGGTAGACAGGAAAATAACGGCTGCAATGACCAGGCTGATGACCGGGTCAATCCAGTTGAGGCCGTAAAACAGGATCAGAGCGCCGGATACTACAACACCCAGCGACACCACGGCGTCGGCCGCCATGTGGAGAAAAGCACCCCTGATATTCAGGTCACTGTCCTTGCCGGATAAAAAGAACAGTGCAGTGACCGTGTTGACCAATACGCCGATGGCAGCAACGATCATGATCGTCTTGCCAGCAGGCTCGGGTGGCTCCATCAGGCGGCTGGCTGCTTCCCAGCCGATTGCACCGACCGCCCCCATCAGCAAAAGACCACTGAACAGGGAAGCAATGATCGTTGCACGGGAGAAACCGTAGGTTCGCCTGAAAGACGGCCGTTTTTTTGCGAGTACCGCAGCACCCCAGGCCAGCAGCAGGCCAAGGACATCGCCCAGGTTATGGCCGGCATCCGTCAGCAGGGCCAGCGAGCCGGACATCACGCCGTAAAAGGCCTCGATAAAGACAAAAACAACATTCAGTGCCACTCCCACCGCGAACGCCCGGTTGTAATCAGGCGGGGCGTGGTGGTGACGGTGGTTGACCTCGCGGTTCAAACTATTACCTTCTTACTGGACTTGATTCAAGCCATGGTACAGAGTCCAGGCGCCAATCAGGATAAATCCCGATCCGGCGGCGATGGACATCATCCTGACATTGATTACCTGGGATAACAGGGTACCAGCGAGCACCGCAATGGCGCTGGCCAGCACCAGCGCGGATGCCGAGCCGAGGAAGACCAGCCACTTGCTGACGGCCTTGTCAGCCGCGAACAACAAAGTGACCAGTTGAGTTTTGTCTGCCATCTCAGCAACGAAAATGCTGGCGAACACCGTTAAAAATAATTTCCATTCCATCGAAAAGGTTCCCGAGTGTGGGTGACCGGCTCATTGTAACCGAGCGCAGCTGCGGCTGAGGCAGCGTAGCCGATATTCGTCTATGGTCTGTGTTTGGAGGATAATGTCCGGGTCCGGGAGCGGGCACAGACAGGCCATGACAATAGCAGGAGTCGGTTGATGAGTGATAACTATAAAATCTGGTTTAATGGCACATTACGGGAACACGCTGACTGCATGGTTCATGTGCAAAGTCATGCCTTGCATTACGGTTCTTCGGTATTCGAAGGCATCAGAGCCTATGACACACCCCACGGCACCAAAGTCTTCCGTTTGAAAGATCACCTCAAGCGGCTCCAGTACTCGGCAGACGTATATCGCATTCCCATGCCATGGTCCGTCGAGGAATTACACCAGGCCTGCCGGGACACCGTCCGTGCCAGTGGACTGGCGAGCGCTTACATCCGCCCGCTGGTTTCCCGCGGTGACTGCGGCCTGGGCGTGCTTCCAAAGGACATGAATGTAGTGGATGTCTCTATTATTGTCACTGCCTGGGGCGCTTACCTGGGTGAGGCGGGTCTGAAGAATGGCATCAAGGCCTGCATCACTTCGTGGAACCGGCTGGCGCCAAACACCATGCCGCCCGGAGTAAAAGCCGGTGGTAATTACCTGTCCAGCCAGCTGATAGGCCTCGAGGCGCGGGATCGTGGTTTTGATGAAGGCATTGGCCTGGGCATCGACGGCCTGCTGAGCGAAGGTGCCGGTGAAAACATTTTCGTCATCCTGCACGGAAGGCTGCTCACGCCACCGGCGTCTTCATCCATCCTCAGCGGGATCACACGCGATACCGTCATCCGACTGGCGGCGGATATGGGCATCGATACCCTGGAGCAAACGATTGCACGTGAGCAACTATACGCAGCGGACGAAATATTCATGACCGGCACGGCTGCCGAAGTCACACCGGTGCGCCAGATCGACCATATGCGTATCGGTAATGGCAGCTGCGGCCCCCTGACGCGACAGATACAAGATGCATTTTTCGGCCTGTTCAACGGGCAAACCAAGGACAGCCGCAACTGGTTGGAGCCCTTGTAGGAGCACGTCTGTGCCAATTCATGTTTGAAGTGACAATTATTGTCATCTTTGCTGACGTAATTGGGCAGTGCTTGGGCAAATTTGGCTAAATATATTTTTGCTAAATTAGCTATCTTCATCTTTTAATTAATATTTTTCGTAATTTCCTCTTTTGGCCTGATTTTTGCATGTATAGAGTTGTACAAACTAACTTACTGGTAGCAGTTAGCTGGAAGACTCGGAGCCCCGCCCCCTCCTTAGCCAAATGGGGTTCCGACTCTCCCAAGCCTTTCAAGAAGGCTATTAGTCGAAATGGATTTTAGGAGCTTTTGTTATGGATAACGCCACTCGAAACACGATATCTCGCAGCCGCGAAGGCAAAAGTCCAATGAATTATCGCCACCTGCAAACTGACCACAGATCAGTAGGCACGCTCCCTGGTACACCAGGACAGTGCCGCAAATCAGCTTGAAAACCAAGATGCTTGGGGAACAGGCAGAAACGATCTGGCGCTTGGGGGGAAATTACAAGTGCTGATCACCAAAGATGACCCTTGTGCCGTAACGACGGATAAACACAGGAATCAGGACATCGGTACCAACATTGCAACCCGGCGCAAGCCGGGTTTTTTTACCGCAGACAAAAAAACCCGGTCTGTTATGGCAGACCGGGTTTCCCTACGCGTTTCTATTTACACCTTGTTGCAATTTACAGCAGTACTACGTTTTCCGCCTGCGGGCCTTTCTGGCCCTCGCCAATCGTGAATTCAACCTGCTGGCCTTCACTGAGAGACTTGCGACCCTCCATGGCAATTGCACGAAAGTGTACGAATACATCACGTTCACCTTCACGGGCAATAAAACCAAAACCTTTCTCGTCGTTGAACCACTTAACCGTGCCGACAATTGTATCTGACATTGCTTTAACTCACTTTATAGAACAAAAATTACACCCCGGATCATCGACCCGGACCGGTGACCTGCTGTTTATAACGGGAACGGAAACTTTAAAAGCTGGAAGGAAAACTAGCTGATATCTCGTAACGCGTATTGCAGCACGCGCATCATACACGGCCTCGGACCCGAAGGCGAACTAGGCCCTAGTCAGTTCACAGCGGTAATAATATAGCCCCCGGACTTCTGATCGTGCTCCAGTGTCAGCAAGCCGCGTTCTTCCATTTCCTCCAGTAATTTCCCGAATGAACGGAAACCGTGGTAACTCTCGTTGAAGCCCGGCTTGCGCCTTTTCAGCGTCTGCTTGACCATTGATCCCCAGAGCTTGTCCTCGTCACCCCGCTCGCTAAACAGGTCATCAATGGTTTCCAGCACCTGCTCGAAGGCTTTTTCCGCAAGAGCTTCCTGGCGGACATTCTGCGCTCCATCGTCACTTTCCCTGCGCCCATCACTTTCTTTGGATCCTTCACCTTCCTTGCGCCCGTTGGTTTTCTTCCTGCGCGGCTTACGGCGTTCCGCGGTCCGGATCAGATCATCGTAATAAATGAACTCGTCACAATTCGCGATCAACAGATCAGAGGTGGAGTTTTTGACCCCGACACCGATGACAACTTTGTTGTTCTCCCGCAGCTTCGAAACCAATGGTGAAAAATCAGAATCCCCGGAAATGATGACGAAGGTGTCCACGTGAGACTTGGTATAACAAAGGTCCAGGGCATCGACGACCATCCGGATATCAGCGGAATTCTTGCCTGACTGGCGCACATGGGGAATTTCAATCAGCTCGAACGAGGCCTCGTGCATGCTCCGCTTGAAATCCTTGTAGCGCTCCCAGTCACAATACGCTTTCTTGACCACGATATTGCCCTTTACCAGGAGGCGTTCGAGGATTGCTTCGATTTCAAAGCGCGCGTAATGGGCGTCGCGGACGCCCAGCGCTATATTTTCAAAGTCACAATAGAGGGCGAGATTCTTGGTGCCGTTGGCCATGGAAAAACAGTCCTGCGTGGATGCATCATTCTACGTGATTCCAGCGGGCGATGCTGCCACGTTTTGCCGAAAATCCAAAAAAACTTTGACAAGCTCAAGTTCGCTTCCTAAGCTCAACAGGCAAAATTGCATTGATCCAAAATAATGATTGGTAAATGAACTCAAGCTCCTCTTTTTCATATAATTTCCACCTGAAAAGCTCCTCCAACAAAGGGCAGAATTCAGAGCTTTTCGCGTTGGATCAGATCACTGAATTTCAACTTCCAGATAATTCCATACTGGTGCGAAATCCACGCAATGGCAAAACAATGGTTCTTCCGGCCGAAGTATGTTTGGGGTCAGTGTAAAAACTATTACCGCTGTACGATCAGGCATATGCTTTTTTCGGTCCTCGCTCAAAATAACTTTTGATACGCCTTCAGCCTTTGTCTCTTGTTGTTTCCCAGAGCCAGGTCATACTTCGATGCTGCAATCTTCAACCGGTTAGCATATCGTTATCTGAGGTGAAGCAAGCTTGTTTGTCGTTCCCTCGCTGAATGCTGTGAACGGGCAGACCTGCAAGACAGTAACGTCTCCGACGCGGCATGTAATCGTGCTCCCAACGATCTATGAGAACGAGATTGCTCCATGAGTTGGATTAAGGTTGAAGCGGACAACGCGGCTATCGATTGTAAAAGCTTGGCTGGAATAGACGTAGGTTTTTACACTGACCCCAAATATCCAATATCCAAATATCACCTCCTGCTTCTTACTCTACTTCCAATGGCTCGTGGATTTGTATATTTGGTGGCAGTACTGGACTGGTACTCGCGCAAGGTTCTGTCCTGGAAAGTATCGATCACAATGGATGTGGACTTTTGCCTTGAGGCTGTAGAAGAAGCCACTGCCCACTGCGGAATTCCGGAGATTATGAACGCAGATCGAGGCTCTCAGTTTACTTCCCAGGCCTTCACAGGTCTGCTCAAGGACCACGGTGTCCGGATCAGCATGGACGGCAAAGGCTCCTGGCGGGATAATGTGTTCATTGAAAGATTGTGGCGATCCGTCAAATACGAAGAAGTTTATCTTCACGCGTACGACACGGTCTCTGACTCACGAAATGGAATTGGTCGTTACTTCGATCTTTACAATCAAAGACGGCCACACAGCGCTTTGGGACGAAAAACGCCAGATGATGTATATTTTTCTCAGCAGTCGCTAACCCTGGCTGCTTAAACGATGGGCTGGAATCCACTTATAGAATTGGGTTTAGCTGTCCAAACAAACGGGGCCACCTCTCAAACCCCGCTACGGTGAGGTTTGATTTTTAGAAAAGGGATTGATGTCAGGAGTTTTTCTCCACAACCGCGCGATATACTAAGGCCATGCGCCACGTCGAACCACTCAACAGGCTAAAATTGACTCGCCGCGACCTGCTTCGTTGGCTGGCTGCATTGGCAGCCTATCTCCCTGCCTCTGTGTTGCTGGCCGCTCCGACGGGTAAACCCGGCCGCAAAGTGTCGATCCGTGCGCTTGGCCCTTTTCTCGACACGCTGCTGCCGGAAGATGGCACACCCAGTGCCACACAACTGGGCGTGGACAAGGAAATTGTCAAGCACATACGCGACAACAAGCGGCTGGT
>JAZFUZ010000107.1:0-3634 GCA_036447475.1 Lysobacterales bacterium | reverse complement strand
GCAAAACTCACTGAGCGGCCGGAATTTTTTCCGAACTCATCATCGTTGAGGTCGTAGACCGCATCGTAGCTACCACGGAAAGTGACGTTGAATGAGGCTTCGGAAAAAAGCCCGGTCGGCTTAAACGCTTTGGATAACTCCAGCTGCAAAGTGTTTCTTGATTTTGAAATACCAACACCGTGTGCGCGGACAAACGTTGCGTTCTCAACGAATCCCCTAAACTCCGTGTCTTGCGCAAATACTTTGGGCGCGAAAGACAACATCGTGACAAGGCATGCCACGACGAATTGCATGGCAGTGAAATGACTCGAGCTTTTAAGGTTCACCATTATTCCTCCTCTTGGACTGTCGTGTAATGAATTCAGGTGTAAATTTCTGTAACCAGGCCGGCACCAGGAAAATGGAGGCCATCGCATTCAGGGCCAACATGACGATCAACAGCTTTGCCGCGTCGGCCTGGAATTTCAGATCAGATACGAATACCCACATCAGGACACCGCCTATCAATGTGACGGCGGTAAACCCGATTGCCTTGCCGGTGGTTGCCAGTGCGATGCTAATAGACTCGTTGAGACTCAGACCATCATAGTATTCTGAGCGAATGCGGTCCATAAGATAGATGGAGTAATCGATTCCTACCCCAATACCGACTGCAATAATCGGTACTGTATTGACGTTAATGCCGATACCGGCGAGCCCCATGTAGGCATAGGTCATAACCGTTGCAAAAGACATCGCAACCAGCATGATCAGGCCGGCGTGAAAGGATGAATAGAAAGCTGCAACGGACAGGAATATCAGGGCGAACACCAGCGGTATGATAATGAGATTGGTGGCAAAGGCGGCATCATTGATTGCCGCATTGACGCCGATCGTTCCGCCAGCCAGTTTCAGTGTAAACCCATCGATTTTGGACTCCTCACGGTCTTTCCATTGGTTGATCATCTCGATCGCACGGCGGATGGTCGTTCCCTGGTGATCTTTGTAGTAGAACACAATGTTCGCGTTGGTTTGGTCGGTATCAAGGTATTCGAGCAGGGCGCCTTGAGTGGGGCTGGACATCATATAAAGAAACATCAGTCCACCCACCAGCCGCGGATCGTCGGGTAATGCGTACCAACGGGGGTCATTGTAGTGGGTGATCCGGTTCACTGCGCGAATCAGATCCGGTAAGCCCTTGGTGGCGCCCAGTGCAGGGTCTGTCAGCATGTGTGCCTGCAGATCAGCAAGCGCCTTGACAACCTCAGGACGCTTGAGGCCACCCAACTCATCGGTATGGCCGATCACATAAAGCTCCTCGGATCCGGGAAAGGCTTGATTGATCGTCTTGGAAGAGACATTGTAGTCATGGTCTGAATAGAGCAACGGGGATCCAGGCTCGGTTTCACCGATCATCACTTTTGTGCTGGCGGCCAGTGCCGCAAGAAAAAGTAAAGCGCAGACCCAAAGTACGGTGGCTGGTGCACCTGGCCTGGTCACCCTATGCGCAATTTTCTTGAACAGCTTGGCCATAGCGCTGCTGCCGACCGGACGCACCGTCGGTCTTGGCAACAGTTGCAGGATGCACGGAATCGCAATAATCACGGTAATGATGACTGACAAAGCCCACAGGCAGGCGTAGACAGCCAGCTTGTCATTGATCGGTACTGAGCCAACAGCGATTAAAAGCAAACCGATCGCATCGGAGACCACACCCAGTGATCCGGGCCTGAACAGGTTTGAGAATGCCAGGTGGGCAGCGTATTTCCCATCATGGCCTTGTTCGATTTCCTGGTAGTAACGTTCAACGATCTGGATGCCATGCGACATCGCCCGGGCCGATATCAGAAAAGGGATTACCAGCATTAGTGGATCGAGGTTGTAGCCAAGCAACGACAGAATACCCAGCCCCCAGATTGAAGTAACAATGATGCCGATCACCGGCAGGACAATGCCGTACATGTTGCGGAAATGCAGGATCAGCAGAGCGAGCATGATGACGACGGTCAGCAGAAAAATAATAATAATCTGATTGGTGTAGCTTGAGACCCAGCCAACCAGAACGGGTTGCCCGGTTGCGTGAATTTTGACGCCTGCAACGGTTTCGCGCTCGCGTATTGACTGTAGTTGCAGAAAAATCTTTTCGTAGTCGAGTGCGCCCTCGTTCAAAGTGCCCCGCACCAGAGCAGATTTCAGATCCGGGGAGACCAGCAAGCCAAAAACACGTGGGTCTGCCAACACGTCTTGCTTGATGCCATCAAGCTCGGCGGCGCTGTAGCCCCCTTTCAAAGGGTCGTAATAGGTAGAGGATCTTACGGTCCCCTCGCCACCTAACCAGACTTTCCGCACATTCCGGTGCGTCAGGCTGGTGACGAGGTTGTGGTTAATGCCTTCCAGTGCATCGACTGCAAGTGTGATTCGATGAATCCTGTCCAGCATGTCGTTGCTGAAGATTGAGCCTTCTTCAACAGTGACCGAGACAATGATGTTGTTCGCTCCACCGAATGTATCCCTGATTTCATTGTGTAGCTGAATATAGGGATGATCCTGGGGTAACAGATCGGCGAAGTCGGATACGATGCGAACCGCGGGTACGCGTAGCGCAAATAAGACCGTGATAATCGCGATAATTAGCAGCGTACCCTTTGGATATTTCCAGATGAACTCCACGAAACGATACAAAGCGCCGCTGAATCTACTCATCGAGAGTCTCCAGGGTGGTCAGCGCTCCACTGTTCGGGATGGTGATCGTAAACAGGGCGCCACCACCGCCGGCAGCTATGAAACGACCGTCGCCAAGGCTGGCGACGCCACGCAGATAGGTACGGGACTTGGTGGCATCGTCGAGCAGGGTCCACGATGCATCCCCCACCCTATGGTACAGAATCGTTGAGTTGTCACCGACTGCAAGCAGCGTATCGCCGAAACCGCTAATGCCGTACAGGGGTGTGTTGATCCCGCTTGGTATACGCAGCCAGGCGTGACCGCCGTCATCTGTTTTCCAGATGGTCCCGTTGAGGCCGACAATCCATCCTGTAGTCGGGCTGGTGAAATATGCGCTCTGCGGATAGAAGCTGTCAGGCAGGTCGGCGGCGCGATTCCAGCTATTGCCGCCGTCAGCGCTCAGCAGCACAGTACCAAACTCACCACTTACAAAGCCATGCTGCCGGTCAACGAACTGTATCGTGGTCAAATAAATATCTTCGTCGAGAGACCAGGTGTCCCAACTGGCCCCGGCATCAACGGAATGGAGAATAGTGCTGAAGCTACCGATCACCCAGATAATATTTGCCGCATCGCAGGTCATGGCCTGTGGCTCGGTCATTTCAGGCAGCGCTTGTCGAAACCAATTGCCATCGGGCTGGATGGACCAGATTCCATCCGTTTTGTCGAGGGCGTAGAACCTACCATCAGGGCAGACCGAGACATCCACCAGGAAGGGTTTGCCGGGCAGGGTGGTGCGTTGCCAGTTGTTGCCACCATCGAGTGATTGCAAGATTGCACCCATGCCGCCTACGGCGATTACGGTGTCCTGATGCCGTGTGACTGCCTGGAACAGGTCGGAGCGCTGAGTCGATTGGGATAATTGGGATTCAACTCCTGCAAGGTCGAGTGGGGCTTCACAGCCGGCCAGGACTGTTCCGAGAAATAAGCA
>JAZFUZ010000106.1:0-5347 GCA_036447475.1 Lysobacterales bacterium | reverse complement strand
TAATATGAACCTGTCTGGCGAGGGTTCACGGGCACGCTATTTCCAGCTGCGGGGTATCGGTGAGCGTGAGCAGTACGAGGGCGCACCCAACCCTTCCGTCGGTTACATCATTGACGACATCGACCTTTCAGGAATCGGCGGTGTAGCCAGCCTGTACGATGTACAGCAGATTGAAGTACTACGTGGGCCACAAAGTGCCCGCTATGGTTCCAGCGCCCTGGCCGGCGTCATCTATATGCGAAGTATACCTCCGGCAGAACAAACTTCCATGAACGTGGAACTTACCGCCGGCAACGATGGCCTTTTCTCGATCGGAGCCGCCGTAGGCGGGAGACTTTCCGACCGCAGCAGTGGGCGAATCTCCCTGCACCATTTTGAAAGCAACGGATTCCGTGACAACGGCTACCTCGGCCGTGACGACACCAACGGGCGCGATGAACTGACCGCGCGCGGTAAGCTCCAATGGTCATTTGCAAATGATTGGAACGCGTTGCTAACTGGCCTGTACATGGATTTCGACAATGGGTACAACGCCTGGACCGTGCGTAACGATGCTGTGACAAGCAGCGATAAGCCCGGCCGGGACAGCCAGGAAACCAGAGCTGGTTCTGTGCGCCTCAGCGGCCCGCTGAATGACGGGTTCGACTTGGTGAGTATCACCAGCATGGCCGATTCAGACATCCTTTTCAGCTACGACGGTGACTGGGGAAATAATGATTTTTGGCAGCAATACGGCGACTATATCTACGACTACGAATATATCAATCCCCGCAAACGGAGCAGTCTGAACCAGGAATTCAGGCTGCTTTCCTCGCCCAAGGGGCGTCTTTTCAACGATTCGACCGACTGGGTGATGGGTGTCTTCGTTCAACGGCTGAAGGAGGACAACCAGATCTCGTCACGCGGTATTTACGACGATAGTGGTGAGGAGAACTACTGTTCGCCCTGCCTCACTGACCGGCAGATCAGCAGTGAATACGAGGCCAACACACTGGCTTTTTTTGGCAGTCTGGACACCCGCCTCGGCGACAAAACAGGATTATCGATCGGTTTGCGCTACGAGCGCTGGGATGCCAGCTACGAGGATGAATGGCGGGACCTAAATTTTCCAGACAACCCACCCGGAGGAAACAGCTGCAACCAATTCGACTGTGAGCCTTCAGAAAACATGTGGGGAGGACACCTTGCACTCAGCTACAACTGGCGAGAAAGCCTGAGGAGCTATGTCCGCATCACCCGTGGCTTCAAGGCGGGTGGATTCAATCCGTCGCTGGCTGCGTTGCAGGGCGTGGCCCTGTTGGGTCCTGAATTCATTCCTTACCAGCCGGAACACCTGTGGAACTACGAATTGGGTCTGAAGGGACTTTGGCTGGATGGCAGCCTGAGCGGTGACCTAACCCTGTTCTACATGGACCGCGATGATGCCCAGCTTAGCCAGTCCAGCCAGCAGGTGCCGTTTGACCCGAATAGTTTCGTGTTCGTGACCTACAACGGAGATGCCCGTGCTTACGGTCTGGAAGCCAGTGCATTTTGGCAGATTAACCAAGCCTGGCGATTGCATGGTTCACTGGGTTTGCTCGACACGAAGATACAGCAGTCGGAAAAGACTATTGCTGTGAGCCCAAACGCGATAAACCGCGAACTGGCCCACGCCGCGCCCTATACGCTGAATATTGGAGCAACCCGTAAAGCTCCAGGAGGCTGGTTTGCACGCCTGGACATCAATTTTATTGGCGCCTATTACTTTGACATCAGCCATAACCAGCGGTCAGATGCTTACCAGTTGGTCAACTTACGGGTTGGAAAACAGTGGGACGCCTGGGGGCTGTCCGTCTGGGCCCGCAATCTGTTTGATGAAGATTACGCCACGCGCGGATTCTACTTTGGCAATGAACCTCCCTGGTTCGAGAACACGTTGTACACAAAATTTGGCGATCCACGCGCCTACGGCCTCACATTAACCTACAACAACAAAAAGTGAAGACACCCACCAATAATAAAAAGTGAAGACATCCATGAAAATTACGGTTGATATTAGTTTGTACCCTCTGGATTCGGATTACGTGCCTACGATCAAGGCGTTTATCTTGCGCCTGCGGACCTTTCCCGGGCTGGAAATTGTCACCAACCAGCTCAGCACGCAGCTCAGGGGTGAATTCGACCAGGTAACCACAGCGATCAACGCGTGCATCCACGAAAGCATGTCCGGCAAGCAAAAAGTCGTTTTTGTCACTCGCTATCTGAATTCCGATCTTGAAATCGGGAAACTGCCCAACATTGACTGAACTGGCCGCACCGTTGAGCGACGCGCTCAAGTCCATGTCAGCCTGGGAAGTCATTGCGGTGGTGCTGGCCCTTGCTTACCTGGTGCTGGCGATCCGCCAGAGCATTGCCTGCTGGTTGGCCGCCATCCTCAGCACCAGCATCTATATCGTGCTGATGTACCAGGCCGGCCTGTACATGGAATCAGCCCTGCAGTTGTTCTATATCGCAATGGCGGTTTATGGCTGGTACAGCTGGAGGCATGGCGAGGGGCCGGAAAACAAACTGCCGGTCAGCAGCTGGCCTCTCAAGCGTCACGTCACTCCCCTCGTTTTAATCGCGCTATTGACCCTGGCAAGTGGCTTTCTGTTGACCCGTTACAGTGACGCAGCCATGCCCTATCTCGACTCCTTCACCACCTGGGGCGCCATTGTGACCACCTGGATGGTGGCGAGGAAAATCATCCAGAACTGGCACTACTGGTTCATTATCGATGCCGTTTCGGTTTATCTTTATGTCAGCCGTGACCTGTGGCTCACGGCCCTGCTCTTCATCCTCTATCTGGCACTGATCGTGATCGGATACCGGCAATGGCGCAAAAGCATGGATGCGGTTGGTGTCTGACCCCACCCCCGATCAAAAGATCCTGCTTGATCAGATTGAGCTGCTGCATGGTGCAGTTATCCTTGAAAAACTGGCGGGTGGCCCCGTCAGCGACAGCTGGCTGCTGAGTGCCGGTGATGAGCAGTACGTGGCACGATTGGACAAGCCATTTGCCCGGCTTCTTGGCCTGGATCGGCGTACCGAACTTGAGGTTTTACATTCGGTGTCTGCGGCCGGCATCGCTCCACAAGTCATCTGGGCCGATCCCGATAAAGGGGTACTCCTTACTTCCTACATTCCCGGCAATGCATGGAGCTCGATGGATGTCCATGACCCGGTGAGGCTGGGGGCACTGGCAGCGGTCTTACGCCGGTTACACTCGCTGCCACCACGAGGGCCTGTATTTGCACCCGGGAAAATAGCGCTGGCCTACGCCAGGCAAATCGGTACTCGCAGCGCCTCGCGTATTGCCGAGCAGGCCACCAGGCTGGCAGAAAGGCTTTTAGCGGAAACCAGGCAACCTGCCCTGTGCCACAATGACCTCGTTCACAGCAACATCATTGGGCGCGAGACTGTCTGCTTGATCGACTGGGAATATTCGGCTGTCGGTGACCCGTATTTCGACCTGGCGATCGTAGTGCGCCACCACCAATTGAAAGCTGACCGGGTTGAAAATTTCCTCCACGCCTATTGCGGAGCACCCGGGAAAGAACATTTTTCCAGGCTGGAAGCTTTTTGCCGTCTTTATGACCGGCTTGCAGCCTTATGGTACCTGTCGGTAATAGAGCAAACCGGGCCTGACGCCCTTTACGATGAAGAACTGAAACGGGTTATGGCCAGGCTGTAGGGACCTCTTAGCATCGCCCGCCAGCAGGCTCTGGCTTAAAAACACAGGATGTGGTCTAATTTTGGACTGACCTTGCCGTCAGGGTATTCAATTAATGGATTCCCGGCCTTGATTCAGTTCAAACACCTGAGCCATTTGTTATAAAAGGAGGAATTTATGCGCCAAGCAGCACTTTCGTTTATAGCATGTGTATTACTGGTCCCGGCCTCGGGCGTGTTGGCCTTCGAACCAGACACCGGTGACGCGTTGCAGCTTAACGTGGCCAAGGCCATTCTCGACCTGCAAGAAAAGGATCCTGGAACGGCAGAATTTTTCACTGGCGCACGCGGCTACGCTGTATTTCCCAAAGTGGGTAAAGGCGGCATCGGCATCGGTGGCGCGTACGGCAAAGGTCTGGTCATCGCCGGCGACAAGGTCGTCGGCAAGACTTCGCTGAGCCAGGTAACTCTGGGTTTCCAATTGGGTGGCCAGGTCTATGCCCAGTTCATTTTCTTCGAAGACCAAACCGCGCTGGATAATTTCCGCCGGGGTAATTTCGAGTTCGGCGCCCAGGCTTCTGCCGTTGCAGTAACGCTGGGTGTATCGGTTGATGCCAATTACGACCAGGGTGTTGCCGTACTCACCAACGTCAGCGGTGGTCTGATGTACGAAGCCACCATCAGCGGGCAGAAGTTCAAATACAAAGATCTCTGATAAGCTATGCCGCAAACTGACCAACCCGGGCCGCACAGGCCCGGAAATCTTCATGCTTTTCCTTTACAAACTCAGCGGAGAAAAACATGCGCAAAGTTACACTATTTGTCACCTTGTTAGCTCTTGTCCTGTTCAACGGCAAGGTGCTGGCGTTCGAACCCAACACTGCGGACGAAATGGAACTGAACGTCGCGCGAGCCATCCTGGATCTCAAGATAAAAGACTCCGGCATCCAGAGATTCTTTGATGATTCTGCCGGCTATGCCGTATTCCCCAGTGTGGGTAAAGGCGGCTTAATCATTGGAGGTGCTTTCGGGCGCGGCCTGGTCATCGTGGATGAGCAGGTGGATGGTTTTGCTTCCCTGTCCCAGGCCACCATTGGACTGCAACTTGGTGGCCAGAAATATTCCCAGTTCATTTTTTTCAAGGACCAAACGGCCCTGAATCACTTCAAACGCGGCAACTTCGAGTTTGGTGCCCAGGCATCGGCCGTGGCGATTACGCTGGGCGCATCAACGGATGCCAACTACGACGCCGGTGTGGCGGTGTTCACCATCGCCAAGGGTGGACTGATGCTCGAAGGTACCATTGGTGGCCAGCGGTTCAGCTACGAGCCGAAGAATCCCTAGCCCGCATAGTGCACCAGTATCCCGGATGATGGCGCTGGACCTTACTTGCTAGTGCAGTGCAGCATCGCGAGCTCAAGCCCAAAAAATTTCCAGATCGTGGTGCAGGCAAGAGATATCCGCCGGCGTTTGTCCGTGGAATTCGCCGTCGGGCGCAAGCAATTGACCGCCGGGTGCGTGAATCCTGATTTGCCGGGCCTGGAAAGTCGATACTTCCGGGTACCGTACGTGCCGGCCGCTATAGATGGTGGGAAACAATCGGAGCAATCGCCTGCGCGGCAAACCGGACAGCAATGTAACGTCCAGCAGCCCGTCA
>JAZFUZ010000105.1:0-6133 GCA_036447475.1 Lysobacterales bacterium | reverse complement strand
TCCTCACCCCTGGCCTTGGCCTGGCCGATGGATTTCGCACTCTGGTTTTTCTGGTTCTGCAGCTCCTCGACCCGGATTTGCAGCTCTTTACGGCGCGATTCCAATTCGCGCCAGGCGGCGACGTCGAGATCGTAACCCCGTTGTTTCAGGGCGGCTGCCACCTCCTCCGGCTCGGTTCTTAATAGCTGTGGATCAAGCATTCTACAAATCTCCGATGACGTCTACGCCTTCCGGTGGGGTGAAGTGGAACAGTTCCTCGTCGAGCTTTGGATTACGCTTGATGTCCTTAAAGCGGATTTCAGTACGCAGCCCAAATGCATCTTCCATGGTCATCAGTCGTACTTTGTCGTCCTCCAGGCCCAGCAATACCCGCTCAAACAGGCTTTCCGGGTTGCGAGCCCGTAGCTCGAGCAGATCCAAACCGCTGTCATCACCCAGTTCCCGGACGTCGAACTGCACATCGAGCTGACTGATATCGGTCAACAGGGTCAATGGCGAATCAACCGAGAGACTGCTCTGCTCCCGGACAGTAACCTGTTCCAGCATTACGTCATAGAGCCAGACTTTTTGACCGTCCGTGACCACCAGTTGCGGAAAATCACCGCCGTATTCCCAACGAAAGCGGTTCGGCTGTGCGCTCCAAAACTGTCCATTGCTATTTTCTTCAACCAGACCATCCGTGTTTATGACCTGCTGGTCGAAGCGCGCATACAGTGATTTGAGTCCTTCCGTAAATCGCTCCAATTGAGCCCGGGCGGGTCCGGACTGGGTCATGACGGTCGATGGGACTGCCAGCATAGAGATGCTGGCCAGGAAAGAGATTGCCAATCGATTCATGCGATGGTCAATCGCGCGGAGGTGGTGGCGCAAGGACTTCTCGCTGGCCGTTATGTTCAGGCGGACTCACCACCCCGGCTGCCTCCATATCCTCAACCAGCCGGGCTGCACGGTTATAGCCGACCCGCAACTGCCGCTGGACACTCGAGATCGAGGCACGCCGTGATTGGGTCACGAAAGCCACTGCCTGATCGTAGAGCTCATCCCGTTCGCCGCCAACGGTTTCCAGCAGGCCGCTTGCACCGACGGCCATGCCATCGGTGGTCAATTGCATTTCATTCAAAACCTCTTCAACATAATTCGGTTCCCCAAACTGTCGCAGATACCTGGCGACCGCGTGCACTTCGCGGTCACCGACAAAGGCGCCGTGAATTCTTTCCGGCAAAGCGGACCCCGGTGGCAGGTAGAGCATGTCGCCATGCCCCAACAGTTGCTCGGCGCCCATTTGATCGAGAATGGTGCGTGAGTCCACGCGGGAAGAGACTTGAAAGGCGATACGGGCCGGAATATTCGCCTTGATCAGACCGGTGATCACGTCCACCGAAGGCCGCTGGGTGGCAAGGACCAGGTGGATACCGGACGCCCTGGCTTTTTGCGCCAGGCGCGAGATCAGTTCTTCGATTTTCTTGCCGACGATCATCATCAGGTCGGCAAATTCGTCGATGACCACCACGATGTACGGCAGCATCTCGAGTGCGGGAGCTTCCTCTTCCACGTCCGGCAAGGCGGGTTTCCACAGCGGGTCAGTCAGGGGCTGGCCCCGGTCGGCCGCTGCCTTGATCTTCTTGTTGAAACCGGCAAGGTTGCGCACACCCATCGGTGCCATCAGGCGATAGCGCCGCTCCATCTCGGCCACACACCAGCGCAAGGCATTGGCCGCTTCTTTCATATCGGTCACGACCGGCGACAGTAAATGTGGTATGCCCTGGTATACCGACAATTCCAGCATCTTGGGATCAACCATCACCAATCGCACCTGCTCTGGTGTTGCCTTGTACAGCAGGCTGAGGATCATCGCATTCAATGCCACCGACTTGCCCGAACCGGTGGTCCCGGCCACCAGCACGTGGGGCATACGAGTAAGGTCCGCAATCCTTGGGCTGCCGCCGATACTCTTGCCCAGCGCCACGGTAAGCGGTGATGATGAGCGGTCGAAAATCTCCGACTGCAGTATTTCGGACAGGTACACCGTGTGGCGGACTGCATTGGGAATTTCCAGCCCGATGGTTGATTTACCGGGGATTACTTCAACCACGCGCACCGATATCACGCTCAGGCCGCGTGCCAGGTCCTTGGCCAGGCTGGAGATCTGGGCCGACTTGATACCGGGTGCCGGCTGTAACTCGAAACGCGTAACGACCGGCCCGGGATGCACCTCTACAACGTCAACCTGCACACCGAAATCCGCCAGCTTGAGTTCGACCTGGCGTGACAGGGCTTCAAGTACCTCGGTGCTGTAACCTTCTGTTTGTTCCGGCGGATCATCCAACAATTCAAGCGGTGGCAATGAACCGGCAGGCAGATTCTTGAACAGCAGTTGCTGTTTTTCACGCGCGGCACGCCCGCTTGGCTGAGCCTCTGGCGATGTGATCCGGGGCTCAATCTTCCGCTCTGGTTTGCCCATTTGGCGCACCGAATCCGCCCTCCTGACCTCAACCCGCTTCGCCCTGGCCTTACGTCCTGCAAACCAGTCGCGCATGCCGGCAACGGACTCTGTCAGCCAGGCCAGGCCCGCCAGCGTGTATTTGCCGGTCACGTCCATCACCCGGAACCATGAAATTCCGGCAAAAAGGGTCAGTCCAGCCAGCAGCATTGCCAACAGGAACAGCGTTGAACCCAGCAAGCCGGACCATTCCAGTAGTGGGGTAGAAATCTGCAGTCCAATCACGCCGCCCCCACCGGCAGGCATTGATCCTGCAGGAGGGGAGCCATGAATATGGGTGAGCCCGGTAGCAGACAGGATAAACAGCAACAGACCGGTCAGATGGGCCAGCCACTCAATCGCGCCGGATTTTTCTTCCAGTTTGCCGGTCTTGCTGTAGACCAGCCAGCCCGTGTAAATCAACAGGACTGGAAAGGTGTAGGCAAGATACCCGGTAAGAAAAAGGAAGAAATTTGCCAGCCAGGCACCGAGCAACCGACCGATGTTATGCACCTGGTCGGAGGCCACCGAACTGAACGGCCCCGGATCGGTAGGATCGTAACTTCCCAGGCATGCCACCAGGTAGACAGATAACAGGATGGTGAGTATGAAAAAACTCTCACTGAGCCGAAGGGCAATCTGGCTGCTGACGGTGTCGGTTTTGTGGGCTTTCTTACGGGCTTGCGGCAAGCTGATGTTCCTTATCAGATTTTGATTTCAAGTATATATTTTAATTAGTTTTTATTCAAAGAGAATTGGGTCCTCGAACCCACCCATCTTGACATTCTAAAGCAGGCGCCCGCTGGGGGTGGAATCCACATTGAATTTCAAAGCATAATAAGCCTCGGACTTACTCAGAACACAGCATTACCAGAGCGTGCTTGTGCGTTCTTTTTTCATGCCCTTTCGCCCGCAAGCGGGCTCTTACAAGGAGCGATTATACATGAGCGATGTTAAACACTGTCGACTCCTGATCCTGGGATCAGGACCGGCCGGGTACACGGCATCCATTTACGCCGCACGGGCCAACCTCAACCCTGTCCTCATCACGGGCATGGAACAGGGCGGCCAACTCACCACGACCACGGATGTAGACAACTGGCCGGGTGATGTCGAGGGTTTGCAGGGACCGGACCTGATGCAGAGAATGCTCAAACACGCTCAGCGTTTCGATACTGAGGTCATCCTTGATCACATCCACACCGCAGATCTGCAACAACGCCCCTTCCGGCTCGAAGGCGACAGCGGAATTTATACCGCCGATGCCCTGATCATCGCCACCGGAGCCAGCGCCATGTACCTCGGCCTGCCTTCCGAAGAAGCCTTCAAGGGCAAGGGTGTTTCAGCCTGCGCCACCTGTGACGGCTTTTTCTATCGAGGACAAAAAGTCGCCGTGATCGGTGGTGGCAATACTGCGGTTGAAGAAGCCCTGTACCTGTCCAACATAGCCGATGAGGTCACCCTCGTGCACAGACGCGACGAACTGCGTGCCGAGGCCATCCTCCGGGACCGAATACTGAAAAAAGAACAAACAGGAAACATAAACATCCTGTGGGACCACGTGCTTGATGAGGTGTTGGGTGACGACAGCGGTGTGACCGGGATACGGGTTACCAACGTCAAGTCTGAAAACAAAACCGAGCTCGAGCTGGCAGGCGTGTTTATTGCCGTCGGCCACGCTCCCAACACCGAACTTTTCCAGCACCAGCTGGGTATGACCGGCGGCTACCTGCACATCGAAAGCGGCATTAACGGCAACGCTACCGCGACCAGCATCGCCGGTGTTTTCGCTGCCGGTGACGTTTGTGACCATGTTTACCGTCAAGCCATCACTTCGGCCGGTTTTGGCTGCATGGCGGCATTGGACGCGGAGCGTTGGCTGGCCCATGAAGCCGACAAGGCATAGCAACAACTTCAGACAGGCTCCATGGCAAATGAAACCAGTCCCCCGTATCATCGCGGATTTTTCCAGGATCGATGAACGGGACTGGGAGCAACTGGATCACGGGGACAATCCGTTTCTCTCCCACGCTTTCCTCAATGCCCTGGAAGCTTCCGCTTCTGTCAGTGTGGATTCAGGTTGGCAACCACATCACCTTGGGCTGTACCAGGATGACCAGTTGGTGGCTTTTGCGCCCACTTACATCAAGTCCCATTCACACGGCGAATTCGTGTTTGACTGGGCCTGGGCCGCAGCCTATCAACGCCACCGCTTGCCCTACTATCCCAAGTTACTGACCGCCATCCCGTACTCGCCGGTGACCGGTCCGCGCCTGTTGGTCAGAATTGGGCACCCGGATGCCGGTTTGCTGAGACAATCCCTGGTTGACCTGGCCATCGATGAATGCAGGACCCGGGATTTATCATCCTGGCATTGCATTTTTTGCAACGATACGGATTCTGCAGCCCTGGACAATGAGCCGCTGTTGGCCCGCAGGGACTGGCAGTATCACTGGTTCAACCAGGATTATCATTCCTTCGATGATTTCCTGGGCCGACTGCGTTCCAGAAAACGAAAAAATATCCGGCGGGAGCGCCGGCAGGTCGCCGCATCGGGTATTCGATTCGAATGGAAACGCGGTGCAGAACTGTCGCCGCGGGAACATGAATTCGTCTACGCCTGTTACCAAAATACTTTCAGGGCCTACCGCAACCACGCCGCCCTGCATGCCGGGTTTTTCCGCGACATTGCAAAGAACATGCCGGATCGCGTGCACGTTTTACTGGCGATACGGGATGATCAACCGATCGCCATGAGCCTTTTCCTGTCTGGCGGAGGGCGCCTGTATGGCCGGTACTGGGGCTGTATGGAAGAAGTGCCCGGGCTCCATTTCGAAACGGCTTACTACCGGGGTATCGAATTTTGCATTGAGCACGGCATCCGGGTTTTTGAGTCAGGTGCTCAGGGAGGACACAAAATCAGCCGGGGATTTGTGCCGGTGCAAACCCGCTCTTTCCACCTGGTGCAAAACGAAGCTTTTCGTGCAGCCATTGCCGAGTTCCTGGTCCGGGAAAACCATGGGCTGAATGAATATCGCGCACAACTGGCCGCACATGACCCGTTCCGCAGAGATTCCGGATGAAAAGCATCCTGGATATAGTTCGATTGGATGCGGATCCCGGTTCCCCCTTCCCTGCTTCAACGCAAGCGCTTGCGGTACCGAACGGTTTGCTCGCCTGGGGCGGAGACTTGCACAGCGAACGCCTGTTGAACGCTTATCGTGCCGGGATATTCCCCTGGTACACGGAACATCAGCCCCTGCTGTGGTGGAGCCCTGCACCCCGCTGCGTGATTTTTCCGGCAGACGTCCATGTATCGAAAAGAACACGCCGCAGGTACAACGCAGGCCGGTACACACTGACCGCGGACCAGGATTTCGTCGGAGTGATTCGAGCCTGTGCCGAAAACCGTGGCGACAGGGGCGGGAGCTGGATTACCAGCGGGATGCTGGACGCGTATTCCGATTTGCACCGCCTGGGACACGCTCATTCCATCGAGGCCTGGCAGGACGGCCAACTCGCCGGTGGCATTTACGGACTGGCCATTGGTTCTGTTTTCTTTGGCGAGTCCATGTTTACCCGGTACACCGATGCCGGAAAAATCGCCCTGATCGCATTGTGCAAACAACTGGAGCGCTGGTCATTTGGAGTGCT
>JAZFUZ010000104.1:0-29145 GCA_036447475.1 Lysobacterales bacterium | reverse complement strand
GCAGTTCCAGGGGCATACCTCCCAGCTCGTTCCTGATCGCCGGTATCAGGCTGCGCGCCCGTTCTGGCGTTAGCAGTCCGGATGGATCTTTGAGGTAGACACAATCAAAATGGGGGCACTGTGCGATACGTGCAGCGCAGTTCGCATAGAATGCATCGTCATGGACATCGCTGATGGTGTAAGTCAGCGCGGCCATATTATCGGCTTCGCCCTCCTCTTTTACGATCTTCGCCACTTGCATCAGGGCATCCATGTCATGCATCGGATCAAGCAGGACAAAACGGCCGATTCCATTTTCCATCAGCTTTCGATAAACCAGGCGCATAAAATCGTGATCCGCCGTTTCCCAGGACATGAAGCGGAACCCAGTGGAAATGAACTGCAGGGGCGTTGTGGGCAACGCGGCGTGCATCAGGCGGATTCGCTGCCAGGGGTCATCCTGATGATATCGCACTGCCACTGCCATGTGTGTGCTGGAAGTAAAGTCAATGGCTTTAAAGCCGACCCGCTCTATTACAGGCGCGATCTGCAGGATTTGCCGCGTATCCAGGCCCGTCATGCTCCACAGGCTTTGATTACCGTCGCGGATGGACACATCGACCAGACGGATTTCAGACATGTCGCTGTCCGGGGGTCAGCGTCGCATGCGTGAAGCGGGTGAAATACGCGGTATCGACGCCACCGCGTAGAAATTCCGGATCATTCAGCAACTGCTCGTGCATTGACAGGTTTGTCTCAAGACCAGCGATTCGGCAATTGCGCAGAGCAGTACGCATTTCAGCCAATGCAGCCGGACGATCATCTGCATGGATGATAATTTTGGCCAGCAAAGAGTCATAATAGGGTGGCACTATCGAACCCGCTTCGATGTGCGTATCCACCCGAATGCCGGGACCAGCGGGGAATTGCGCTAATGTCACCGTGCCTGGAGACGGCAGGAAATCCCTGCTGCTGTCCTCTGCGTTGATTCGGCATTCAATCGCATGCCCAGAGAATGAGATCTCCGACTGGTCCAGGCGGAGCTTTCTGCCTTCAGCGACCGCAATTTGCTCAGCCACCAGGTCAATCCCGGTGATGGCTTCAGTGACTGGATGCTCCACCTGGATACGCGCATTCATTTCCAGGAAATAAAACTTTTCCCGATCGCAATCCAGCAGGAATTCGACCGTTCCCAGCCCGCAATATTCCAGGTGCCGGCCAAAATCCACCGCCGATTTTTGCATCGCCAAACGTAAGTCATGCCGGACATCAGGAGCAGGGGCTTCTTCGAGCAGCTTCTGATAACGGCGTTGTACCGAGCAGTCCCGGTCTCCCAGGTGAATGACGTTCTCTCCATCGCCCAGCAGTTGAACTTCAACGTGTCTCCCTGATTCTATAAATCGCTCAAGATAGATCCGACTGTCTCCAAAAGCGGCCCCGGCTTCAGCCATGGCCAGTTCCATGTTTTCGGCCAACTTCTCCGGGCCGTGTACCAGTTTCATGCCACGGCCACCGCCTCCGCTGACTGCCTTGATCAGGATAGGCCATGACAATTCCGTTGCCAGGTCCAGGGCCTGATCGATGTTATCGACAGCACCGCCGGGAACAACCGGCAAACCTGCCTCCAGAGCGTTTTTCCGGGCCTGCAATTTGTCGCCTATTCCTTTGAGTTGCTGTTCGCTGGGCCCAATGAATGAAATACCTGCCTGCAAGCATTCCCGGGCCAGTAGCACATTCTCCGAGAGGAAGCCATAACCTGGATGAATGGCATCGACACGGGTTGATATAGCCGCCTGGATGATTTTTTTAACATCCAGGTAGCTTTTGGAGGCCTGAGGAGGACCGATGCAAATCGTCGCATCCGCCAAGCGCGCCGGAACCGAGTCCAGGTCTGCTTGCGAGACCCCAAGCACCGTTTCAATGCCAAGTGCTTCGCAGCTGCGAATGACCCTGCTGGCAATTTCGCCGCGGTTGGCAATCAAAATCCGCTGGAAGTTCATCCCTGTTCCGGCCTAAGCCGCATCAGGCATTGACCCTGCTCAACAAATTCGCCATCTTTGATGCAAATTTCAACCACTTCGCCAGCAGCGCCGGCAAGAACTGAATTCATGAGTTTCATCACTTCAATGATTGCCACCACCGTATCCTGACTGATCATGGAACCAACTTTCACAAACGGCGGCGTGCCCGGCTGTGGTGCGCGATAGAAAGTACCAATAATCGGCGCCAGGATTTCCTTGAGCCCTTCTTCTTGCACCTCCTGTTCGTCACGCCGATCGGGTTTCGGGCTGTGCGTCAGGCCTCCTTCAGACGGTGAGTCGGCAGCAGTGAGCAAGTCCGGCTCGGTCAATGTCTGCCTCTGCTGGCTCCATCCGCCCTGCTCTGTCTTTGCGCGCCGTAAAATCAGCTTGAATTGCTCCGTTTCAATCTGGAATTCGTCATAAGCTGAATCATCCAGCAAACGGATGATCTCCTGCACGTCGTTATCCGTCAGTTTCATCAATTCTGCTTTCCACTGAGTGCGGAAAACACATGCTCAAAGGCCTTTTTTTGAGGCACAGATATGTGTTTGGCCTGTTTGCTGGACCAGACAGTCTCGGGCCGGCTTTGTAACAGCCAAATACCCTCGTCCTCATGTGCAATCGCCCATTCCATATCCTGTGCGCAGCCATAATGCAGCTCAGTCTTTTTGGCAACCCCCAGCAAGGCCTTGACCTCATCGTCAGACAAGCAGGGTTCTGTTTGCTTCTCAGGCGGCACAGATTGTTCCTGCACACCCGTACCGCTCGGATCTGGTACATGTTGAATCAATTTGGTGGCAACAACGCGATCGATGATCCCACCAGTGACCTTGTTCATGACATATTTGTCCGGGGTAACTTCACCGCTAACGATGCTGGAGCCCAGCCCCCAACTCGCTTCTAATGTGACGACCGAGCGATCCCCTGTGGTCGGGCTACGGCTGAACATGACACCGGAGCAACGGGCATTCACCATTTCCTGAACAACTACGCCCATGGAAATCTGATCCTCGGGTAAACTGAGCCTCAGACGGTAGCTGACCGACTCCGGGTTATACAGGCTGGCCCAGCAGGCGCGAACCCATTTGACCACGGATGCTTCACCACGAATCCAAAGATAAGTATCCTGCAGGCCTGCGAAACTGGCTTCCGCACTGTCTTCACAGGTGGCACTGGAGCGCACCGCGACGGGTAAATCTGACTGGCCTCCACATAATTCACGGTAAGCACCAGCAATACTTTTCCGCAGCGTTGCAGGCAGCGGAGTTTGTGCAAACAAATCCTTGAATTGACCCGATAAAACCTTGATTCTATCCAGGTCTTTCGGGTTAAGCATCCCAATGGCCTTGCGGATGGCACCACTCTTGTCCACCAGATCCATGAACTGATCATAAGCCTGGATAGTGACTACAAAGCCGGCTGGCACCCGGATTCCTGCACGAACCAGTTCACCGAGACTTGCACCTTTGCCGCCGACTTGCGGGGAGTCGCCAATGCCGATGTCCCGGAACCAGCTGACTGCATCAGTCCCGAGTTCACCATCGCCTTTATGCTCACTCATCAAGCAGGGTCACAATACCGCGGTCACCATCCACGCGAATACGCTGACCGCTGACGATTCGTTGCGTGGCCTGACCAGTTCCTACAACCGCCGGCAGACCATATTCGCGGGCTACAATTGCCATGTGGGACATCGTGCCACCGATATCGGAAACAGCTGCCTTGATCTTGCTGAATAATGGAGCCCAACTGGGATGGGTGATCGGGCACACCAGGATCTCGTCATCGGAGATGCCGCTAAAATCACTGATATCCCGCAAAACCCTGGCGACCCCTTCCACGACCCCCGCCGACGCAGCATAACCGTGTATTTCATTTTTCGCTTTTCCCACTGCAGGCGTGGACCAGGCTAGCAGTGTTTCTGAGGTAATGCCCCACAGCATCTGCAAGGCCGGGTCTTCAATTTTTTCCGGCATTGGACCGATGGCCGGTGGAGCTTGCCAGTCAGCGAGTTTGCCGAGAATTTTCTTGCGCTTCTCAATTATGGGTTTCCAGTAATCCCGGTTAGCCGGCGGTGTCCCTGCGGCCCATGAATTCATGATGGTTGCCAGTGATTTTTCAACTTCCGTGTAATGCAGGTGAAAGATATCTTCTGCATCATCAATCACCTCGTAGCGTTCCATCAGTGCACCAAACTCCCTCATCTTGTTGAAAAACCGGGTCGTCAACCAATGCTCGCAATAAAATTTGTGATCTTCCACATGGGGAAAAACCAGATGGGCCAGGCCCAGTATCTGGTCAAAAGCCAGTTGCTCATCTTCCGAATTCAACAGGGCGCGATACTCACTGATAATCCGGGTGCGTTCCCGCTTCAGCTTTTTAACCGGTCGTTCCAGGGTCTCGCCTTTCCTGATTAAACCAATGTAGTGTGGAAGTGCGGAAAAAGGTATGGAAAGGTCGTCGTTCCAACTACGGTCTTGGTGGTAGAAGCCATCACCGGTGGAAATGTTGAACCAGGGGTCGCGGGACTTTTCCAGCGCTTCCAGCCAGCGTTGGCCGGCTTCTCCGCGTTGCCCCACTGCAGGCAAAATAACATCCGGATTACCGTCTGGCGTGAATATATCTCCCAGTCCCAACTCCTCTGCCAGTCTTGCCAGGTGCTTGAGTTCATCGTCCGGTCTGAACATCAACACATCGATGCCAGCCACCATGCGTGCTACGGTCTGGTCATCGATTTCCGGAAAGGCTTTTTTACAAAATTGGAAAAAGACCACGTAAGCGCCGTAGCCCAGCATCAGCATTTCGAAATGATGCTGCCACATCACCGAAAAGGCTTCGATACAGCGGTGGAAGGCCTCCCGGACATAGTGGTTCTGGGCTATACCGCTGGCCTTCATCACCACCTGTTCATCTTCAAACTCCGGTAACTCAGGAACCTTTATATCATCTAAGCTGGCGATGAGATTCTTCATGCGCTGTTCCCACTGCACGTATATCTCGTTCCAGTTTTCATAATATCGGCCAGCTCGCCGCTGGAATATTTCAAGCCGTCGTTCAATCTCATCCGGATCGGTGACCGTGTTGGCGGTAATATAGACGCGGCCATTCAATATCCGGTAGTCGATACCCAGTACGGTAGGAAATGCAAATACACGCGTTGTGAATGCTCCCATGCCGTGATAGGGAACCTCAGCGGTAATCACATCGAAAGCGGACATCGGATTGGCAAAGTGCATGGAATTGCAGAACCAGAAACGTTGGTCATCTTCCGGCTGAAAATGGGTGTAATAAGGGTACATGTCCTGCCAGCCATCAGTTCCCGGGACAGATTCAACTTCGGAAGGGAGAGGAAACGGGTTTTTGCTGCCTTGGTCGCTCATTTAATTTCGTTACTCCAAGTTTTTAACTGCTGGTGAGAACCTGCGGTGTTCTCTCCAGGTTCAGTCCCAGCAGTTTATTGGCATTTTCAAACAGGATCTTGGGCCGCACTTCGTCCTTGAAGGGCGCCTTTTCGAATGCGCTGAGCCAACGTTTTGGATCAATCAGGGGATAATCCGTTCCAAACAACACCTTGTCCTGAATCATGGAGTTTGCATACTGAATCAGCGACGGTGAAAAATACTTTGGCGACCAGCCGGAAAGATCGATGTAAACATTCGGTTTGTGCACCGCCATGGCGAGCGATTCATCCTGCCACGGCCAGGACGGGTGAGCCAGGATCATGGGCGTGTCAGGGAAATCTGCCGCCACGTCATCCATGTAGGGTATCGGCCGGCATCCACCCAATTTAATGCCGCCTCCACCGGGTAGGCCTGCACCAATTCCGGTTGTTCCAGTATGGATCAATATGGGTAATTCATACCTGGCAATGGCCTCGTAAATCGGATAGAACCGCTTGTCATTGGGGTAAAAGGCCTGGGTCGCCGGGTGAAACTTGAAGCCTCTCAAACCAAGCTCATCCACCGCCCGCTTCACTTCTTCGACGGCTTTTTTACCCGCCCATGGATCGACACTGGCAAAGCCGATAAAGACATCGGGGTCGGACTTCATCGCATTGGCCACGAAATCATTTGTGACCGGTGGTGTCCCCATACCAGAGGAGGAATCCACAGCCAGAAGTACCGCCATCATGTCCAGGCTGCGATACATATCTGCGGTTTCTGCGATCGATTCCTGCTTGAATTTGGTACCGAAATACTTGAAAGCCGCGTCCCTGAAATGCGCTGCCGAGCCGTGGCATGCGCAGGAATCGGCATCCGCATGTATATGAATATCAATCGCAAAGGTCATTGTTGTCTCTCAATATTGATTGTTTAACATGCACACATCCGATCTCGATTCAGTCAATGGAAATGACGATTTTCCCGAAATGTCTGCCTGCCATTTGGAATTTGTACGCTCGTGGAGCATCGTCAAACGGAAACACCTTGTCAACCACTGGAATCATCTGGTTGATTGAAATGGCCCGGTTCATATTTTCAAACATTTCACGACTGCCCACAAACACACCCTGCAATCTAGCGGCCTTGGGCATCAGCGGATGCGGGTTGGTATCGCCTTCACGTCCGGAAAGAACACCAATCAATGTGACCTGCCCACCGTAGCCAACAGCCTGGAAAGATTTTGCCAGAGTCCCGGCGCCACCCACTTCAACCACGTGGTCGACACCTGCGCCGCCGGTCAGACTCAGAACCTCTTGTTCCCAGTCCGGTGTGTTCCGGTAATTGATACCGGCATCCGCACCCATAGCCATGGCCCGTTCGAGTTTTTCATCGCTTGAAGAGGTAATGATCACGCGGGCTCCACTCATCCTGGCGAACTGCAGTGCAAAAATCGATACGCCACCGGTACCGAGTGCGAGCACACTATCGCCCGGTTTGATGCGGCCATTTACCATGAGCGCGTTCCAGGCAGTAACTGCCGCACAAGGCAGCGTTGCAGCCTGCTCAAAACTCAGGTGTACCGGCACCGGCACCAATCCTTCCTGATCAAGGGCGACATATTCGGCAAGCATCCCGTCAAGTGGTGACCCAAGGGCAGCGACAGATGCAGACGGAACACCTTCTACCCAGCCCTGAAAAAACGTTCCGGCAACACGATCACCAACTTTGAACCTATCGACATCGGCACCGACGGCGACTACTTCGCCTGCGCCATCGGACAGTGCAATAGTGTCGCGTTGAACACTGCCACCAATATACCTGCCGGACACAATCGCCAAATCACGATAATTTACAGAGGCCGCATACACCCGGATGAGAACCTGACCACGTACGGGTTCAGGCTGCTCCCTTTCGGTCATTCGCAAACCGTCCAGACTGGTACTGCCTTTTACAATCTCGAATGCTTTCATTATGGTTTCCCGTAATTTTAATTGAGTAACCTGCACGCTGGTCGTGTTGGAGGCACCGCAATTGGCTAGATCAGTGCTCCCGGATCAGCGGTTCCTTAAATCTCCAAGCACCTTAAAGCCATTTTTGTCACCCAGCTCGAAATCTCCATGCTGGACAGCATACATCCAATCAGCGGATTTCTTAAATCCTCCAAAAGGGTACATGTGGCATCGCTTAATTCCGCAGTCCGCGTTGTGGGCTGCGTAGACAGCGAGATCCCTTATCAGTTTGTCGGGCATTCTGGTGGTCATTAATTTGGCTATATTCCCAGCCTGGCGGGTTAACACACGCATGGATGCACCCACACCACACGCTTTTGCGTGTCCAATCAGCGTCTTGATTGTAGCTAATCCAGGAATACCTATATGGATTGGAAGTTCGTTACCCTCTTCTCGAATTCGGCTGTCCCATTCGATAACGGGTGCTGCTTCAAAGCAAAATTGTGTGGCTATATACATGTCAATTTCATTTTTGCTGGCGTAAGCATTTTTTTCAAGCAGCGCTTTGCGCAGTTCTTCAGGTGAAATATCGGGGCAACCTTCAGGGTGGCCGGCAACACCAATTTTCTTAATGCCGTATTTTTGAAAAAGATCGGTTTCAAGCATCTGGATGGAGCGATCAAATTCGCCAACAGGTTTGCTGATACCGCCCGCAATGATTAAAACTTCATCCACATTGGCTTCTGCCTGTAGTATTTTTAATTTCTCCTCCAGGAAAGTTTTGGAAGGTGTGGATCGGGCCACAATATGGGGAACCGGAATCATGCCTTCGCGACATAAGCGTATTGCCGTTTCGACAGTATCATTAAAATCAGAACCGGCGAGACACGTTATGTAAACGGTCGTACCTGCGCGGAGCACTTCACCAAAATCATCAATTTTTATTGCACCCCCGGGTGTAACTTCAAGCGTACATTGGTGTAAGAAATTCTTGATCAGCTCTTTTTCTTGTTGCATTTCACTCATGGTTTCTTTCCCATTTTCCAGTAGGCCCAATTTGTTTGACGCGGCCTGTAAAAGGTGGTGCGCACAAGCAAACAAAATCGTGCAAGATCAAGCGTATGCCGAACGGAGGGTAATTACAGCCTGGGTACAAAGGCTCAAGCACATTTTCGATATTAAACCGAGGCCTGCGTCGGTGTGCATTGCAAGATCAACAGTTTATCAAGCTCAGCCAAAACCGTTGTGACCGGGGCCTGACAACAGGCCCCGGCTTATTTTTTACCGGTACGCCAGCTAACCGCGTAAGTGTCACGGGCAACCTGGCTGTAGGGCACCGGACTTACGATCGCTCGAATTTCGATTTGTTTGTGAAACTCCACCGTCGTTTTCCTGGAACCACCACCTTCTTCGCCCCAGATGAGCGTTACTTCAGTGCCGATCTCAATGTCCGAATCCACTATGCCCAATGAGAGCATCGACCGCTCGTTGAAACTGTAGCCGCTAAACATCGAAATTCCGATGGTTTTTCCACCGCTTAGTACCTTGTCATACGACGACGATGCATAATTCGAAATGGGCAGGTCGATGTATTTGAAGATTTCTCCACCCGGTACGAACATGGAACGGAAAACCTTGCCCACATCATCGCCATTCCACGCAAAGGTTACTTTCTTGCGTTGCGGTTCAGCAGCCATTTTTTCAAGCGCATCTCGTCCGATGAAATCATGGTCAAATTTGACGAAAGGTCCGTAACCGATCTCGTAAGGGTTCACATAATAGTCTTCGATATTATCGGAGTAGAGGCTGCCGCCAAGTGCGCCCGAGCCCTCGTAGGCACTGGCCGGCAACCACTCTCTATAGGCCTTCATCTTTTCACCGGTATAAACGGCCGGCAGGGGTGATGGAATCCAACCCGATTCAAGGGTGTTGGTTGCGTAGGCTCTGGAGCCAACCTGAAACAGACCGAAAGCTTTGCCGGCTTCAACGATTGCGGCCTTAATTTCATCGCCTTCCTGGTACGGGCCCCAAACCTCCAAACCGGGTGCACCCGCCATTCCATGACGCAAAGCGCGAACTTGCCGTCCTGCGATATTGATGTAATCCAGATTGAAAAACTTGATGTCCGGAAACGGTCCACCGTTCAGTTTTTCGATAAGCAGCTTAGCATTAGGCCCTTGAATTTGAAATCGGTAACACTTGCGAACAACCGCCTTCCCATCCGGGTGAGATGGCGATCTGTCGTCTTTTTCCAGCACAACATCGTAGCCACCTGTGGCGGCCTGAAATTCAATCCAATTGGCACAGGGCGCACGCCCGACGAAAACGAGTTTGTTCTCTTCCAGATGGAAGAGAATCCCATCACCTATTACGTATCCATCGTAACTACATGGCACATATTGTTTGGCTTTGTTGACCGGAAAGTTTGCAAAGCTGTTGATCGCAGTATCAGAGACCAATTTAATCGCATCGGGGCCCTCAATATATATTTCCACCATATGGTGAGACTGGTCGAACAGAACGCAGGTCTCCCGCCAGGCGCGTTGTTCGTCACGCCAGTTCGTGTACTCGGCGGGGACTACCGGATAGACATAGGCTCCAATCTGTGAATGACGTAAAAGCTCAAGCGGGCTACCGACGGTTTGCAGCAATTCTTCCAGGCTTTGCTGACTCATCTCTCAAGTAACTCCTGTCATTAATAAATATACTTTGGTCATCGTATCCTCTTTGTCATCGTGTCCTGCTCAATAAATTCTACCATGAAGCTTAGTCGATTCGAGCTGACTCAGTATGCGTATTTAGCGTCAACACCATGAATTTTCGAATCGTATTTACAACGGATTCTGGACATGACCGTTGTTCATTCATCACGCAGCAAAGTGCGTTGCAGCTTACCGGTATGGGTCCGCGGTAATTCGTCGTAGAAGCGCACATCCCTGGGATATTTGTAAGGGGCAATCCGGTTCTTAACGAACTCCTGAATGTCACGCACGGTATCAGGTGATGCCAGGGATTGATCATGGAGCACAACACAGGCACGCACCAATTTCCCCCGCGCGGAGTCATTCACCCCAATGATGGCACAGTCATTGACGAGGGGGTGTTCAATCACAGCGCGTTCAACTTCCCGAGGCGAAATGTTATATCCGGAAGAAACAATCATGTCATCATCGCGGTCGACGAACCAGAAATAGCCTTCCTCATCCAGTATAAAAACATCACCGGTCACGTTCCAACCATTGCGTACGAAGTTTTTTTGACGTTCCACTTCACCCAGGTAACGGCAGCCGGTCGGACCACGAATCGCGATCCATCCGCGAGAGTTTTTTGGTAACGGCTGACCTTCCTTGTCAATCAGTTGGATGGTGTAGCCCGGTACCGCCATTCCGGTTGATCCTATCCGGTCGACGGCCATGGATTCGGCAATGAAATGGCTCAGCATCTCCGTGGCTCCAATTCCGTTGACGATGCGTATGCCGGTCCTCTGGTACCACTGCTTCCAGAGTTGTGTCGGTAGATTTTCTCCTGCAGATGCACACTTGCGCACGCTGCTGAAATCATAATCGTCGAGTATTTTCAGCATCTGGTTTAACGATGTCGGGACGCAATAGAGGCTGGTTACCTTGTGTCTCTCGACTGCACTGAGAATATTCTCAGGCGTCGGTTTCAACACCAGCGCGACGGTCGCCCGAAACCGCAGAGGATAGATAATGAATGCAGCCAGGCCGTAAGTGAATGCCATGGATGGCGACCCGCACATGACTTCGCCGGGATCAATCGTGAATGTCTGTGGCCAGCATTCACAAATGGCGAGCATATCCCGGTGAAAGTGTGCGGCCGCTTTCGGGTGACCTGTCGTACCTGATGTAAAAGTGATCAGGGCAATATCATCTGCCGCAGTCTGCACATTACGAAAGTCCGTTGGCTTACCAGCTGCCGCAAGATCCAAATCTGCTTCGTCCGATAAGCCGGACCCCACAGGGGTGAAGTAAGCAATACGTTCGAGCGTTTCACTCGACCCGCGGGCCATTTCCATTTCCTCCGCCAACAATACGTCACATAATGCAAACCGGATGGCTACATGATCGAGCACGAAGTTCAATTCGGTTTTACGCAGCAGGGGCATGGTTGTGACACAAATGCCGCCGGCCTTCAGCACCCCCAGCCAACAGGCGACGAGCATCGGGTTGTTGCCAGAACGCAACAGCACGCGGTTACCGGAAATGAGGCCGTAATCTTCCACCAGAACACGTGCGATCCGGTTGGCCCAATCGAGGAGTTCTGAGTAGGTCCAGGTAGTGCTGTTGTAGTGGTAGACCGGCTTGTCACCAAAACCATCTGCAATTGCAGTGTCCAGGAGTGCCTCAACCGCGTTAACATAATCAGGACAATCGCACATCTCTATCCCGGAATAATCGAACACCGGCCAAGTCTCTTCCGGCGGTAACAAAGAACGCGCGAACTGATCCACGTGCGCAGATTGTACTCCGCCGGGAATTTCCATGGTTTCTCCTCATTTTCAGCTATAAAATGAACGATGATTCAATTTAGATCTTACGTCAACCAAAAAAAACTGATCGCAGAAGGCAGACAACAGCGCCAGCCAGGTGGAAAGAGTAATGAGCAACATGGCTTAGAGCCGTAATTTTCTCTGTACGAATATTGCATAAATAGTTGTAATATATGTGAATATAATGCATGATTCATCCATAAACATAAAATGGCACAGCGAGCTTTTTCCGCCCATTGACAGCAGCTTGGATGGCCAGAAAAAAGCCCCCTTACTTGATCGAGGTCAAGCGGATGGAAATTCCTTTCAGATCGTTCAAATTATGATTGAAGTTGTCTATAAATTGAACGATCATTCAATTTATTATCTTTAAGGAGTCGATGCAATGAATCTAGCAAACAAGCTTGCAATCGTAACCGGCGCTGCTTCCGGTATCGGCTTGGCCACGGCTGAAGCACTTGCAGCAGCCGGCGCGCATGTTGCCCTGGCTGACATCGCCAGAGAAAACGGTGAAAAAGCTGCTCAGAAGCTCCAGGGACAGGAATTAGATGCTCAATATTTCTATCTGGATGTAACCGACAGCCGTTCGATTGAAAGTTTCAAACAGGCCGTTCTGGCCTGGCGTCCCCAAGTAGATATCATCGTCAATGTGGCCGGTTGGGGAAAGATCCAGCCTTTCATGGATAATACACCCGAGTTCTGGCGCAAGGTGGTTGACCTTAACCTGATGGGACCCATTGCCGTCACCCGGGCATTCCTTGATGGACTGATAAAACAAAAGTCCGGCAAAGTGATTGTTGTAGCGAGTGATGCGGGGCGCGTCGGCAGCCTGGGTGAAACTGTCTATGCTGCCGCCAAGGGAGGTGCCATCGCCTTCACAAAAAGCCTTGCTCGTGAAATGGCACGATTCAACATCAACGTCAATTGCATTTGTCCCGGCCCAACGGATACGCCGTTGCTGGCCGCTGTGCCTGAAAAGTTCCGGGAAGCCTTTGTCCGTGCGACTCCCTTGCGCCGCCTGGGCAAGCCTCAGGAAATCGCCGATGCCATTTTGTTCTTCGCCAGCAACCGGTCTGATTTTATCACCGGCCAGGTACTGAGCGTAAGTGGTGGCTTGGTCATCACTGGTTGAAACACAAAAACACAACACGGGAGCATTGAGCCATGTACAAACTGAAAGGTGCAGATTTTCATCCAGAGCACTTTGACTGGAAGGTCAAAGAACGCGTTGCAACGATTACGCTCAACCGTCCGGAACGCAAGAACCCCCTGACGATGGAAAGTTATGCCGAGTTACGTGACACTTTTCATAAACTGCAATATGTCGATGATGTGAAAGTGATCGTTATCACCGGCGCAGGCGGAAATTTCTGTTCCGGTGGTGACGTTCACGAGATCATCGGGCCCTTGACCAAAATGGACATGGGTGGCCTGATCACCTTCACCCGGATGACCGGTGATTTCGTTAAGGAGATGCGCTTATGTCCTCAGCCAATCATTTCTGCTGTAGAGGGTATCTGTGTGGGTGCCGGGGCCATCATCGCCATGGCCAGTGATTTTCGCTATGGCTCGGAGGACTGCAAGACCGCATTCCTGTTTACGCGTGTAGGTCTCGCCGGCTGCGACATGGGCGCTTGCGCGATATTGCCGCGGATTATCGGCCAGGGCCGTGCTTCTGAACTTCTCTATACGGGGAGAACCATGAGCGCGCAGGAGGGTCGGGATTGGGGTTTCTTCAATGCCCTTGCGCCGGCTGGGGAAGTCCTGAAAAAAGCTACTGAAACGGCGAAAAGATTGGCGAGCGGGCCGACATTCGCTCATGCTGTCACAAAAAGATGCCTGCATCAGGAGTGGAATGTCAGTATCGAGCAGGCTCTCGAGATCGAGGCCGAGGCCCAGGCTATCTGCATGCAAACTGAAGACTTTACTCGCGCCTACAAGGCTTTCGTCGCCAAGGAAAAACCTGTGTTCAAAGGAAACTGAACATTAAGCGATGCGATGCAATCCAAACCCGGTAATCTGAATCACCAGCATGATCAGCCTGACAATTGAATCACAGGTAGCGACGGTATTGCTTAACCACCCGCCGGTCAATGCAATCGACCACGACTGGGTCGTGGGGATGGATCAAGTGCTTGAGAAAGTGGAATCCAGAGACGATGTCTCGGTGCTCCATCTCCGGAGTGCCTGCAAGACATTCTGCGCAGGCGCCGATCTCGCGCTGATGCAGGAACTTCTACTCACAACTGAGGGCTGCGGCGCCATGGTCGATCTGATCCGCGAACTACAACGGGTCCTGGATCGCCTGGAGAGAATTGGCGTGGTAACCATCGCTGAAATCGCCGGTGCAGCTGTTGGTGGCGGATTCGAACTCGCCCTTGCCTGCGACCTGCGCGTTTGCTCGGAAACTGCAAAGCTCGGGCTGCCGGAAGCCGGCCTGGGCCTTATTCCTGGAGCCGGGGGAACGCAGCGCCTGCCCCGGGTGTGCGGCGAGGCCGTGGCACGGCGCATTATTCTTGGAGCGGAAATTGTCGATGGCACGGTTGCTGCCCGCCTCGGGCTGGTGCATTGGGCCGTGCCGGCCGACGAACTGGTGCGCTGGTCAAAAGCGCTTGCCGAACGATTGGGATCGTTACCGCGTCAGGCTTTGGCGGCGTGCAAGCGTTGCATCACGGCGTCCTCTGACGGGTCGGCGGGAGGTTTTGAAATGGAACTGGAGGAAACCCAAAAGCTATACGGGCATGATGATACCCGGCGACGGCTTCAAACATTCCTGCAAAAAAAAACGCACCCACCTAGAATCAAGTGAGCCGGATCTCTCTCCAAATTGGTCGTTTCAAGTATCGCAGGGATCGGATTATCGCTTTTTTAATACCTGAGGTTTTCCTGTTGAGGAAAAATGTTTGCCAAGTTACGTAGACCAGATTAGCGAGCTTAAAAACCAGCTTGCCAATGGGCCCCGGTTCATGCAACGGCGCGGACAGATTATTTCCGCGGCAGTCCATCTGTTTTCGGAAAAAGGCTATTACCAGACACGGGTTCAGGAGATCGCCCGGCGAGCCGGAGTCAGTGCCGGGCTGATCTATCAATATGTTCAGGACAAGGAAACCCTGTTGTTGTTGTCGATTCTTGACGTTCTTGATTCCTACGCAACGGAATTACCGCTCGCTGTCAGGGGTATCGAAGGCCCATTAGAACGTTGCTGCGCTGCTTTTCGGGCCTATTGCAATGTCGTCGATCAGCGCCGTGAGGCTACCGTCCTTGCCTATCGCTCCACCAAATCATTAAGCGCAGAACGACGGCAATTCATCAAAAACGCGGAACGCGATACCAACGAGTTGATAGCTGGCTATATTCAGGCCTGCATCGACCAAGGATTATTTCGTCCGGTTGATAGCAGGCTGGCCACTTACCAATTGGTCATGTATGCACATACCTGGGCGCTTAAACACTGGCATTTTAAACAGTGCTTCGACCTTGAAACCTATGTTTCACAAGGCCTTGATCTCTTTTTACACTCAATGTTAACCGACACAGGTTGGGTTCAGTTGGAACAACGTGGCCTCAATACCTGTGGACTTCCCACTGCACAGGCGTGATCCGACTCTACGAAGTTCCGGTTGATATAGTCATATTCAACCACCGTGAATACCAGGCCAACCGGTTCAATTCAAACCGAATTATAAAGGGCGGATGCCGCAGACTGGCAAATACATCGATGTCAAGCTGGACCATCCCGACATCAATTACGTTAAGATGGCTGGTGCCTATGACATTGAAGGTGAGCGGGTGGATGATCCGGAAGACCTGCAAAGTGTATTGTTGCGCTGTAAAAATGCAATGCAAAACGGGCGCCCCTACTTAGGTTGACGTCAGAATTGAAAAGCGCTTAAAGGGCAAAAATTCAGACTGGTATGATATCTATTCCGTTGCCAAGGGGATACCGCGCCAATCCTGATGTGCTTTTTGCTGTGGACCCATAAGTTTCAATTTATGATTAAATCTAACAATTTACTGGTTTGTCTTCGTGTAATATGCGGGCTGAACCCTTGAGGCGCGGGAATAGCCTGAGACGACCCGCGGCCCGTGGTCTATATGATCCCGGCCTCGAGCGTGATAGCTGTGGTGTGGGGTTTATTGCGCATATCAAAGGTGAGCCAAGCCACCAGATCATCCGCGATGCCGACCATCTGCTGTGCCGGATGGATCATCGGGGAGCGCGCGGTGCCGAAGCAAACTCGGGTGATGGTGCGGGCATCCTGACCGCTCTGCCGCACGATTTCCTGCGCAGGATCGCTAAGGACGAGTTAGGCACCGAGCTTCCGGAACCCGGGAAGTTCGCCGCTGGACTGGTTTTCTTCCCGACGAATGTCGATGAGCGAAATCGTTGCAAGCAAGTCATCAGTGAGATCTGTACAGACGAAGGTCAGGAACTCGTCGGCTGGCGTGTCGTCCCCACAGATCCGGATAAGGCCGATCTGGGACCCACGGCGCGTCAGGCAGCACCCCATATCGAGCAGATTTTCATCGCGGCAGGAAATGAACTCGCCGGAGATGCATTCGAGAGAAAGCTGTACCTGATTCGAAAGCGCGCCAGCCATCGGCTGAGAAACGACTCGGATCTGGAACAAGCGGAGTTGTTCTACATCTGCAGCTTATCGACGAAAGTCCTGATCTACAAAGGTATGCTGACGCCCGGTCAGCTCATGACCTTCTTCCCGGATCTTAAAGACCCGGACTACAGCTCCCACCTGGCGATGGTGCATTCGCGGTTCTCTACCAATACGTTTCCCAGCTGGGACCGCGCTCAGCCGAATCGCTTCATGTCGCACAACGGCGAGATCAATACGCTCCGCGGCAATGTCAACTGGATGAAAGCAAGAGAAGGAGTCGTCAAAAGCGAGTTGTTCGGTGACTCCCTGAAAGACATCTTTCCGGTCGTAGAGCCCGATGTCTCGGATTCGGGTGCTTTCGACAACGTCCTGGAGTTCTTGTTAATGACCGGGCGCACTCTCCAGGAATCAGTCATGATGATGATTCCGGAGGCTTGGCAGAAGAACGAACTGATGGCGGAGAACAGGCGGGCGTTCTACGAATATCTGTCCTGCGTCATGGAGCCTTGGGACGGTCCTGCTTCTATCGCGTTTACCGATGGGCAATACATTGGTGCGGTGCTGGATCGCAATGGGCTGCGGCCCAGTCGCTACTATCTGACCCACGACGATCGGGTCATCATGGCCAGCGAAGTCGGCGTGCTCCCGCTGGACCCGGCGGTCGTCAAGTACAAGGGTCGGCTGGAACCCGGCCGAATGTTCCTGGTCGACTTTGATCAGGGCCGCTTGATTCCGGATGAAGAGCTCAAGCAGGACTTTGCCAGTCGCCATCCATACCGGCAATGGCTGCAGTCGCAGCGTGTCATGCCGAAAGAAATCGTTGCCGGCGCTACTGCTTCACCATTAGACGAGAGCACACTTCTGCCACTGATGCGGGCATTCGGCTATACGACTGAAACGATGCACTTTATGCTGCAGCCGTTGATCGAACAACTGCGTGATCCGGTTGGCTCCATGGGCAATGATTCAGCGCTGGCTTGCCTGAGCGACAGGCCGCGGATGTTATACGACTACTTCAAGCAGCTTTTCGCCCAGGTTACGAACCCGCCGATCGATTCGATCCGCGAAGAGATCATCATGTCGTTGGAGTGTTACATCGGTCCGGAGGGTAATCTCCTGGATACTGACGAACAGCAATGCCATCGTATCCGGCTGCGGCACCCGATCCTGTCCAACGATTTGACCACGGCGATTAAGTCCATGGATCACCGTGGCTGGAAGGCCAAATCGATCGATATCACGTTTGCTCCCAGCAGTGTACCAGGCGCTTACGTCGAGGCACTGGAGCGCATTTGTCAGGAAGCCGAGGACGCGTTGGACGAGGGTTACAGCCTGGTCGTGTTGTCAGATCGTGCTGTCGACAAAGACCGCGTACCACTTAGCGCGCTGGCCGCATGCGGGGCCGTCCACCACCATCTGGTGCGCCAGGCAAAACGAACTCGCATTGGTATTGTCGTGGAAACAGGTGAAGCACGCGAGGTGCACCACCACTGCCTGCTGATCGGTTACGGCGCCGACGCAATCAATCCGTATCTGGCCTTTGAGTCGCTGTGGCAGTTGCGGCGTGACGGCCTGCTTGATGCGCAGGTCCACCCGGATGATGCCAGTGTCGCCTCTGCCTACCGCAAGGGCGTCGCCAAGGGAATGCTCAAGGTGATGGCCAAGATGGGTATCTCCACGTTGCAGTCCTACAAAGGCGCCCAGATCTTCGAGGCCCTGGGCCTGGCTGATGAGGTCGTAGACCGGTGTTTCGCGGGCACGGCCAGCCGGCTGCAGGGAGTGCGATTTCCGGTTCTGGAACAGGAGGCTTTAAGAAGACACGCGCTGGGTTATGCGGCCAAGGCGAGCACCCAAACCGCGACACTGCCGAACCCGGGCGAGTTCCACTGGCGGAGCTCCGGTGAGCGGCACGGTTGGGACCCGGTCGTGATCGCGTCTCTACAGGCGGCTGCGCGTAGTGGCGATGCGGATGCATATCGGCAATTTGCAGCACACGCAAACGATGATGCGCGCGCGAATCGCACGCTCAGAGGATTGCTGCGATTCAAGACAGGTGTTGCAGGGCCGGCCATTGGCTTGGAGGAAGTAGAGCCCGCCAGCGAGATCGTCAAGCGTTTCTGCACCGGCGCAATGAGCTTCGGCTCCATATCGGCTGAGGCACACGAATCTCTGGCTGTAGCCATGAACCGCATGGGCGGGCGAAGCAACACCGGCGAAGGCGGCGAGGATTCCGAGCGTTTCAAAGTTCTGCCCTCAGGCGATTCGCGACGATCTGCGATCAAGCAGATCGCCTCCGGAAGATTCGGCGTGACCATCTGGTATCTGACGAATGCCGATGAACTGCAGATCAAGATGGCGCAGGGTGCAAAACCCGGTGAAGGTGGTGAATTGCCCGGACGTAAAGTAGACGAGATCATCGCACGCATCCGCTACTCGACTCCGGGGGTAGGGCTGATCAGTCCACCGCCCCACCACGACATCTATTCGATCGAGGATCTGGCGCAGTTGATCTTCGATCTGAAGAACTCAAATCCGGATGCGCGTGTCAGCGTCAAGCTCGTGTCCGAGGTCGGTGTTGGAACGATCGCGGCCGGGGTGGCAAAAGCGCACGCTGATCATATTCTGATTTCGGGTGATTCCGGTGGGACCGGCGCATCGCCGCTTACCAGTATCAAGCATGCTGGTTTGCCCTGGGAACTGGGCATTGCAGAGACTCACCAAACGCTGGTGATGAATAATCTGCGGAGCCGCGTCGTGCTACAGACGGATGGCGGCCTCAAAACGGGCAGGGACGTAATCATCAGTGCCGTGCTCGGTGCTGAGGAAATGGGTTTCTCCACCGGCCCGCTGATCGCACTCGGCTGCATCATGATGCGTAAATGCCACCTCAACACCTGTTCTGTCGGGATCGCCACTCAGGATCCGGTATTGAGAAAGAAATTCGCCGGTCAGCCGGAACATGTCGTGAACTATCTCTTTATGGTTGCCGAGGAGGCTCGCGAGATCATGGCTGAACTCGGTTTCCGCAGTATTAATGAGTTGATTGGGCGTACTGACGTACTGGAGACCCGTGCGGCCGTAAATCATTGGAAAGCCGATGGATTGGATCTGACACCGATCCTGACCCCTGCGTTGAAGACCGATGAGGATGCCGATGTCTTCTGCACGACGCAGCAGAATCATGGCTTGAAACACGTTCTGGACCACAAGCTGATCGAGTTGTCGGGGGATGCGATCCACCACGGCAAGCGGGTGCGGCTTGAGCTGCCCATCTTCAACACGAATCGTACTGTGGGAACGATGCTCAGCCACAACGTGGTCAAGATCTGGGGTGAACGAGCCCTGCCCATTGATACCATTCACATCAAATTCAAAGGCTCAGCCGGCCAGAGTTTCGGTGCCTTCCTCGCTAAAGGGATCACGCTCGAACTGGAAGGCGATAGCAATGACTATGTAGGCAAGGGTCTTTCTGGCGGGCGATTGATCGTCTATCCTCCGCGTCAAAGTACTTTTATCGCTGAGGACAACGTTCTGATCGGCAATGTGGTGCTCTATGGGGCAACGAGCGGTCGAGCATTCTTCAGGGGCCGTGCTGCAGAACGTTTCTGCGTGCGCAACAGCGGTGCGCGGACAGTGATCGAAGGTGTCGGTGACCATGCCTGTGAATATATGACCGGCGGCCGTGTCGTGATACTCGGGCCGACCGGCCGCAACTTCGCTGCGGGCATGTCGGGCGGCATTGCGTATATTTGGGATGAACGCGGCGACTTCAAAGCGAAGTGCAACATGGGCACAGTGGATTTGGATCCGGTCGATGATGAAGAGGATACCGCGGAACTGCTTGAGCTGATTGAACTGCACAAAAAATACACCCGATCTCGACTAGCGGAACGGGTATTGGATGCGTGGCCTGATGTGTTGGATCAGTTCGTAAAAGTGATGCCCATTGACTATAAGAGAGTTCTCGCCGAGCGCAGGAAACACGACGAGGAGATGGAGGCTGCCATTCACGAAGACCAGAGCGACGTAACTTCCGTCGTGAGCGGCTGAGGTCGGCGAGGATGAGTAAGTCTACTGGCTTCATGAAGTACCGCAAAAAAAGCGTCCCCTACCGCGACGCAGCGGAGCGCCAGCAAGATTTTCGCGAAATCTTTACCGAGCCCAGTGAGAAGAATCTCAAGCGGCAGAGTGCCCGCTGCATGGATTGCGGCGTGCCCTTTTGTCAATCCGACATGGGCTGTCCGGTCGATAACCTGATCCCCGAGTGGAACGATCTCGCCTACCAGGGCCGCTGGCGCGAGGCGTTGGATCGCCTGCACGAGACCAATAATTTCCCGGAGTTCACAGGCCGGACCTGTCCCGCCCCGTGCGAAGGTGCATGTGTTCTGGGGATCAATGAACTGCCCGTAACGATCAAGAATATCGAAAACGCCATTATCGATCGGGGTTTCGCTGAAGGGTGGGTCAGGCATGAGCGACCGAGTGTCAGGAGCGGCAAAACAGTCGCCGTCATCGGCTCGGGGCCGTGTGGATTAGCAGCCGCGGATCAGCTCAATCGCGCCGGTCACGAAGTGACGGTCTTTGAGCGCGCCGATCGTATCGGCGGATTACTCATGTACGGCATCCCAAACATGAAGCTTGACAAGGGCATAGTAGACCGGCGTGTAGATCTCATGCGACAGGCAGGGATCGAATTCGTAAGCAACGCAGACGTGGGTAAAAATGTCGATGCGACGCAGTTGGCAACAGACCACGACGCGGTGTTGCTGGCTACCGGCTCTACCCGACCACGTGATCTGTCGATTCCAGGGCGGGAGCTGCGCGGAATCCATTTTGCGATGGATTTTCTTAGTGCCAATACCAAGAGTCTCCTGAACAGCAATCTTGAAGACGGGAACTACATCGATGCAAAAGATAAGAACGTTGTAGTGATCGGCGGCGGAGATACCGGGGCCGACTGTATCGGCACGGCGTTGCGGCACGGATGTCGCAGTGTGATCAATCTGGAATTGCTGGAACAACCCCCCTACGATCGCGCGTCTGATAACCCGTGGCCGCTGTGGCCTGTAATTCTACGCACAGACTATGCACACGAGGAGGCGATCCGCCAATTCGGTGCGGATCCGCGTAGCTACAGCATCGTCACGAAGGAATTCCTGGCTGCCGACGCAGGACAGGTCAGCGCGCTACGGGCTTGCCGCGTCGATTGGCAAAAAACCAACGGTAAGGTTCAGATGGTCGAAATTCCCAATACTGAGCAACAATGGGAAGCCGACCTTGTGTTACTGGCGATGGGATTCCTCGGCCCTGAATCTTACGTCGGTGAAGCGCTGGGCGTGGCGCTCGATAATCACTCAAATTATCAGGCTCGGCATGGCGAATATGCAACCACGATTCCCGGTGTATATGCGGCGGGGGACTGCCGCAGGGGGCAGTCACTTGTTGTCTGGGCAATCCACGAAGGGCGGGGCGCAGCGCAGTGTATCAACGAGTATCTGATGGGCGCCACCGCAGGCTGATCATCAAGCAGGATCAGTCTTCGTCCGGAGACTTGATCAACAAGGTCGCGATGGCCGCGACCAGCAAGGGCAATGCAAAAACAATAAAATTGGCAGTCATAGACAAGCCCATGCCGACCAGAGTGCCGCCGATTTTCGGCCCGGCAATAGCCCCGGTACGCCCCGCGCCAATACCCCAACCTATGCCCGTATTACGAATCTCGGTTGGATAAAGTCGCGCCGCAACCGCGTACAAGCCGACAAATCCACCTTGCATGCCAAAACCTATAAGACCAAACATAAGCAGGATTACCCACGGGTTCGACCAAAATCCGAATCCGACCATCAGCGTGGCCGCGCCAATGAGAAAACTGCAAATAACCCGCCTAAGACCGAAGCGGTGGGATATATAGCCCTGCGAAATGATGCCGAAAAAAGCACCGAGGTTGAATACTGTTCCTGCGTAGATGGCCAGTTCCAACGACAAACCCGTGTTGCTCGCAAGCTTGGGAATCCAACTGGTCAGAAAATACAGCGTGGCAAAAGCCGTGAAGAATGCAGTCCACAGCCACATGGTCGACTGCTTTCGCTTTGGATCGAACAGGGCCGATACGCTGGCGCGCTTGATTTTTTCGCCTGTCGACGATGGCGGCAACTCTGCAATCTCTTCATGACCCATTCTGCCGAGAATTCGGTTGACACTTTTCAGCGCACCCGCTGGCCGGGCGTTGAACAGGAACTCCAGTGATTCCGGCAATACGAATCCGACCAGGATGATGGTCAGCAAAGTGCTCGTTCCCGCTACTAAAAAGATGGAAGGCCAACCGTAAGCGGGAATGATCGAGGCAGCCACCAAGCCAGCCAGCACCGCGCCCAGCGGATAACCTGCGAATACGGAACTCACCGCAAAATTGCGATAGCGGGAAGGCATGTATTCAGCGGTCATCGTTGCGGCTGTTGCCAGCATCGCGCCAATCCCCAGACCACTCACAAAACGGAGAAAAATCATCTGGCCGACAGACTGCGCATAAGCAGTCACCAAAGTGCCCGTTCCCATCACAGCAACACAGATCATGATCATTCGCCGTCTTCCGATACGGTCGGCAATCGGGGCCAGGAACATGGCTCCCACAGTCATCCCCAACAGGCCAGCGCTGAATATCGTGCCCAGAGTCCCGGGCGAAAGGGACCAGGCATCAGCCAGTGCTGGTGCCGCATAGGCAATCACCAAAACATCCATTCCATCCAGCATGTTCATCAGAACACAAATGAGAAATACAGATATCTGCAAGCTCGTCACCTTGCCCTGGTCGATAATGCTTCGAACATCATTCATTATTTTTTAATCACTCCGCTGATCCGTGAGGTTATCTGATGCATTCCCCAGAGGGTTGCGCCTTTACGCCAGACACCATAACCCACTCGGTTAGATGAGGTCCATGAATTAAGTGCTGCTTCTTACGACCATGGCCAGCCCGTATATTGATGTGGAAAAGACAGGCCCCAGGCTCATTTAAGGAGGAAATAGAACGTCGGGCGATACCAGTCAATATTGCTCATCCGCAGATGCCGCCGGTTTTCCGGGTCTTGTCACGGACAGGGCTCTATCACTACAATGGTATTTCACGGGTAACAGGGTAATTACAGGCAATGTTCCATGCTTAACCGTCGTACGTTTTTGCAAACAGCATCAATGCTGTTGACCTTGCCTGCCATACCCAGCTTGTTTGCCGGCCTGGTAAAACCGGAACCGTGCTTGATGCGCACAGTTACCGTTCAGGATTGTGCGGATTCTGAGCAGTTCCATGCCGTGTTTTCGGCCGAAAATGACCGCATCGGACCGGACATCGGTACGTATCTTCAGGCGATTGGCGATTGTTCCGACAGGGTGAGCGCCCTGTTTGGCCTGACCCGTAGCTCTGACTTCTCCATATTAAGTCAGCTTGCCTGGGAGAAAGGATATCGCCTCGTTTACACAGGGCACCACCAGTATTTGCCATCAGGGCTACAACACAATCTCCAGGCTGATAAATATGTCCTTGATTTTCTGGGTCCGATTCTGACCGGCATGAAAGCACCCTGGGCCAGATCCATCGCTGAAAACGCTGGCCTCATTACCTCATCTTCCAGCCTGGAGAGCGAACTTGAGTTTTTCCTGCCAGTACAAGCACCGACAGGGTCTTCCGGATACCTGGTCTCCTGGGCATTCGTAAAGGGCTGATAAATTCATGAACAAGACTCTGCCTGACGGAATTTCTGCTGCTGAATTCAACGCCGCTGTGAATGAGCTCAAGACTGCGATAGGTGAGCGTTGGGTGTTTACCGATGATGTTACCCACCTGCGTGCTTATTACGATCACCAGGCGATTCGGGATCCGGCCCTAACCGCGCCTTCGGCTGCAGTGGCACCTGAAAACATCGTAGGGATTCAAAAAATTCTGGCCATCGCCAGAAAGTATCTTATTCCTTTGTGGACTGTTTCTACCGGCAAAAACCTTGCCTACGGTACTGCGGCTCCACGTATGGCGGGCTGCATCGTGCTGGACTTGAAACGCATGAATCGCATCATAGAGGTCAATGAAAAACATGCCTATGCCGTGCTTGAGCCTGGCGTCAGTTATTTCGACCTGTATAAACACCTGCAAAAAACCGGCAGCAAACTCTGGATAGATTGCGCTGCGCCCGGTTGGGGAGGCGTACTCGGCAACTTGATGGACCGCGGTGTAGGTTATACCCCTTATGGCGAACATTTCACTACCGCATGTGGAATGCAGATCGTACTGGCTGATGGAACCGTGATGGATACCGGCATGGGCAATCAACTCGGCAGCACCACCAGCGATACCTATAAATATGGCCGGGGCCCGTGGGTCGACGGCATGTTCACCATGGCAAATTACGGCATCGTCACCAGACTCAGTATACAACTGATGCCGGAGCCACCGGGCTACAGGCCTTATATGGTGACCTTCCCCAAAGAAGAAGATATCGAGCAGTTAACCGAATTGCTGCGGCCCCTGAAAATCAATATGGTGATACCCAACGCCGCAGTCACTGTGGAACTGTTGCTGGAGGCGGCCATCCAGGTGACCAGAGCCCAATACTATAGCGGCAATGGCGCGGTCCCGGACAGTGTCCGTAAAAAGATCATGGCGGATCTGGATATCGGCGCCTGGAACTTCTACGGTGCACTCTATGGCCCGGAACCAATAATGGATAATAACTGGAAACTCATCGAGGAGAGCTTCAGCCAGATCAAGGGGGTTCGTTTCTTTTTTGAGCAGGAAAGAGGCGAGGAGATTGCATTTGGCTACCGTGCGAAACTCATGCGCGGCATTCCTAACATGACCGAATTCAGTTTTTTGAATTGGGTGCCCAACGGCGCCCATACCGGTTTCTCACCCATGGCCCCGGTTGACGGAAAGACTGCGCTGGAGCAATACCAACTGGCCCGGCAACGGCTGAATGACTTCGGCTTTGATTATCTAGGTGAATTTATCGTCGGCTGGCGGGATATGCACCATATCGTAGTGCCGGTTTTCAACCGTGACAATGAAGAGGAAAAACGCCGCCTCTATGAAATGATGAACGTTTTGATCGACGAGGCAGCCGAGCGGGGTTATGGCGAATACCGCACCCATCTCGATTTCATGGACCGGGTTGCCGGCACCTTTAACTGGAACGACAACGCCCTGATGCGTTTGAACCAGCGGTTCAAAGACGTGCTCGACCCGCAAGGAATTCTGGCTCCCGGCAAGAGCGGAATCTGGCCGGCGCGGATGAGAGAGAAGAGTCAGCCATGAAATACCGGGGCATCGCCACGTGTTTGATTTGTTTTTTCATGTGCGCCTGTTCTGATCAGGAGCAAACTGCTACCGCAGCGAGAGCACAAGCCGAATCCATCACAGCACTCAATCCGCAACAGGACATTGCGTTCGATTTGGACGAGGGTAAACAGGTATTTGAATACTGGTGCATGCCTTGTCATGGCGCCGGACCTGGGCACGCGGGCACCAGCGCGCTGGCAGTACGACTGGGCGACGATCAATCCGTATTGCTGCAACGTCAAAACATGAATGTTGAAACCATCAAATTTGTCGTTCGCAATGGATTTCAAATGATGCCATCCATACGCGTAACGGAAATCTCGGATGCGGAGCTGGATGCCCTGGTTGCATACATTGTATCCAATGGAAGCAGTAATGATTGAAAGGCACATCTTATGACGGCAGAACTCCTGCAATCGCTGCAACAGATCACCGGTCAAGCGCATACTTTTGCCATTGATCATGACCGGGCAGAACCTTACAGAAAACAATTCGGTTTCATCGCCGACAGGGCGGCAAATCTGTTTGCCGTCACCCAGCCCGACACTGTCGAAAGCCTTCAGGCAATTGTCCAACTGGCCCGCAAACAAGGTCTGGGATTGTGGCCTACACCAAACATGCGTGGAAACGGCGCGGTTGCAGGCAATCCTAAGCAACCCGGTATACTGATCGACCAGCATCGCATGCAGCGAATACTGGAAGTGAATGTCGAATCAGCCTGCGCACTGATAGAACCCGGGGTCAGCTATCAGCAACTTTATGACCATCTGCAAAAAAACCACACAGGCCTGTGGATTGATTGCGATCTAGACCCGGACCATTCAGTGGTGGGCAGCATCACAGCACGAAATTATGGTTACACTCCCTACGGCGATCACCAGTTAATGCAGTGTGGTATGGAAGTGGTGCTGGCGAATGGTGAGTTATTGCGCACCGGCATGGGGGCGCTGCCGGATTCCAACACCTGGCAGTTATTCAAATACAACTTCGGCCCTTATATTGATGGACTATTCACACAGTCCAGTCTGGCAGTGATATCGAAGATAGGCTTATGGCTGATGCCGGCACCGCCAGTCTATAAGCCTTTTATGCTGAAGGTATCAGGAATGTCAGCCTTGGCAGCGGTGATTGAAGTCATGCGGCCCATGAAAATTAAGGGTGTCATACCCAATACGGTCAGCATACTCCCCGATCCTGCCTCATCAGATCGCTGGAAGCTGTTTGGTGCTCTGTACGGCATGGCAAATAATGTCGGGCTCACCTGGAACATGCTCAGTAATCTATTGAGCTCGGAAGACGGCATAAAGATCTGTCTGGAGACAGATTGCACAGATGATCCCACCTGGCAGGCCCGACAAAAACTGATGCAGGGGACTCCTGTAGCAAGGGACAACGACAGCCAGTTCAGTACTGAATGGCACCTGACTTTCTCAGCATCGGTTGAAGGTGGATTCGCCTTGCAGATGGACGAGCTGGGCCGGCGTATTGTGAGCCAGTATGAAATAGCTTACCGCTGTGAGTATCTGCTGATTGGCAGAAGCATGCTCTACCGTATCTTCCTCACCTATGACCAGAGCACCGAGGCTGGCCGTGATAATGCAATCGCTGCAGCCAGGCAATTGCTTGATACTTTCACTTCGGCAGGCTTCGGTATTATTGATGAGAGCTTGCAACTTTCTTACCTTGTTGACCGGCGTTTCAGCGGTACCGGATTGGCGGATTTTAATGACAGGCTGCAGCAGGCATTGCACATCGGCAGGTAGGATTACAGTTTCAATTCACCGTGATCGTCGAATGGAAGGCTACCGCCCTTGCGGTAGGCCAGAGCCTGTGCCGTCGCCAACTGCCGCTTGTCTGCTTCTTCGAATACACGAACCTCAAAAAGTGCTGTTTTGCGGCTTGCGTGCACCTCCCTGGCCTCGGCAATCAAGCGTGCACCTGGGCGTGCGGCCGCGAGAAAATAGGTATTGACCTGTTGGGCCACGGCGACTTCGCCGCGGGCGTTACAGGCCAACTGGAAAGCCTCATCCAGCAGCGAGAAGACCGCCCCGCCGTGCAGCATCCCAAAAATATTCTCCATCCAGGGCTCAAATTGCATCGCAACCCGGGCATAGCCGGGTTCTATTTCCAGCACTTCGATCCCGAGCAATTGGGGGTATGGTTCTTTTTTACAACGCGCCCGCAAGCGGGCAAGCGGTTCTTCAGTCATGGCGACCACTGCATGTTAGGATCAGGGTATGATAAAAAGCATGACCAGATAAATAGTCCCAAAATCCCGGTTAAAAAAAGGGGCCCCTTATAGCGGCCCCTTTTTGCACTCTTATGTAGAGTCATATTATCTGCAAACACTATTCCCCATAATTATAGGTGAAAGTGAGACCCACTTGTTTTGGCGGCCCGTAACTCGCAAAAGATACGGTCCCGCCGCGTTGCGAGAAGATATGAGTGACGTAGTCCTCGTCGGTGAGGTTTTTAGCCCATAGTGCAATCTTCCAGGCACCACCTGCGCTGGTATAGGCGATACTGGCATCCACCAGCGTGTAACTGGGAATTAGCGTAATCGGGCTGCTATCCGGATCATAGAAACTGTCATCCTGGTAACGGGCATCGACCTTGGCGGCCAGCATCGCACCGGAAGACAGGCCCCAGGTATACTTGGCGAATAAATTGGCAGAGAACTCGGGTGCCTGCCGCAGGTTGTTACCGGAAAAATCCAGCCTGCAGCCCTGACTGATGTCGCCAGGGTCGACAAATACTGCGTCGCTACTTGTGCAACGATTTGGGGCAACCACGGTTTCAGTTAGAAAGTCTTCGTATTCGGTATCAAGAAAGGCCACCCAACCACCAATCTCGAACGATTGAACCGGCAGCGCCAGAAATTCAATTTCCAATCCCTGGATTTTTGCCGAAGACGCATTTTCGGTGAAAAATTCACCAAATGTCGCCGAACTGCCCAGGGGAACGGTGAAGAAGGTTACCTGCAGGTCATCGTAGTTGGTTAAGAAAGCGGTGGCATTAACTTGTAATCTTCGGTCAAGCAGCAGTGATTTGAAACCCGCTTCAAAATTGATCGCTTCTTCGGGTTCAAAGGCATTTTGTGCGATAGCAGCTGTTGTGGGCGAACCGGTAAAACCGCCACTCTTAAACCCGGTAGCAACGGAGGCATAGGCAAGCACGTCTTCTGCGACATCCCAATCGAAGGCCAAACGACCGGAAATATTGTTCCAATCATCTTTAACCGTCAACTGATCAAAATTTTGAATAACCACGGCAATTCCCGTGGTATTTAAAAAAGCAATACTGGGCATACCCAGTACGTCGACAGTGGTCTGTGCATCACCGAACACATCCAGGAACGCCTGGCC
>JAZFUZ010000103.1:0-7445 GCA_036447475.1 Lysobacterales bacterium | reverse complement strand
GGCTAAAGAAGACGTAATTGAAATGGATGGCGTAGTGCTCGAAACACTGCCCAATACCATGTTCCGGGTTGAGCTGGAAAATGGGCATAAAGTTACCGCCCACATTTCCGGCCGCATGCGCAAGCACTACATCCGCATCCTGACGGGTGACAAGGTAAAAGTCGAACTGACTCCTTACGACCTGTCAAAAGGAAGAATCACCTACAGAACCAAATAGGCTGTCCGGAAAGACGACTCAATAAGACTCAATTCAGTCGGCAGATGCCGGCAAAACTTTGTGTTTATCCGGTTTCGCCGAAACTGTCAGTTTGAGTTCTTTGCCCTTGTCTTCGGGGGCGTCAACCAGTACCTCACCTCCGTCGGCCAGGTCCCCGAACAACAAGGCATCCGCCAGCGGTCGCTTGATCTGCTCCTGGATCACGCGCTTCATCGGCCGTGCACCCATAGTGGGATCGAATCCCTTCTCAGCCAGCCATTCCCTGGCTGCACGGCTCACGGTGACATCCACATCCTTCAGGGCCAGTTGCTCCTCTAGTTCCAGGATGAATTTATCGACTACCATCAGCACCACCGGCATTTCCAGCGCCTTGAAGTTGATGATGGCATCCAACCGGTTGCGGAACTCCGGCGAAAATGTCCTGCGGATCACTTCCATCGTATCTGAAGAGTGGTCCTGTTCCGTGAAGCCAATGCTCCGGCGTGCACTTTGCCGGGCGCCCGCGTTGGTGGTCATGACCAGGATCACGTTGCGGAAATCTGCCTCCCGGCCATTCGCATCGGTTAGTTTGCCGTGATCCATCACCTGCAGCAGGATATTGAAAATATCCGGGTGAGCCTTTTCTACTTCATCCAGCAGCAATACCGCGTGGGGGTTCCTGGTCACCGCCTCGGTCAACAGGCCTCCCTGGTCGAAGCCGACATAGCCGGGCGGCGCCCCCACCAGCTTCGAAACGGAATGAGCTTCCATGTACTCGGACATGTCGAAGCGGATCAACTCGATGCCCATGGTCAGTGCCAGTTGCCGCGTAACCTCGGTTTTACCGACGCCGGTTGGTCCTGAAAAAAGGAAGGAACCAATGGGTTTCTCTTCGTCACCCAGCCCGGCCCTGGTCATTTTAATCGCGGCAGACAGCGCAGCAATCGCTTCGTCCTGACCGAACACAACCAACTTGAGGTCACGGTCCAGGTTTTTCAGCGCATCACGATCCGAACGCGACACCTGCTTGGCGGGAATCCGGGCCATATCGGCGATAATCAGCTCGATATCATGTTCATCAAGCAATTCCTTTCTTTCGTCCTCGGACATTAGCCGTTGCCGTGCCCCGGCTTCGTCGATCACGTCAATGGCCTTGTCCGGCAAATGGCGGTCATTGATATGTCTTGCTGCAAGTTCGGCTGCGGTGGTCAGTGCTTCGTCCGAATATTTGACGTGGTGGTACTCCTCGAAACGGGTTTTCAGGCCATGGAGAATCTCGATGGTTTCACTGATGCTGGGTTCCGGAATATCTATTTTCTGGAAGCGCCTGGCCAGCGCGCGGTCTTTTTCGAATACGCCGCGGAATTCCTGGAATGTCGTGGATCCGATGCAGCGCAATTCCCCCGAAGCCAGCATCGGCTTGATCAGGTTGGAGGCATCCATCACGCCGCCTGAAGCTGCACCCGCGCCGATGATGGTGTGTATCTCATCAATGAACATGATGGAATCCGGCTCATCCATCAGTTCCTTGATGACCGCTTTGAGCCGTTTTTCGAAATCACCCCGATACTTGGTCCCCGCCAGCAGGGAGCCCAGATCGAGCGCATAAATAGTGGATTTCTGGAGAATCTCAGGGACCTCCTTGTTGACGATTCGCAATGCCAGGCCTTCCGCCATGGCGGTTTTGCCGACACCGGCCTCACCCACGTAGAGGGGATTGTTCTTGCGGCGTCTGCACAATATCTGCACGGTGCGCCTGATTTCTTTTTCACGCCCGATCAACGGGTCGATCTGATCGTCACGGGCCCGCTGGTTGAGATTGGTGGTGAACTGCTCCAGGGCGCTGGATTTCTTTTCTACACCCTCCTCTTCAGTTTCCAGCACAGAACCATCACTTCGGTCTGGCAGATCACCCTTAACTTTACTGATGCCGTGTGAAATATAATTGACGACATCCAGACGAGTGACGTCATGCTGGTTCAACAGGTAGTTGGCGTAAGAATCCTTTTCGCTGAAAATCGCCACCAGCACATTGGCCCCGAGCACTTCTTCCTTGCCGGCGGACTGGACGTGATACAGGGCGCGCTGCAATACGCGCTGAAAGCCGATGGTGGGCTGTGTGTCCCGGCTGGCTTCCTCCGCCAATAGGGGGACGGTTTCTTCAAGCACCTTGCGGATTTCCTTTTCAAGCGTTGCTACATCCACTTCACAAGCACTGAGTATGCTCAGAGCCGAAGCGTTATCAAGCAAAGCCAGCAGCATGTGTTCCACGGTCAGAAATTCGTGTCGGCGTTCACGCGCTTCCTGATAAGCCTGGCTGATGGACAGTTCCAGTTCCTTACTGAACATGATTACTGATCCTCTTCAGGGCCTGTAAACACTTGCCGGGGCCTGCCAACAGGCCCTAACGGGGTTTCAGGTTTTCTCCATGGTGCATTTAAGCGGATGATCGTTCTGGTTTGAAAACTCGTTGACCTGGACCACTTTGGTCTCAGCGATTTCGAATGTAAAAATGCCGCACACACCTTGGCCGCGCGTATGCACGTGGAGCATCACCTGCGTTGCACGGTCATGGCTCATGCCGAAAAAAATACTCAGAATTTCAATCACAAAATCCATCGGGGTGTAATCGTCATTGAGCAGAATAACCCGGTACATGGGCGGCAGCTTTATTTCCGGCTGCGCCTCTTCCAGTGCTAACTCTTGGTCTCGTTGTGATTCCAGATCCTGTCCCATGGTTTTATTTTATCGCAGATGTCTCCAATCTCCTAGTCCGTATATTGCATACCACTTTTGCTTTTCTGGTTTGACCCCATCTTGAGATGCATGCAACGAAAGGAGTCCAAAGCGGAAGAAATAATGGTTGCGATGTCCGGCGGTGTGGATTCATCCGTGTCGGCCTTATTGCTCCAGCAAGGGGGTTACCCCCTGGCCGGAATGTTCATGAAGAACTGGGAAGAAGACGACCGCTTCGGAACCTGTGCCGCACGCGAAGATGCGGAAGATGCCCGAACGGTCGCGCAAAAACTGGGCATCACACTGCACCTGCGAAATTTTGCTGCTGAATACTGGGATTATGTATTCGAAGATTTCCTGGCAGAGTACCGTGCCGGAAGAACGCCCAACCCCGATATCGCGTGTAACCGCGAAATCAAGTTTAAAATTTTCCTCGACCATGCCAGGGCCCTGGGCGCCAGTTTCATGGCGACCGGCCATTATGTGCGCAGCGATCAACGTGAGGGAGTGCACCGCCTGTTGCGGGGAGTCGATGAAAACAAGGATCAAAGTTATTTCCTGTACACCATTGGCCAGCAACAACTTGCCAGCACCCTCTTTCCAGTGGGGGAACTGAGCAAACCGGAGGTACGCTCGATGGCGGAAAAAGCGGGCTTGCGGGTGCATGACAAAAAAGACAGTACCGGCATCTGTTTTATTGGTGAGCGCAATTTCAAACAGTTCCTGGGCGAGTACATCGCCGCCGATCCCGGGGAGATACACACCATCGAGGGCCAGATCATTGGCAAGCACGACGGTTTGATGTTCCACACCCTCGGTCAACGCCAGGGATTGGGCATTGGCGGCGTGCGCGGCTGCCCGGACGAGCCCTGGTACGTGCTCCACAAGGATCTGGATAACAATGTCCTGTACGTCGGCCAGGGCCATGATCACCCGTGGATGCTGTCGCGCAAGCTGGTCGCACGGCAGCTCAGCTGGGTTTCCGGGCATCCACCTGAGCCGGGAACAAAACTGACCGCCAAGTTGCGGTACCGGCAAGCAGATCAATCCTGCCTGGTCTGTGCGGTTGATAAGAACCGACTGGAACTCCATTTTAAAGAGCAACAGCGAGCGGTGACGCCCGGACAATCCGTGGTGCTGTATGCAGGAGAAAATTGCCTGGGAGGCGGGATCATCGACTGGGCAGATTCACCACCTGCCCGGGAAGAACATGCCCTACGGAAACAGGATCTAAATTAAAATGACCCGCATCGTAAAAGATCGAACACTAGCACTGGCCGGCGTTTTTCAGGCCACGGAACTGGTTCGCCAGGCAGCCGATCACGGCACCTGGTCGGGTTATGCAGCAAGTTCCTGCTTGCACAGCCTGTTCACGCTGGAAAGCGAGTCCTCCCAGGAAATTTACGGTGGCAGGCAAAAGTTGAGGCTGGGTATTGAAACCCTGTTGGCCGTTTTACAGGGGGATGGCCGTTACGCGGAGTCGATGCGCTATTCAGTCGGCGTGATGCAAATCGAACGTAAATTCCGGCGCTCCAACCACCTGCAGGATCAAGTGGGTGATCGCCTGGAAAAAATATCTGTGGCGGGGGCACAATTCGATCAACACGACCGCGAAGATTTGCAGGCTCACGAAATTTCCCTGCTCTACACCGACACCATCAGTACGCTATCTCCAAGAATTGTAGTCAATGGAAAACCCCAGTACCTGAAGATAGAGAGAACGGTAGACTGGGTCAGGACTCTCCTGCTGGCCGGACTCCGTTCTGCCGTGTTGTGGCGCCAGCTTGGCGGCAGCCGTTTTGATTTGATGCTCGGGCGTAAAAAAATCATGCGAGAAGCCGAAGCTTTACTGCTGGGCTGATTGTCAGAGCCGGTTCTGACAACATCGGAAAGCCATCTTGAGCTGTGATGGCAGGTCTATTTAAGCGATAATTAAACGTTTCAGCACCCCCCAAAAATCAACGGAGAAAACCATGGGCGATTCCTTCTCGACTGCCTCCAACCTGAACGTCAACGGGCAGGACTATCGCTATTACAGCCTGATCAAGCTGGGGCAGCGTTACGACATCTCACGCCTGCCGTTCAGTCTTAAAATCCTGCTCGAAAATCTGTTACGCAACGAAAACGGTGCTGACGTAACCCGGGAGGATATCGAGGCGCTGTGCAACTGGAATCCCACAGCCGAACCCGTCACCGAAATCGCATTTACGCCATCGCGCGTGATGCTGCAGGATTTCACCGGTGTGCCTGCTATCGTCGATCTCGCCGCCATGCGTGATGCAATGACTACCCTGGGTGGCAGTGCGGACCAGATCAATCCGCTTTCTCCTGCGGAACTGGTGATTGACCATTCCGTGCAGGTAGACAGCTACGGCAGCGCAGACTCCCTGGACCTGAATAATCGCATCGAATTCCAACGCAACCAGGAGCGTTACAGCTTCCTGCGCTGGGGACAATCTGCTTTCAGTAATTTCCGCGTCGTACCACCGAATACGGGCATCGTCCATCAGGTCAACCTGGAGTACCTGGCCCGGGTCGTGTTCGGTAGCGATGGTGTTGCTTATCCCGACACGGTGGTCGGCACCGACTCGCATACCACGATGATCAACGGCATTGGCGTGCTGGGCTGGGGTGTGGGTGGCATTGAGGCTGAAGCCGCCATGCTCGGACAGGCCATCACCATGCTCATTCCACAGGTGGTTGGATTCAGGCTCATCGGCCAGTTACCCGAAGGCGCTACCGCAACGGACCTGGTGCTCACGGTGGTCCAGATGCTGCGTGAACAGGGCGTGGTAGGAAAGTTCGTTGAGTTTTTTGGCAGCGCGCTTGAGCACCTGCCCCTGGCCGACCGTGCAACCCTGTCCAATATGGCGCCGGAGTATGGCGCCACCGTTGGTATTTTCCCGGTTGACGAGGAAAGCCTGCGCTACCTGGCATTGTCCGGGCGCTCCGAACAACAGGTCGCCCTGGTCGAGGCCTATATGAAGGCGCAGGGCATGTTCCACACCGCGGGTCAGCCTGATGCCCGGTTCAGCACTGTATTGGAACTGGACCTGTCAACAGTCCTGCCGAGCCTGGCCGGCCCCAAGCGCCCACAAGACCGGGTTCTGCTCACAAAAGCCCGTGAAAACTACCGCCAAAACAGGCGGAATTTCAACGGTGGCCGCAAAACCGAAGTTTCAGTCGCGGTTGAATACAAGGATGCTTCTTTTGCATTGAAGGACGGTGCCGTGGTTATTGCGGCCATCACTTCGTGCACCAACACGTCCAACCCCGCGGTGATGTTGGGCGCCGGGCTGCTGGCCCGGAATGCGGTTGCCAAAGGGCTCAGCGTAAAGCCCTGGGTCAAGACTTCCATGGGGCCGGGTTCGCGCGTTGTAACCGACTACCTGGAAGCCGCCGGCCTGATGGATGACCTCGAAGCACTTGGCTTCAACGTCGTCGGCTATGGCTGCACAACCTGCATCGGTAATTCCGGCCCGCTGCCGGAACCGATCAGTAATGCGATCAGGGCAAACAACCTGGTGGCCTGCTCGGTGCTGTCGGGTAACCGCAACTTTGAGGGCCGCATCCATGCGGACGTAAAAATGAACTATCTGGCCTCCCCGCCCCTGGTGGTGGCTTATGCGCTGGCCGGCAGCCTTGATGTAAACGTAAGCACGGACTCGCTGGGCAACGACCCGGACGGAAACCCGGTCTACCTGAAGGATATCTGGCCCAGCAGCCATGAAATTCAGGATGCCGTTGCTTCCAGCGTCACCACGGAAATGTTCCGCAGCAGGTACTCCAGCGTGTTCCAGGGAGATGAAAACTGGAACAGCATTGATGCACCCGAAGGCGAGATGTTCGACTGGCAGGATGATTCCACCTACATCCGGAACCCACCCTATTTCCGCGGAATGACGCTTGATCTGCCCGGCATCCCGGAAATACGCGGCGCCCGTTGCCTGGCCAAACTGGGCGACTCCATTACCACTGATCATATATCGCCAGCCGGCGCAATCATGGAGAAATCGCCTGCCGGTGATTACCTCAAGAGCAAGGGTGTGATGAAGCAGGATTTCAATTCCTACGGGTCCCGCCGGGGTAACCATGAAGTTATGATGCGCGGTACTTTCGCCAACGTTCGCCTGCGCAATTTGCTGGCGCCAGGCACCGAGGGCGGCTGGACAACATTTCAGCCTTCCGGTGAGCAGATGAGTATTTTTGACGCTGCGATGAAATACCAGGCTGACGGAATCTCGCTGGTGGTGCTGGCCGGCAAGGAATATGGCACCGGGTCTTCCCGGGACTGGGCCGCCAAGGGCACCCTCCTGCTCGGCGTCAAGGCGGTAATCACGGAAAGTTTCGAGCGCATCCATCGTTCCAACCTGATTGGCATGGGTGTATTGCCGTTGAACTTCATGCCGGGTGAGAACTCAGAAAGTCTGGGGATTACAGGTAGGGAATCTTTTGATATTGAAGGGCTTGGAGATTGTTCTTCAGAAACTGTCACAGTTACTGCAACCGCCGA
>JAZFUZ010000102.1:0-11331 GCA_036447475.1 Lysobacterales bacterium | reverse complement strand
ACCAGGTCACGAACGCTGAGTAATGGAGGATTAGTGGGCATCGGAGGGGGACGATAATGGGTGGTGGCAGGCATGGAGGTGGACATTGTTCGGACCATTCACGGCCCGCATCTGGGGTGTCAGGGTCCGGCATTGCGAGTCAGCCCTGGCGCAGCGATCTGCGAAGTGGCAGCCATCGGGGAGCGCCCACGGCTGGGGCGCCAAGCCGGGGATTGCCCGAACCCGTTGAACCCCGTCACTGCTGATCCGCGGTACGGCTGCCAGCAAACCCGCCGTATAAGGATGTGTCGGTGCCGTGAACAGGGCCTCGACCGGGGCTTCCTCCACGATCCTGCCGCAATACATGATCAGCGCCCGGTCGCATGCCTGTGCGACCACGCCGAGGTCGTGGGTAATCAGTAAAATTGCGGTACCGAAACTTTGCCCGAGTTCACTGAGTTGCTCCAGCACCTGGGCCTGGGTGGTCACATCCAGGGCCGTGGTCGGTTCGTCAGCGATCAGCACCCTGGGACGGCAGGCCATGGCCATTGCAATCATGACCCGCTGCCGCATACCGCCGGAAAGCTGGTGCGGATAACTCTGCATGATGCGGTGGACATCTGCCATGCCGACACGCTCCAACATGTCGGCAGAAGAGCGCCGCGCTTGACGCTTGCTTTCTCCGCAGTGCCGGCGGATCACCGCGGACAATTGGCTGCCGATGGAAAAGACCGGGTCAAGCGCGGTCAGCGGTTCCTGGAAAATCATGGAAATCTCGCTGCCCCTGACACGGCGCAAGCCGGCCTCGTCCAGTTGAGCGAGGTTTTTGTCCCCGAGCATGATTTGGTCTGCCTTAACCATTCCTGCCGGTGAGGGAACCAGCCCCATCAGCGCCGCAGCCGTGATTGACTTGCCGCAGCCGGACTCGCCAACCAGGCCCAGGATTTCGCCGCTGTGCAGTGAAAAGCTGAGTCTGTCCACTACCCGGACCTGCCCGAGTTCTGTCTGCAGTGAGACGCTAAGGTTCCTGACCGACAGAACGGTGCTGTTCATAATGAAGCCTGCCTGGGGTCGAAGGCATCCTGCAGGGCATCGGCAAGCAGGTTGAAACCCAGCAGCAGCAAGAACAGCATGAGCGATGCGGCAAGGAAGTTATGGAAATGCCCGGCCAGTACTTCCTGCGTACTTTCCGCCAGCATCAGGCCCCAGCTGACACTGTCGCGTACGCCCAGGCCCAGGAAACTCAGTATGACCTCGGTTTTGATGGCGGCGACAAAAGCAATAGTGGCCTGCACCAACAGGATGTGCGATGTATTGGGCAACACGTGGCGAAACAGGATCAGGGGGACGGGTAGACCGATGGCGCGGGCTGATAAAACGAATTCACGGGACTTGATACGCATAACCTCAGCCCGGATCAGGCGTCCGGTGGTGGTCCAGAACGTTGCGATCATGGCCAGGTGCATGGCCCAGGGCCAGCCCTGAAGGGCGTAGGCAACGGCGGCCACAAACAGGTAAAAGGGGATGGAGTCCAGCACGCCCATGAGCCACAGGATGCTTCCATCCACCCAACTTCGCCCAGGTTTGCCATGGTACCAGCCGGCCAGCGCGCCCAACAGTGCCCCCAGCAGTGTGGACAGCAGGGAAACGAGCAACCCGATCTCGAAGGCGGTGCGCGTGCTGAAAACCGCCCGCTGGAAAATATCCTGCCCCAGCATATTGGTTCCCAGCCAGTGATTCACGCTTGCCGGTTCCCAGCGTCCGCCCTCAGCAACCGACCAGTCCTGCCCCAGCCAGCCGAACAAGACACTCAGGCTGAGGAGAAGAAATACCGTGACGATGGCCAGACCCAGCAAGCCGGCCTTGTCCTGTCGTAGTTTGGACCAGGCGCGGCCACGTGCAGGGCCGGGCTCGAAGGCGTAGCTGGGGTTTACGGTCAACAGGGTCGGTGCCCGTAGCGTTTTCATCAGGCAATCCTCGGATCGACAAGCCGGTAAATGAAATCAGCCACGATCTGCACCAGTACAAACGACACGGCCGTCAGCCCGACAACGGCCTTCAATATGGGCTGGTCGCCACTGGTGATCGCGTCAAAACTGACTTTACCGATGCCTGGAATGCCGAAGTAAGTTTCGATCAGCAGGCTACCGGAGATGACTACCAGCGGTATCGAGAACAGGATTCTCGTAGTGACCGGCACCAGGCTGTTCTTCAACACATGCCGCCACATCAGGGTAGCCGGCGAGGCGCCGAATGCGCGCGCGGTAAGTATGTGCTCCCTGGATGACTCCGCGACGAATACAGCCCGGTAAAAGCGCGTGTTGTATCCCAGCGTCACCATGATCAGCGACAGGGTTGGAACCGTCACGTAGGCCAGGTAGGATGACAGGTCCTCTACGTGCCAGCCGCGCACCGGGAAAAGGTTCAGCCCGTAGGGCGTGCTCAGCAGTACCTGCAGGGCGATGATGATGATCAGGAAGCTGATACTCATACCGCTCACCGACAGTCCGGTGATCAGGCGATCGCTCCATGTGCCCTTTCGAAATGCAGCGATCATCCCCAGCACGACGCCCAGCAGGTTGCCGATAATGAATCCCGGTAGCATCAGCGCCAGTGATACGGGAAGTGTGCGCTTGAGAATACTGCTGACCTGTTCGCCGGATGAGTTGGAAGTACCCAGGTCAAGCGTAAACAGCTCGCCAAGGTAGTCCAGGTAGCGCTGGCTGAAAGGCCGGTCATAACCCAGCTGATGGTGGACTTCCGCGATTTGATCGGCGGTGGCGTTTTTACCGATCAGCGTATAAGTCTGGTCTGGCCCGAACCAGACCATCAGCAGGAAACTGACGAAGGTAACACCCAGGATCAACAGCAGACCGCGAATGATTTGTTGCAGTATGGTCCGCACTATTGTCTTGCCTTGTTCTTTTCGTTGCTTTCGCCTCGACCGGCGAAGCGGAAAAAATGGCCTCCCAGGAACGAGCGATCCGGCAGCATGGCAAGATCCCGGTTCCAAAGCAGAATCAACTTGCGTGAAATGCCGCTGATGGTCGCACAATCTTCAATCACGATGCGGTTCATCTTGCGGTAAATCGTAGTACGGATCGGTGAGGCCTGCATGGTGGCGCTGGCTCGGTACAGGCGGTTAAATTCCTCATTGTTGTAATTGGCGGTATTGGACCCGGGTGATGCGTTTGGACCATAAAATAACTGGATGGTGTTTTCAGCGTCCGGGTAGTCCATGGTCCAACCAGTCGTTATCAGCATGACCTCGCGGTTGAGGAAGGCTTGCGCGTAGTCACCGTAAGTGGCAAAAGTCAATGGGTGAATCTTGTTCCGGGGATAGCCAATGTCAGCCATGAAGCTCCTGAACTGTTCGAACATCTGGCGTTCGGTGACGCTGGAGGTAAACCCAATTTCCAGTTCGGGCAGGTTGCCTGCGTTCCAGCCATGATTCCTGAGCAGGTGACGCGCAGTATTCAGGTCGCGTTTGATGGCTGTCCTGTCCTGATCCGGATCAAATTCAGGTGCAAGCGGGGGAATGATGCCGGGAAACACCTGCCCGATGCCGTAGTAAAAAATCTCGTTGCGCTTCTCCCAGTCGAAGGCCTTGCTGATCGCGCAGCGCAGCGCCTTGTTACGGGCATTTTGCACGGGGTCCGGATGGTAGCCGATGCGCCGGTCGTCCATGTTGAAATCGGTATGGACGAATCCCGATTCCAGGCTGGCTTGAAAGTGAAACTCATCAGCCAGGGTCGGCTTCAACATCAGCGGGTCGCGACTTTGGAGCACCTGGTCGAACTGACTCACCGGAGCTTTGATGAAATCCAGTTCACCGGCGATGAACGCATTCCAGCGGGCTGCGTCCTCGGCGATGAATTCCACTTCTATGCGGTCCATGAAGGGCGGTAGCAGGCCTTCCAGGTGTTCCAGGCCGTATTTAGACTGCAGGGCCGGGTTGTAACCTTCATTTGCCAGGCTGAAGGGCTCCTGTCTGAAACCAGTATTGCGTACCATGACCGCACCCGCGGTATTGAAGGACGCCAAGCGGTAGGGTCCCGATCCCACCGGATGTACTGCCAGTTCCCGTCCATAAAACTCAACAGCCTCACGTGGAACTATGGCAGAGAAGCCCTGCGTCAGCGTGTGTAAAAGCTGGGGGTAGGGTGAGATCAGCTGGATCTGGATCGTCCGGTAGTCCAGTGCACGAAGTCCGGTGACCTCCTGCCCATGATCCGATCCATTTTTTTTCCATTCATCCAGCCCCAGAATCCTGTTTTGCCACAGCCAGGCTCCCTGAGCCCCGGTCGCCGGGTCAAAATGCCGCTTGATGGAATAAACGAAATCCTGGGCGTTTACAGGCCGGCCTTTGCCTTGCGGAAAAACCGGGTCGTCGATAAAGTGAACACCCGTTTTGATCCTGATGGTGTAGATCAATCCATCCGACGATACCTGTGGCAGGTTTTCGGCCAGGTTAGGTTCCAGTTCGTATGGACGAGCGAGATATTTATAACGGTATAGCGTGTCGTAAAGATTGACCGCGAGGAAATTGGCATAAATATGCGATGCCCGGGCTGGATCCAGGTTGCTTGGAGCGCCGTCCATCGAGTGTCGGTAGACGGTGTAAGAATCCTTGGTCGATGTTGCCTGCTTCCCGACATCGCACCCGCCAAGTGCCAGCAAAAGCACTAACCGCAGCAGCCAGGAGGCTGGGATTTTCTTGCACCAAGTCATGGTCGGTCAGCTTAGCCCAGCGCCTTTGCTGCAACAAGCTTTGAGGTGAGGTCACTTACTCCTCCAGCAATGCATCGTAGTCCGGTGCCGGGGGCTCTCCGTCGTAAATCAGGAATTCACGTCTCTGCAGGTAGGCATCGCGGATCAGGGCGTAGGGATCGTGGGCGTTCCTGATGTCATCATCAAAGGTCAGCAGTGATGCGCGCAGGGTGATCAGGTCTACGGCCAATGGCAGGTAGTTGCCATGTTTCCGAGCATAAACGCTGACCGGGTAGGTGTAACTATAGAAGCCGCGGCCGAGGAGATCGCGCGGGGTTAAAGGTCCGACAATGGGCATTACCAGGTAGCGGCTGTGTTTCCAACCCCAGACCGCCATTGTCTGGCCGAAGTCCTCGTTATAATCAGCAATACCTTCCTTGCTGGCGACGTCGAAAAAGCCAAGAAGACCCACCGTAGAATTTACCAGGAAGCGACCGGTGGCTGTCAGCGAGTCTTCGAACCTGCCCTGCAGCAGCAGGTTCAGAAATGTAACAGGGTAGGCCAGATTGTGAAAGAAATTCCGTACACCACGTTGTGGGGCGCCCGGCATAACGAAGTCGTAGCCCTTTGCGACCGGCCGGAATAGGGTCTTGTCGAGGCTCATGTTGAATGCATATATCTTGCGATTATAAGATTCCCAGGGATCACGCTCCGGGTCGGTCATGGTTGTGGGCTGGCTGGCGCAGGCGCCGAGCAGTATTACCAATAAAACGGTACTGGCCCTGGACCATAAGGGGTGCAAATTTACACGGTCACATCGAATCATTATCCCGGCCTGAAATATCCATCAGGTTGTCCGCTTCACACAGCTTAGCCAGGCGCAGCAGGTTTGCCGGTGCGTTGGTAATGTTCAGTCGCTGATGCAAGCGGTTGGACATCGCCTGCCACTCGAGCAGCAGAGCCAGGCCTGAGCTGTCCGCATGGTTGATTCCGGCCAGGTCAATGTTCCGGATGGCCCCGTGGTCAGTGAACCGGCTTTCGAGTTCCCGGTACATGCCTGGCGTGGATACGAAATTCAGTTCGCCGCCGAGGTACACCGTTCCGTCATCTCCCGTGTGGATACTGCTGTCACTCATGGAATCTTACACTACCTGCAATGATGTCTGCGGTCACTTTGTCTATGCCGTTTGCTTGCACCCTGGGTGATATCTGGTTGCGAAAAGTAATCACGTAGGAAATGCCCTCAACGGTTACGTCGAATACCTTCCAGGCTTTGCCGGTTTTATGAAAGGCAAAGTCCACCGGGATAAAACCGCCCCTGGTCAGCTTGATTCGCGTGCGAACCCGGGTGAGCTTGTCTGTGTTCTTGCCCTTCATTGGCATCACTTGGATTAGTCCGTCACTATCGAGCCCGATCAGGCTGTCGGCATAGCGGTTGATCAGAATGTTGCTCAGGGCTTTGGCAAAGGCGCTTAGTTGCTCCGGTGAGACATCCCGGCCGGCCCGGCCCAGAACCAGGCGGGCTGAATAAACTACGTCGATCAACGGCAGCAGGGTTTCCCTGACGACGGTGGTCAAGAGTTCGGGGTTCTCGGTGAATTCGGCGCGGCGGCTGTTCAGCACTTCAATGATTTGTGTGCTGACCTGGGAGATGATGGTGACCGGATCACGCTCATCCACTGCGCCTGCCGGGTTACTGCCAAGCAAAAGGAGCAAGGCGCAAGCAGGCAATCTCTTCACTGGGTTTCTTCCGATGAGCCGGCATTGAACATGTATTTGCCGATGACCTGCTCCAGGATTAGGGCAGACTGGGTAATGAACAGTTCATCGCCTTCGACCAGCACGTCCGGTGCACCGCCCGGTTCCAGGCCGATATACCGGTTACCCAGCATACCTGAGGTCAGCACTGAGGCGCCGGTGTCGCTGGGGATTTCATTGAACTTCGAGGCGATGTTCATGTTCACTACCGCTTCAAACATGACAGGATCCAGCACGATGGATTCGACCATGCCCACCGTCACACCGCCGATCTTGACCGGTGCTTTTACCCTGAGGTCGGCGACGTTGGTGAAACGGGCGCTGATGCTGTAGGTGTCTTTGCCAATTTCCTGCCCGTAGTCGGTCGCTCGCATTGCAAGCCAGATCAGGGCGGCTATTCCGAGCAGCAGGAAAATACCGGCTGCGAGTTCCACCTTGTAGTTAGGGCGCATAGGGTTACCTCAGGTAAAAAACGATGTCATGATAAAATCGAATACAAGGATGAGCACCGAGCTCAGTACAACCGTGTTGGTGGTTGCCGTGCCCACGCCGGCCCCGGTTGGTTTAGCCGTATAACCAAAGAACACGGCGACCAGGCTGACCAAGCCACCAAATACCAGGCTCTTCCATATGCCACCGACAAAGTCCTTGTAGAAATAAATGCCGGTATGCAGTTTGCTCCAGAAAATGCCGGCATCCATATCCATCACTCCAATAGAGAATATAACACTGCCCAGGATGGCCATGGCGTTGAACATGGCGGTGAGCAGGGGCAGCGAGATCAAGCCGGCCAGGAAGCGCGGCAGGGCGATGGTCCGGATGGGGTCTATGGCCATCAGTTCCATGGCTTCGATTTGATTGGTGGCTTTCATCAGCCCGATTTCGGCGGTAACCGAAGTGCCGGCGCGGCCGGCAAACAGAAGGGCAGTAAGCACCGGCCCAAGTTCGCGGAACAGGGATTTGACCACCAACAGGCTGACCTGGTCGGAAGCACCGAATTGCTCCAGGGCGTTGATTGCTTGCAGTGACAGCACCATGCCAACGAAAAAGCCGCAGATCATGACGATGACCAGAGATCGTGCGCCGATAAGGTAGATCTGTTGCAAGACTGACCGGATTTGCGAAGTACTGAAGCGGATGCCGGTGATCATCCTCACCAGGAACAGGAGACACAAGCCGCTCTGTGCAATGGGCCCGGCCAGCTTGCTGGTGTAATTATTCAAAGCGGCCATATCAGTCCAACAAGCCCCAGGGTGTATCGGGTGTTTGGTAGTGGAAAGGGATCGGCCCCTCCATTTTGCCGTTCATGAACTGGTTTACACTTGGCTCGGTGCTCGAATTGAGCTCTTGTGGCGGGCCTTCCCCGGCAATTTTTGCTGAAGCGATGATGTAACAATAGTCAACCAGCTTGCTCATCTGGTCCACGTTGTGCGTGACCACGATGCTGGTCAGGCCCAGGGCGTCGTTGGTTTCACGCATCAGCGTGCGGATGGTGGAAACTGCAATCGGGTCCAGCCCTGTCATGGGCTCGTCGTAAAGCATGATGCGGGGGTCGAGGACAACCGCCCGGGCAAAAGCAATCCGTCGCGCCATGCCGCCTGATAGTTCATGCGGCATGAGATCCTCAATGCCACCCAGGCCTACCGCGCTGAGCTTGCTCATCACCAGGCGCCGAAGCAAGGGCTCCGGGAGGTCTGTATGTTCACGCAAAGGAGTCGCGATATTTTCGAACACCGTCAGGTCCGTAAACAGTGCTCCGTCCTGCAGCAGGACACCGATGTTACGGCGGAAGCGGTGCAGTTCCCGGTCAGACATCCGCGATACCATCTGTCCATTGACTTCAATGGTTCCCTCGTCCGGTTTCAGCTGCCCGGAAATCAACCGCAGGATCGTCGTCTTGCCAACGCCGCTTGGCCCCATGAACGCGACAATGGAACCCTGTTGTATATCCATGCTGATGCCATCCAGAATGGTATTGCGGCCACGCCGGAAGACCAGATCCCTGATCCGGATGGCGGTTTTGATTGTTTTTGCTTGTTCCATCTTGTCCCGGTTAAGGCCGATCCGCTATTCAATCACAATTGTATTACGAATCTGACCCGCAAAACCCAGATAATGTTTCAGAGATATGTAAAAGGCAGACTAAAGCTGATCGTTCTAGTGTACTGTCACACGCATATTGCACGGTTTACCGGAATTTTCAGGGCAAAAAAAGAGAGGAGGCTTACGCCTCCTCTCCATAGAAGTATCGGAACTCCGCTGATGGTGGACTGCAGATCCTCCTGGGCCTTTCCAACTTCATCCGGTTCTCAGCTCTCTGCTGCTGGCCTCCGGTGGCGGGACTTCTGTTCCCGCATTTCTTTATCGACGTCTTCCGGCCTTGCGGCTCCGCTGGCTTGCGCCTGTTTCGCCGCCGGCTTCCTGGACTTGCGCCCTTTCCGCCTGTCGGTCCTTCCAGCTCGCGCTTTCCGGTCCGCCGGTTATCAGTAGCCGAAGCTTCCTCTAACCGTTCGATCTTCCTGAGCCGAAGCCCCTTCCGGTCTTCCGATCTTCCCGGCCCTAAACCTAAGCCTAAGTCCTTTCCGATCTTCCTTCCTTCCTGAGCCTGAATCCAAGCCGAAGCTCAGATGAAGCCCTTTCCGATCTTTCGACCTTCCCGAGCCGAAGCTCGTTCCAGTCTTGTGGCCTGTTGAGGCTTACGCCTCCTGGCGTCTATCTCGAAGGATCGCGTCCTCCCTCTCGAGTCACCCTAGTCAGTGGTACAACCGGCAATTACAGAGTCCGGTTTGTGGGTGACGTACTCAGTACCACCTGAGTACTTGCCCGTTTCTCCGTCGCCCTTCGCTGCCTTCCGGCGGGTCGGCCGTCCGGCTGATGGGTTTCTTCTAACGGGGGACTAAAACTACTCCCGCTTCCAGAGCTTGTCAACGGCAGAGATTTGATAGTTATGAGGTCTTTCTCAAGGCCAGTCTTAGATGAAATTTACAAGTTGCTGAATAGCAAAAGAACCTGAAAATTCCATAAATTATTTTTTTGCGATGAAGCGAATTTGTTGCTCAAAATTGAATCAGTTCTTTCGGTGGTTTTGGGTTTATTTATCGCGGTACTGACTTATTTTCTTGACGTAACCCTTCAACCCGTTCAACCATGTAGCCTGATGGCGGACAAGGATTCCCCAACCATGATTGACGCACGTAAATCTGTCCTGTTGCTGCGGGCTTTCGCCCTGAGCCTGTTCGTCCTGCTGTTACCGTTATTTGCGTTTGCTGCCACTGAAGGCGCTGTGGAAATGCTGGACCTGACCGGTCACTGGGCCGGAATCCTGTCGTTGCTGATATTCATCGCAGCCTATGCGCTGGTTATTGGCGAAGAAGTCATCCATCTCAGGAAATCCAAGCCGGTTATCGTCGCAGCGGGTCTGATCTGGGTGTTGGTGGCAATTGCATCCATCCAGGCTGGAGACACCGAGCGCGCACAGTTGGCAGTCCGTCACAACCTGCTGGAGTTCGTTGAACTGTTCCTGTTCCTGCTGGCGGCAATGACCTACATCAACACCATGGAAGAGCGTGGTGTATTCGATGTGCTGCGTGTGTGGCTGGTGACCCAAGGCTTCTCCCTGCGCAAGATTTTCTGGATCACGGGCGGCCTGGCGTTCGTCCTGTCGCCGGTGGCGGACAACCTGACCACTGCCATGTTGATGGCGACTGTTGCGGTGGCCGTGGGTGGCACAAATACTCGTTTTATCGCCATTGCCTGTATCAATATCGTGGTGGCGGCCAATGCCGGTGGCGCCTTCAGCCCCTTCGGCGACATTACGACGCTGATGGTCTGGCAAAAAGGTCTGGTCCAGTTCCAGGAGTTCTTCGTGCTGTTTCTCCCCTCCGTGGTCAACTGGCTGGTGACGGCCGGAATTCTCAGTTTTGCCATTTCGAAGGAGCAACCCGAGCCGATCACTGATCAAGCACAGCTCCAGCACGGAGCCTGGGTGGTGGTAGGACTGTTCATGCTCACCATCGCGATGGCCGTTTCCATGCACAACGTGCTGCATTTGCCGCCGGTGGTTGGCATGATGACCGGTCTCGGTTTCCTCAAGCTGTTCGGCTATTACCTGCAGCGGCGTGATATCCGGATCGCGCAGGGACATGAGATCCGGATGATCGAGGCTTCAGCCCTTGGCGTCGCCGCGGCGCACGAAGGTGAACAGCAGCATACCCGGCAGGTTTTCGACATTTACCATAACCTGCAGAGGGCCGAGTGGGACACACTGATGTTTTTTTACGGTGTCATTATGTGCGTCGGTGGCCTGGGGGCTTTCGGTTACCTGGTGGTGGGTTCGGAGTTGATGTATGAGGGCCTGGGACCGACCACGGCCAATATCATCGTGGGTTTTGCCTCGGCCATTGTGGACAATATCCCGGTGATGTTCGCGGTACTTGAGATGAGCCCGGACATGTCCCAGGGCCAGTGGTTGCTGGTGACGCTGTCGGCGGGTGTGGGTGGATCCATGCTGTCGATCGGTTCGGCAGCCGGTGTCGCGGTGATGGGGACGGCAAAGGGCATTTACACCTTCTTTTCCCATCTGAAATGGAGCTGGGCGATCCTGTTGGGATATATTGCCAGTATCGCTACCCATTTCGCGGTTAACGCCTCTTTATTCACTTGATATGGTAGACAGGATTAACCCTGAAGCTGGGCTCCAACGCGAAATTGGAAAACTGGGCTTCAGCGCCATCGTGCTCAACGGTATGATCGGCGCGGGCATTTTTGCGCTGCCGGCTGTAGCAGCTGCTAAAACCGGTTTGTTCAGTCCCTGGATGTTTGTTATCTGTGGCCTGCTGATCATGACGGTTGTGCTCTCCATGGCCCGGGCCGCCAGTTTTTTTA
>JAZFUZ010000101.1:0-33625 GCA_036447475.1 Lysobacterales bacterium | reverse complement strand
CGACATCACTGCCGGCAAGACCGGGGAATTTCCCCTTGCCTTCACCTTGCGCACCATGGCAGACCGCGCACCGGGAGCCTGGAGCCGGTGCTCCGGGAGCTTCCGTAAGGTTGGTGACAGAAGGAGGTTCGGCTGCCTCGGCAGCTACTGTTGTGCTCTGCGGCGACTCATTGACCGATGCACCTCCAATCCGTGGCGAATGCGGGTTGTGACAGGTGCTGCACACCAGTTTCCCCTCGTGCGGGAAAGGGTGTTCCGCCACCACGATCTGAGGCTGGCTTGCCGGTCTGGCAGGCATGGCCTCGTGACAGGCCGTGCACAATTTGACCAGGTCTTCCGGGATCGGCAGTTTGCCTGTGACGGGGTGTTCCCCTGCTGCCCCGTGACAGACCTCGCATTTAACCGGGACATGGGCGCCGGAGGACCATTCAACATGCCGTTCTGAATGACATGTCTGGCAATAGTCCGGCCCTCTGAATTTGGGCGTGCCGGCCGCAAGCTCGGGTACGACATCAGACCGGTAATGGCCGAACCGGTAGAAAGAAGGGTCGGTGAGATAGACAATCCCGGCGTATGCAAAAACCAGGAACACAAACAGCAATACAAGCAGTGTGACTATGTGTTTAGGCATCAAAAATTCACCAATTTGATTGCAGCCTATAGGATGTCTTGCGACGGCCTGTTGATTTATGTCAGCTCAGGAGCCAAGACTTGCGACAGCGACTTGCTGTACAGCGCCACCTCCAGTGCAACAGCCGTTCGCTAAATCACATTGACACGTCAGCCTGGCCTGGAAGTGGTGAGCAGCCTTCGTTTTGCTGCTTCGCGCGGGAAACTCAGGAATGAAATGAATCTTGGATTCATGTCAAATTATTGCATCAATTTGACCGAGGTCATTGTAAATGCCTGCGTAGCTTGTGTATCGTTCCGTGTCGAAAAAATGAGCATTGACACTTGGCTGTCAACATAACTGACTGGATCGAGAAAGGATGTGAAAAGAAAACTGCTACTACTGATAATTGCGATGAGTTCTGTTTGCAACGCTCAGCAGGAACAAGCTCAAGGGCAGAGTGGCTTATCGCCGGTCGCTGGCGATGCAGCATTCCAGATTGTGCCGCGTATTCCGGAGCTCACCTATCATCCCTGTACCCAGTGCCACCAATTCCTTACACCAAATGCTGAGATTCGTGATCTGCAATCGCCGCATCCCAGTGAACTCGATCACGGGGATGGTCGCATGTGGTGCCTTACCTGCCACAAGATTGACGATCGGGATTACCTGACAACGTTACTCGGTGAGGCAGTCAGCTTCGATGACGCGCCCACTTTATGCGCCAGTTGCCACATGCAGCGTCACAATGACTGGGCCTCGGGAGGTCACGGCAAGCGGGTTGCCAACTGGCAGGGTGAACGCGTTATCTACAGTTGTACCCAGTGTCACGATCCCCACAGCCCCACAATAAAGCCGCGTGCACCAAAGCCGGCTCCGCCGGTGCGTAAGGGGCTCGAGCCTCACCAGGGCATCGCCGAGGCATATGAACCCGTGTGGGAACGCCTGCTGAAGGAGCTGGACCATGAGTGAGAAGAAAGTAAAAAAGACCCGGGCAGATGACCGCAATTCCGGCATATCCCGCAGGTCGTTCATGCAAGGTGTGGGGGCCGTTGGCGCGGTCACGGCGGCGGCCGCCGTCGCCGCCAGTACGCCAGCCTGGGGCGGTCAAAGCATGCGGGACGCCTTTGGGAGTTTTTTTCAGGATCAGTATAAAAAAATGACGCCTGAAGAAATCGAGGCGGCGCTGGCTCGTATCGAGCGCAAGGCCAAGCGCAGGTTCGGCGTTGATATCAAGTGTGCAAACACACCACCCATTCCCGGCGTGGTGTTCGGATACGCCATCAACATTTCGAAATGCAAAGGTTATCGCGATTGTGTCTACGCCTGTGTAGAGGAAAACAACCTCGGCCGCGATTCTCAGATGCAGTACATCCGCGTGCTCGAGATGGATCAGGGCACCAGGAAACTGGAAAATTCGGAGCACTATTATGATCCGGAAGAGGTGCCGCGCGAAGGCAAATACTACATGCCGGTGCAATGCATGCAGTGCGACAACCCGCCGTGCGTAAAGGCCTGCCCGGTTGAAGCCACCTGGCAGGAGCCCGATGGCATCGTGGTCATCGATTATGACTGGTGTATCGGCTGCCGCATGTGCATGAGCGCCTGCCCCTACTGGGCGCGTCATTTCAACTGGACCACGCCGGAGGTACCGGCGGAAGAACTCAATCCGGTCACCCATTACCTGGGCAATCGGCCAAGGCCCAAGGGAGTGACCGAGAAGTGCCATTTCTGTATTCAGAGAACCCGCAAGGGTCGGTTGCCCGCCTGTGCGGAAGCCTGCCCGAATGGTGCGCGTATTTTCGGCAACCTGCTGGATCCCGATAGCGAGATTCGCTATGTACTGGAAAATAAGTCGGTATTCAGGTTGAAAGAGGATCTTGGGACAGAACCGAAGTTCTGGTACTTCGCTGACTAAAAGGTGTGTTGATGCAACTCTTTAATTTCATTGCCGATGCCATCGGCGAGCTGCTCCGCGGCTCAAAGCGCTATTGGATCTGGATTGCTTTGCTGGCTGCGCTGTTTGCCCAGGGCGTGTTTTTCTATATCCACCAGATGCAGACCGGCCTGGTGGTTACCGGCATGAGCGACCAGGTGTCATGGGGATTTTATATCTCCAACTTTGCTTTTTTCGTGGGCATCGGCGCAGCCGCCGTACTGCTTGTGATACCGGCATATATATTTCGTCGCAAAGACTTCAAGCACGTGGTGCTCCTCGGCGAGGGCCTGGCAGTTGCTGCTGTACTGGTTGCCATGCTGTTCGTGCTGGTCGATCTCGGCCGGCCGGAACGCGCCTGGCATTTCCTGCCTTACTTTGGCAGATTCAACTTTCCCAGCTCGATCCTGGCCTGGGATGTGCTGGTGCTGAATGGTTATCTCATGCTCAACGCGGCCATTTTGTTCTTTGTGCTGTTCAAGCACTACAGGGATCGTGAACCGCAATCGAAGCTTTATTTCGTTTTTGTCGTCCTCGCCATGTTCTGGGCTATTTCGATACACACTGTGACGGCGTTCATGTTCTCATCCAACCCGGCCCGGTCGATGTGGCATACTTCCTTGCTTGCGCCGCGCTTTATCGCGTCTGCCTTCGCATCCGGTCCTGCCCTGATCATCATCACGCTCAGCGTGATTCGCAAGAACACCCGCTATCTGATCAAGCAGGGCGTAATAGATACGCTGGCGCTGATCATGACCGTGGCCATGCAGATCAACCTATTTTTCGTAGGCGCGGAATTGTTTACCGACTTTTACAATGAAGACACCCACGCGGCATCTATCCGCTACCTGTTCCTTGGTCTCGAAGGAGTCGGCAAGCTCCAACCATGGATATGGTCGGCCATATTGATGAATGTCGTCGCTCTGACCATCCTGATGATCCATCCACTGCGACGGAACCCCAAAACCCTGATCATTGCTTGTGTGCTGGGCTTTCTTGGCATCTGGATCGAGAAAGGCATGGGGCTGGTAGTGCCCGGCTTTATTCCCACAACCCTGGGTGAAGTCTTCGAATATTTCCCAACCTCGATAGAACTCGCTATCGCGATTGGCATCTGGTCATTTGGGATGCTGGCGTTCACCCTGCTGGCAAAAATCATCATCGGGGTAGAGTTGGGACAACTGCGGTTCAGTAAGCCTGAGCCCAGGAGTCTGTCGGATTGACCGCAACAGATCGTTATCGAGCCACGGTTGCTGATCCAGATCTGTTTAGCCTGAAGGATTTCCAATTCAGTGCCTATTTGTTGACGTGGATCAGTTCAATTTTTCAACACTGAAGCTACAAATTCAGGCATGGATGGAACAATGATGAAAACTCTATTTTCGACTGTATTGATTCTGGTTTTTTGCGGGTCCGTGTACGGGTCTGATCTCGATGTGTTGATTGCGAACTGCGATGCTTGTCACGGCAAGAGCGGGGTTTCCTCCGATCGTGATATTCCCATTATTGCGGGACAACCCTCAATGTTCATTAGGGATAATCTGATCGCTTTCCGAGCAAATGAGCGCGTATGTACGGAAAACGAATTCCGGCACGGTGATACATCCAGGCCAGCAACAACGATGTGTAAAGTTACTGCGGCACTCGATGATGCAGATATCGAAGCGGTCAGCAAATACTACGAAAGCCAGACATTTGTTAGCGCAAAACAACCGTTTGACGAGTCCAAAGTTGCAGCAGGCGCAGAAGTGCAGAAAAAGGGCCACTGCGATATGTGCCACGCCGATGGCGGGCGTCTGTCAAACGGCAAGGTTCCCATACTGGCTGGCCAGTGGACACCTTACCTTGAAGCTACTATGCACGAGATCAAGGAAGGTACACGCAAGGTTCCAAAAATAGTGAAAGTCGGGGTGCAATCATTCAGCGAGGAGGAACTGGACGCGTTGTTGAATTTCTATGCGAGTCAACAGGACTGAGCAAATATTTGACCCCGGGAGCTGGGTAAAAACTGGTCGTCAAAGCTTATACTCTCCATGCAGGTTACTGTGAGCGAAATCGTAAATGAACAGGACCATGCAAGTATGGCCGACGGTTATTGCAATCCTGCTTGGGTTGGCATCGACCTTGGCGCACGGCGCGACATCGATCCAGGCAATCAAGCAAGAAGAACGAGCTGCCCTTTCTCCGTCAGCGCACATGATCAAGCTGGGCCGAACAGTTGCCGGGGCCACCTGCGCAAATTGCCATGGCATGGATGGTATGAGCTCTGGGGAAAGCCAACCGCAGCTGGCGGGTCAGCGACCCATTTACCTCTATCGGGTTTTACAGGCGTACCAGAACGGTACCCGTGAGAACGATCCCATGCAACACATCAGTAGTTTTCTGAATGACGAGGCGATGCTGTCTGTGTCCGCCTATTATGCCAACCAGACTCCCATCCGCAAACCCGATGCACCAGCGGCAACTGAAGAACCTGAACCGCTTGAGGACAACCCTTTCGCAGGCATCCTCAAAGCGATCAACAGGTGCGCCATGTGCCACGGCGAAACCGGCAACAGTACGACTTCTGGCATGCCTAACCTGACCGCCCAGGGCCCTGAGTACTTCGTTACTGCCATACAGTCTTATGTTGAGGGTAAGCGAAACCACAAGTTGATGAAGAAGCTGGCAAGCGCGCTGGACCAGCAGACCATAGGGGAAATGGGTGTTTTCTATGCTGTACAACAACCCCTGCGTACGGCAACCGTCGGTAATGGCAATGCAGCAGCCGGAAGCAGGGTGGCGGAAAAATGCAGGACTTGCCATGGAAGCGATGGCAATGCGAACACAGATGATACGCCGACGCTGGCAGGACAGGATGCGCGTTATTTCATCAAGGCGATGCTGGCTTACAAGCAAGGCAAACGCAACCAGGAGTTAATGTTCGCGGCGATTGACGGCCTCAGTGAAACTGAAATCAAGAACCTGGCTGCTTTCTACGCTAGCCAGGAACCGGTGCGGAGAGACGTCCGCATACCGTTCACTACGGCCGAGTGGATCGAGCGCTGCGAGCGCTGTCATGGTATTAACGGCAACAGCACCGACCCCCGGTTCCCAATGCTGGCAGGGCAGAATGAAGGCTATTTGAGAATGGTGATGCAGGCTTATTCTGCCGGCACGCGATCCGGATCTATCATGCATGCGATGTCCGAACCCCTGAGTGAATCAGATGTCGAACGCATCGTATCCCACTACGCATCACAGGAGCCCAAATCTGTGATTTATATACAGCTTCCCTGTGAGGAACAGACTGAGAACTGAAAGAAATCGACGGGGTCGATCGGCGGTCCTGACACATACTCAAAGAGGAGTAGAAAATGTTAAGCAGGAAATTGGTTTTAGCTGTCATGTCCGTTCTGATGCTGATGGCCGGCGCTGTGCAGGCGGGGGGAGATCCCGCAGCAGGTGCAGCCCTGGCCGTTGATTGCGCCGATTGCCATGGCGAAGACGGTAAGGGCGATGCCGACGTCCCGGCGCTTGCCGGTCTGGATGAAACTTACCTGATCGAACAGATGAGGGCTTTCAAGTCCGGCGAGCGAGTAGACGAAAACGAGCTGATGCCGATGTACGCTGAAGATCTCAGCGAACAGGATATGGCCGACCTGGCAGCATTTTACATTTCGCTGGGAGCCAACTGAGCGACTGAAATACTGAACAAGAAAATTCATCAGCACCCGCTCAAACCAGGTCTTCCTGCTGACTCGTGATAGCAACACCCGGCGCAAAGCGCCGGGGCAGAGGGATGAAATTATGTGAACGAGCAAGCACACCATCGCCTTTACCGGCATTTCCAGGAACTTCCAACCAGCGTGCGCATTCTCTTCACGGGCTCCCTGCTGGTCCTCGGTTTGGGATATCTGTTCGCAGGGCTTTACGTGTTTGCCGCTCACTCGGGGGCCGATGGCAAGCCGGGTCTTTCGGTGGAAGACGTCAAGATCACCTACAGCGGCAGCAAGGAAACCACACTACTGGAATCTGCCTTGCAGGGGCCGATGTCCGGAATGCTGCCCCAGCGGGACCTGGCGGCATTACTTGACTGGATCCGAACCGGCGCCAACAGGAAAATCTACACATCACGCATCGAGGGCATCGTCTCAGATCACTGTCTGAGCTGTCACGATGGCAGCAATCCCCACCTGCACAACCTGGATGGCTTTGAAAACATCCAGACCGTTGTCGTACAGGATGTCGGCACTGACTTGTTCACGCTGGTGCGCGTTTCACACATTCACCTGTTCGGTCTGACCTTCATCTTTTTCATCCTGGGTTTTATTTTCAGTCACGCCTACATGCGGCCCGTGTGGTTGAAAAACACCGTGATTGCCATGCCCTTTGTCGTTGTCATGGCAGACGTTCTCGGCTGGTATGTCACCAAGGTGTTCACCCCGTTCGCATGGGTGGTATTCATAGCTGGCATATTCAACGGCCTTACCTTTACATTAATGTGGACGGTGTCCATGTACCAGATGTGGTTCTACAAGGGCCCAGGGCGCGTCAGTGGCTGTGATGGGGGTGATCCGGACACCGGATAAAGCTGGGGAACCACGGAACCAAGTAAAAAAGCGCCGCCCGATTAGGCGGCGCTTCCTTTTCGCGGTGCTGGTCCTCGGCCAGCACCTCTTTTCAGCTTTCAACACGATCGTTTCGTTAAGCGCAACCTTAGTTTGCGTTGTTGACGAAGGTTGGGCACTGGATGCCTGACTCCAGCAAGTCTCTCGTCAAGGTGTGGGTCTGGGCCGTGTAGCCCAGATCGATCATGGCCTGGTTCGGCGTCAGGGTCACACTGGCGGCTCCGCAACTTGTGAACGTGAATGTTCCCGTGCCCCATTGCGTGAGGTTTACATCAGCAGAATCGTAATCATCACCCCACATGGGTCCATCGGTGATGGAAACATCCACATTGGCCGTTGTGCCGCTCGTCGCCAGGCCCGGATCGGCCGGCTGAGCGGTTAGCCATGCCTGATTGCCCATGTTGTCGTAGGTGTAGAACGCGGCGAACAAAGTCAGCGTACCGTTGGAGAGGCCAAACTCCAGCACGAATCCCTCACCGGCACGACCGGCGTTCCACCAGGTACCTGTCAAGCCGGCATTAAGTCCGATTTCATCCAGGTTTTGATCATGGAAGTTCTTGGCGAACTTGGCCAACTCGTTCAGGTCCGCGGTCTGGTGGCAACGCTGGCAGGCGAAGTCCAGCGTCACTGCCGCTTTGCCATTGTCTTCCAGGGCAACGAAGGCACCATCTTCGGTGAACATATTCGCCTCTGGATCGGTATTGATGTAGAAAATATGAGTCTGCAGATCACCCTGGTGCGGTCCAAGCGCCTGCGCGGATTTGGTCGCGAAGGGCATATGGCAATCCTTGCATTCCACGCCGTAATCCGCCATGGCGTGCGTCTCGTAGGATGCCGCGATCGAGCCGTGGCAAACCGAGCATTCTTTCACGATGGAAAACTCGGCTCTCTTGTGTGGATTGTGGCAGGTAACGCATTTGAAGTTTGCGTGTGGGCCCGCCAGGTGCTCGTTGTACTGCTCGTGATGCTTGATGAAACCGCCGCTGGCGGGGATAGAGTTGACTTCGCTGCCTGGCGGTGAGTCGCGGAAATGGCAGGATCCGCAAAATTCAGCAGAATCATCGATTTCCATTGAACCAAACCCGGGACCGTGGCATTCCTCACAGTGAATACCTCCGAATGCAAATGTGCCATGCATGCCGGGCATTCCATCCTGGTTGTCGGACAGATCGTTGTCGATATCAGCATCTTCGTCCGCCACCCAGCCGGTGGTATGACAGGCTCCGCAATCGTAGGGTTTGTTCTCCTCGCCGGCATGATAGTCGGACCACTGGCCCGTCAGGTAGTTGTACTGGTTGACACCCGGCACCGGGTCGCCATCTTCATCAAAAGTGGTTGTAATGATATAACCATCGGTGTCTACATAACGCGATTTCCACTTGTAACCTCCGATCACGTAGGAAACATCGTCCCAGTCGATCCCAATGGGCAGCGGTATAGGCCGGTTCCGGGCCTCTTCACTCTTCATCAGTTTGTAGGGGTGGCCGGAAGCTTTCCACTCACTGTAATTAGCTTCGTGGCACTGCTGGCAGAATTCAGATCCTTCGAAATCCTGGGCGACTACGATGCTGGTCGAGATGCAAGCTGCAATACCTACGACAATGGCAAAAACCTTGACCGTGTTACGGTTTATCTGCAGTTTGGTTGGTATCTTGTTCATCTCGATCTCCTCTTATAAATTCCTCCTGATTTACCTATCTGCATTATCCAACAATATGTGTGGTGTCGAGCTATCCGAGGTCAATTCATTGTCCGAAACCGGACCAGAATTAATTCTTCTTGATTTATGTCAATACTTCAACTGACAGCCTATGAACTTTTGCGTCATGAGTGAAACTTAAGCAACGTATATTACCGTGTGTGCCCCGCAATGACTTGTGTAGTAATTTGTGATGGAAACCATTGCACAGCGTGCAGAACACTGCTAATAGTGCTCCGTCCAGACATTACGCTGGGCCCTAACATAGACCATTTGATGTGAAAAGAGGAATCATATAATGTTGGCCGGGAAATTGATGTTTGTAGTCATGTTTATTCTGTTGCTGGCAGCCGGGGCTGTACAGGCTGGTGGAGATCCGGCCAGGGGCCAGGAATTGTCCGTCGACTGCGCTGACTGTCATGGCGCGGATGGTAAAGGTGACGAAGACAGCCCTGCGATTGCGGGTCTCGACGAGGCCAAACACTTCGAAATACTCAAGGCATACCAGTCCGGTGAGCGTGTCGATGAAGGAGAAGTCATGTTGATGTTCACAGAAGAACTCAGCGAGCAGGACATGGCCGACCTGGCAGCGTATTACGCGACACTGGACGGTTAACAGCACAACAGGATTTTGAGTGGAAGGCACCCGGGCGACCCGGGTGCCACAGCTTGATCAACGACGCTTGAATCAGCCCGTCAAACCGTCAGGGAAGCGTTTAATTTGCTTGCCCGGCATAGTAGGTGGCAAGGGCCTCAATCATTTCATCACTGTAGCCTGAACTCATCTTGTGCATCATGGAGCTACCGCGATCATCACCACGATACTGCGTCATTGCCCTGATGAGGTAGTCGCGGCTTTGTCCGTTCAACGAAGGAACTACCAGGGTTCTTTCACCCACTGAGGGGCCGTGACAGCGATCACATATGGCCGCCAGATCTTGCACCGTGTTTGGTTGTCCACCCGCTGCTTCGGCCTTCTGCACCGCGTAGAACGCTGCAATGTTCTCGATTTCCTGGTCACTTTTGTCTGTGATCATGTCCTCGTGCTCACGCGCGTGGTCGCGATAGGCCTTGATGGCCGTGACCAGGTAGTTCGGTTCCTGGCTTGCCAGGCTGGGCACCGTGGGTTCGTGGCTGACGCCCCGCGCTCCGTGACAACCGCCACAAATGGCGGAAAGTGGCTCGCCGGCTACCGGATCACCGAATGGCGGCGCCTCGCGGGCAGCTGGAATCTGTGAGGCAAAGTACATGGCCATCTTCTCCACATCGACCTGCTCAAGACCCTTGAGCATCTCTTCTTTTTCCGCGTGACCGCGGCTGCCGTCCTTGTATTCCTGCGTTGCAACGATCAGGTAAATGGGTTGCTGCCCGGCGAGGTTCGGAATTCCCTCTGTCGTGCTGTTACCGCCCTCACCATGGCACTCTTCGCAAACAGCGGCAACGGCCGCACCTTCGCGGTAGGAAGTCGCGCCTTGGAGTACCCCCTGCGTACTGATAATGGATTCCAGCGGCGGCAGACTGGCATAGTAGCCGGCAATATTGGCAATGTCCGCTTCGCTCATTTCGGAGGTCATATCCTGCAATGCCGCGTGATGCCGCCTGCCTTCGCGGTAGGCGTGCATGGCTTCGACCAGGTATTCAGCGGGCTGCGCCGCCAGGTTGGGAATTTCGGCGGTCTCGCCCCGTCCATCCATTCCGTGGCAGCCGGAACAATCGGCCTCGGCAATAACTTTGCCGGCGGCACTATCGATCACGGGCTCTGAGAGTTCAGGTTCCCTGTCACAGGCTGCAAGAAGCGTGAATGCCAGGACGCCATACAGAATGTTTTTCATAGCTGACCTCGATAGCGGACAAGCCCGCTGGCTGTAAAGATTATACAAGTTATATCCCCAAAAATCCGAGCAGAACCAGCGTCAATAAAATCAGGCCGATGGTGATCAGTGTAGCGCCCAGTAGCTTCGATCCACGGGTCATTGGCCGCGATGGAGCTTCCACCAGATACTTATCGATTTCGCCGTTCTCAACCAGGCGATCATATTCACGCCTGTGCTCATGCATGTAGATTTCCAGCGGCACCTTGCCCGTGAACATGGTGATGTCCTGCGGGAACTTGTCCGGCCTGAAGTGGTTATTGAAGAAGTGCACCGTGAACAGGAACACCACAGCTAGGACGGCTTCCTCGCCATGCACAATGGCCGCCACGTTAAACACCCAGCCAGGCAGCACAGAGGCTGTCACACCCGGGAACCACATCATCACGCCGCTAAGGCCAATAATCGTCATGCCCCAGAACGGTGCCCAATAGTCAAATTTCTCCCAATAGGTGAAGTGATCGAATACCGGGCGCGGGGCCAGGCCGAAGAACCAGTTAGCCATCGCTATGATGTCCTTCAGGTCCTGCCAGTTGGGAATCAGGGAATTGGGTCCGAACCACTGGAATGTTGTCCAGGTCCGGCCGATATGGATGGCGAAGTAGATCAGGTGAATGAAAAAGACCGCCATGAATCCAATTGCGCCAATCCGGTGAATGAATCCGGCCGTTTTCGGGCCACCCAGCATTCTCATCACGACCGGCGCCCAGGAGCTTTCTGCAAACAGAACCGTGAGCCCGGTCAAGGCCAGCGTCATGATTGATAAAGCACCCACCAGGTGAGCCAGCCGCCACCAGCACCCGAAGCGCCTGAAATGTGTTTTACCCTGCGGCAGTTCTTCGGTCAGGATATGGGGCCGGTCTTTGCCATGTTTACGATCCTGGTACTCGCGGAAGAACCACAGGGCCGAGTGCAGCCAGAAGAATGCGAAAGTGCCCAGCAGCAGGCTGATCATGCCCTTCGATGCTAACCACATCTGGGGATACTTCTCAAAGTTGTTAGTCGTACCATGTGGTTGGAATGTGGTATAGCCTTCGGTCGCGTCCTCGTGGCAAGTCCGGCAGGTTTCCAGCCGCTTGTTGATGTGCATCGTTGATGTTTCATCGTCAAGCCTTTTGATCGCGTGGGAGCCGTGGCAGTCGTAACACTTGGCTGTTTCCCCATAGCCCAGCCGGGTGACTTGGCCATGATAGGTTTGTGTGTAGGTTTCCAGGTTTTCCTGGTGGCAGTTACCGCAGTTTTCCGTAATGACCAGCCTGCCTGAAACCTCATGTGGTTTTTCGATGTTATGCGTCGTGTGGCAATCGCTGCAGACCGCTGCGTTGGCGTTGCCGTCGCTGATTTCCATGCCATGCACTGAGGTCATGTAGGTATCCCGGACATCGGAATGACACTGGCCACAGATGTCGGGAATTTTCAAGCGCCCATTGGAACCGACGTGACTGTCAATCGGTGTAATGTAATGGGCGTCGTGACAGTTGTAGCAAGTGGCATTGGTCCTCGACTGGTCCTCGATGCTGGGCCGGGCATGAATGGAGCCCATGTAGCTTTCGACCTGTTCGATCACAATACCCAGCAGGGGGGTTTCATCAGTAGTGCCGGCCTCTTGTGCTTCTTTCCAGAGTTCCTGATGGCACTGCACGCAACCCACCTTGCGGTCGATTCCCTTCCGGTGGGGCGCCTTGATGATGTCCTTGTGGCAATTTACGCAATCCCGGCTGCCGTGCACACTCTGCTCGAACTTTTCCGCAGTGACGTGCAGATCACGGTCCTCTCCATTTGCTGCCGGCCGGGAAAAATTCTCTCTGCCGTGGCAGCGAAGACATCTTTCATTACGCAGTTTGGGGTCCGAAGGTTCGGAAAACACCGTCCCGCTGAGTGGAAGCTGCAAAGCAGTCACCAGGAGCATAGCGACGAAAACCCTGACAGCTGGCATCCATCCAGGTCGCGAATTCAGGGAGGAGGTTGTTCCGGGTGCCCGGCTCGACAGGGTCATTTCATTTCCATATTGTTCGCGCCGGCTCAAGCCTGGTTCAGCCGGCAGCGATTTATCGCTTGGATATACTCAATACTCGTTCAGCATTATCAACAAAGCCAAATATAGAACTGCCGCGTGTTCCTAAATATGATCCAGATCAGAATGGGTGCAAAATATCAATTATCACTCTGAAAAACTTAGATAATTTTGAATTTCAGGCCCCGATCATGGCGGCCGTTCCTCACCACTGGCCGAACGCGGTACCAGAGACTGCGCTGTTTTCCAGGCATTGACCACACAATCATTCAGGCTAACCCCTCTGAACGCGTTTCCTGTCAGTACCAGGCCAGGATGTTTTTCCAGCACCCGATCGATGGCTTCCAGTCTCGCGGCATGTCCTACCACGTATTGGGGGATCGCTTTTTCATGGCGGAAAATTCTAGCGAATTCGGGTTCGGCCGCAAGGCCGGTGATGTCTTTCAAATCCGCCCTGACCCGGTCCAGAAGCCGGTCATCGGGTAGCTCGGCAAGCTGTGGTGTATGCGCGCCGCCGACCATGGTTCGAAACAGGGCGTGGCCTTCGGGCGCCCGCCCCGGAAACACATTGGAATCTACAATGGTGCCGAGAATGGACCGCTGCTCCCCGGACGGCACCAGAAAACCGAAGCCATCCAGGTACGGGGCAATACGGTCTTCACGGTAGCCCAGGCACACCACACAAAGCGCCGGGTACTCGATCCCACTGAGCAAGCCGGCCAGTTCCGGCTGGTACTCTTTTAGTATGCTGGACTGGGCAAAGGCGGGGACAGCCAGGATGAGCACGTTGGTCTGCTCATCCGTACCATCCGCCATGTGCAGCGTGTAGACCTTTCCATTACCAGAGATACCCGCGACCGGCGAAGCGACGCGTATCCTGGACCCGAGCACCATCGCCAGGGCATCGGTCAGTGCGCTCATGCCATTGCTGAACGAAGTCAGCCTGCCCCCGGGACCAGGGCCCGGTGTGTCCTTCTTACCTTCTTTGCGTGCCTTCATCTGCAGTTTGATCAGACCACGGATCAGGCTGCCATACTCGGCTTCTACCTCGCAAATGCGAGGAAAACAGCTTTTCACGCTCATTTTCGTGGCATTACCGGCAAATATGCCCGAGGCCATGGGGTCGATCAGCCGCTCGAATGCTTCACGGCCGAGACGCCGGGTGCCGAATTCGGCCAGCGTTTCATCGGGGCTGTCCGTGCCTTTTGCAAAGAGTTCGCAGATTACCCGCAACCGTCCGGGCACACTCAACAAACGGGAAGCCAGGAACTCCAATGGTTTCTCCGGCAGTTTGTGCAATTCACCACGGCTGAACACATAGCGCTTTGCCGCGGATGCACTGGCTGGAAGTGGTGTCAGCCCGACTTCATCGCACAGTTCCAGGGTTCTTGGAATTTTGTTGAGGAAGCCATTGACGCCACCCTCGCACAGGTAACCTTCGGGGCTGATCTCAGTCCAGACCTTGCCGCCGACACGCTGGTCCGCTTCAAAAATTACTATTTTCGCCTCCGGTTTCCTGGCCAGAATTGCTTGCGCAGTGGCCAGTCCTGAAATGCCGGCACCGACGATACTTATCTTCAAGAGACTATTCCGCTCATTATGATGCAGAATTTAACCTTTTTATGTGCTCTGTGCTTCAATAATTTCAATTAGTTGACATGCATCATGCGCGCAATGGTAGTGACAGCGTAGCTTTGTATCAAGTTCAGGAGAAGCTCATGAAGAAATTTTATGGGACTGCCGGAAAGTTGTTTAGTTTGTGCCTGACGGGCTTGCTTATGACCGGCTGTGGGCGTGAGGAAGCGGTCAGTTTTTCCCAGGATGTGAGGCCAATTCTTGACTGGCACTGCATCGAGTGCCACCGGGTGGGCGGAAGCGGCCTGGAAGCCAGCGGCTTCAGTATGGAAACCTACGATGCACTGATGAAAGGCACAAACTTTGGCCCGATGATCATTCCTGGTGATGCCGAGGGCAGCAACATACTCGTCCTGATGGAGGGCCGTGCAGATCCTTCCATCAGCATGCCGCATGGCTATCGAAAGCCGGTTGCCGCCCAAGACATACAAACCATCAGGTTATGGATCGGACAAGGTGCGAAGAATAACTAGGCCCCCTGGGGATTAAAAAAGAGTGGGATATCTGTATCATTCCCAGGCAACGTATTTAAAAAATTATTCCAACACGGAATAGACAACAGAGCGAGCAGGGCCATGATAAAGCACCCGGATTACCCCATGCCATTGAAAATGTGGCGATTGAAAGGAGCAGCCACCTTTCTGGCTTGGGTATTCTGCCTCAGTCTGGCCGGGCCAGCGGCGGCAGCCGGGGATGGAGTAGCCGCCACGATCGGCGAATACTCCAAGGGTGTCAAACGGTGCATGATCTGTCACAAGGAAGGCAAGGACTTGCCCGCACACGAGATCTTCCTGACCCCAATGGGGATCAGCGGCGACCCCGACTCGCCATTCGCTGACGGCAACCACGACTGTGAAGCCTGTCACGGCCCCAGCAAAACTCATCTCAAGCGACGCAAGGACGGCACACGCCCATCGCCTGCGATCACATTTGACGAAAATACCCCGGTAGAAACGCAAAATGGAGTCTGCCTTGGCTGTCACGATGACCGTTCGAGGTTTCACTGGCCTGGCAGCACCCATGACATCGAAGGCATCGCCTGTGTGGACTGCCATGATGTGCACGCAGCAAATGACCCGGTGCTAAGCCTGCTGACCCAGCCGGAGGTTTGTTACGACTGCCACAAGGAACAGCGCGCCCAGTTTCTGCGCCAGTCCCGTCACCCGGTGCAGGGTTCCACCGCGTCACTGTCACATACAGGCCTGTTGGCCTGCACGGACTGCCACCAGCCACACGGCTCGGCCGGACCGAGCAATCTGAAACGCAATACGCTCAATGAACAGTGTTATGACTGCCATGCAGAGAAACGCGGGCCCTTCCTGTGGGAACATGCGCCGGTACAGGAAGATTGCACCAACTGCCACACAGCTCACGGTTCGAACTACCAGCACCTGCTGATCGGCAGGCCGCCCTGGCTGTGCCAGCAGTGCCATATTGCCAGGTCTCACGCCAGCGACGCTTACAGCGGCACCGGTTTACCACCCAATGGTGCAGATCCGCGCCTGCTCGGTAAACAATGCCTCAATTGCCACGTGCAGGTTCATGGATCCAATCACCCTGGAGGCATCCGGTTAACACGATGAAAACCAAATATCACTATGTCCTGGGCTTCACGGTGCTTGCCCTGCTTGCCCTGCCGGTCACTGCATGGGCGCAGGATAAGGATAAAAAAGCAGACGAGGGGAAAAAGCAACAGGCGACCGAAGAACCGCCCGTCCACAAAGAGATTACCATCGGCGCCTGGTACCTGGATGGCGGTTCCTGGCGTTATGGCAAGTACAGCGGGCTAACTGGCAAGGGTGCATATGCCCTGTTCGATTTCAAACTGGAAAAACGCCCCGACCCGAAAAGCAATGACACCACCCGCTGGCGCTTCCAGGGCTGGAGGCTGGGACTGGACTCCCGGCGAGTCGTGTTCGACTACCGTCAGCAAGGCACACAACGCTTCAAAATCGATTACCGTGAAATTCCCAATCACCGTTTCGATGACGGCTTGACACCCTTTCGCGAGCAAGCACCAGGTGTCTGGATATTACCCGCTGGATGGGAAATCGATCCGCGCAAAAACACCACCGCGGGCTTTCTGAACTTGCAGGAAAACCTCGTTGACCTGAGCATCGACACAAAACGACGCAGGCTGGACCTGACCTATGACCGCAAACTGAGTTCTGCCTGGAACCTCGAAATCAACTTCAGGCACGAGACCAAAAAGGGCAAACGGACCCTTGGCAGCATTTTCGGTAACTTCTTCGCCGACCCCCGTGGAATGATCCTGCCAGCCCCTGTCGACCAAACCACCGACATACTGGAAGCCATGTTCGCTTACGGCAGCTCCCGTCTACAATTTGGTTTCGGGATTTATGCTTCCTTCTTCAGCAACGATGAAGATACGCTGATCTTCCAGAATCCCTACCAGCACCTGGGTTCATGGGCCGACAGTGTTGCCTATCCCGATGCGCAGGGACGCATCGCACTGGAACCGGACAACAGCTACCTCCAGTTCAAAGCATACGGTGGAGTGAACTTCAACTCGACCTCCCGGCTGTCGGCCGCATTCAGCTATGGCCAGATGGAGCAAGACGACGCACTGTTGCCCTACTCGATCAACCCGGAGCTGGTCGTTCACACCCCGCTTCCCCGGGCATCTCTGGATGCAAAAATCAATACGACGATGTTCAATGTAAGGCTGACCAGCCGGCTGGCCCGGCGCCTGGGACTGGCGGTGAATTATCACTACGACGACCGCGACAACAAAACGCCGCGCGAAGTCTACCCCTATATCAGCGCCGATTCGCAGGACCAGCGTAAGCTCGAAGATGGACGGATCAATCTGCCTTACGGCTATACCAGGCAAAAAGCGGATGTAATCATAAGCTACCGCCTGGCAAAGTCCACCCGGTTCAAGGCGGGTATTGAATACACGGATTACAGTCGCGATTACCAGGAAGTGCAAGATTCGGACGAGCTCGCCTGGCTGGCCGGTGTTTCGTTCCGGGGCTGGAGCATGGCTTCCCTGAAGTTTGATTTCCGCAAATCCAGTCGCGATGTTTCTGAGTACATCGGTAACGCGCCACTGATCAACTCATTTCTTCCCGGTTCCATTGATGAGGATGACTGGCTTAACCACCCACAGTTGCGAAAATACTTTCTGACTGATCGTGACCGGGACGAGTACCGCGTCCGCGCAGACTTTTTCCCCAGCGCCCGAGTTAACTTCGGCTTTGCAAGCAACTATCTCAAGGATGACTATGGCGCAGGCTTTTTCGGCCTGAATAAAGCCACCATCAGGTCCTGGACTGTCGACGCCGGCTGGTACCCGCAGGAGCACATTGCTATGACCGGCTTCTACACCAACGAGAGGTACAACGCTTCCCAGTCCAGCCGCTATCTTACCAGCAAGCGTTCCGCTGAAAATCCGGATAGAAACTGGTTCGCCGATACCGAAGACAAGGTCGATACCTATAATATCGCCCTGACATTTACAGACATTGGGGCTGACAAGGGATGGAAGGGCGTCGAGTTCGGAACGGACTACACCTATTCCAACACCGTGAGTATGATCAAAGTGGTCGCCGTTTCCAGGGACACGGGCCCTCTTCCCGACCTGCAAAGCAAGATGCAGACTTTCGGTATCTGGGGCAGCATCGCAGTGGGTGACAGTTCCAGCATCCGGCTGTCCGCACAAAGCGCAAAGCTCAAAACCAGGGATTGGGGACTCGACGGAGTGGGTCCCGACACGCTGGACTGGATCTTGCTGCTGGGCCAAAACGCAGCCAATTATGATTTGTGGATGGTCTCAGCTTCCTGGTCATACCGGTTCTGAGACAAGGCCTTCAACTGCAAATGACCTACGTCATTCATTCCCCGCTGGTATAACTTAGATTGTTCTAATTATCAGCACTGATTAGACTGAACAAGCATGCAGACCATTCAAGCCGATATCGTCGTTGTTGGTGCCGGCGGCGCCGGCCTCCGCGCCGCCATCGCCATCGCTGAAAAAAATCCCGAACTGAGCATCGCGCTGATCTCCAAGGTTTACCCCATGCGCAGCCATACCTGTGCCGCCGAGGGCGGCGCGGCCGGGGTCAAGGAGGCCGACGATTCACTGCAACTGCATTTTGACGATACCGTCAGCGGCGGCGACTGGTTATGCGACCAGAACGTGGTCGAGTATTTTGTCGAGCAGGCCTCGCGTGAACTGGTTCAACTGGAGCACTGGGGCTGTCCCTGGAGCCGCGAGGAAGATGGTTCAGTAGCGGTACGTCCGTTTGGCGGCATGAAGAAAAAGCGCACCTGGTATGCCGCCGACAAGAGCGGTTTCCACATCCTGCACACCCTGTTCCAGACATCCATGCAGTTCCCTTCCATCAAGCGCTACGACGAATACTTTGCCCTCGACCTGTTGCATAACAACGGTCAATGCCACGGCGTGGTTGCAATGGAGATGCGCAGCGGACGCTTTTTTCAGTTCGCCTCGCCGGTGGTCATCATGGCCGCCGGTGGTGGTGGCCAGGTTTTTCCGTTCACCACCAACGGCGCGATCAAGACCGGTGACGGCATGGCCATGGCTTATCGCGCCGGCGTGCCTCTGAAAGACATGGAGCTGGTCCAGTACCACCCGACCGGTTTACCGGGCACGGGAATCCTTCTAACCGAAGGCTGCCGCGGCGAAGGCGGCATCCTGGTCAACAAGCACGGCTATCGTTATCTGCAGGATTACGGCATGGGTCCGGAAACCCCACTCGGCAAAACGGTGCTGAAAACGATGGAACTCGGGCCGCGCGACCGGCTGAGCCAGGCCTTCTGGCATGAACAAAAGAAAGGCAACACCGTGGAAACCCCATGGGGCGACTGCGTCTATCTCGATATGCGGCACCTTGGCGAGAAAATTATCAATGAACGGCTGCCGCTGGTGCGGGAACTGGCCTCTTCCTACGTGGGCCATGATCCCGTTACGGATCTGGTCCCGGTGCGCCCTGTCATACACTACATGATGGGTGGCATCGACTGCAACATCAACGGCGAAACCCCGATGCCAGGCCTGTATGCCATCGGCGAGACAGCCTGTTCCGGCCTCCACGGCGCCAACCGTCTGGGTTCCAATTCCCTGACCGAACTTTTGGTGTCTGGTAAACGGGCGGCCCAACGGGCCTGCGCTTACGCGAAAGAAGCCGGCGCAAGCAGCAATGATCCAGCCCTGACAGCCCAGGCGGAAAGCATCGTGACGCGAGTGCGCGAGCTGTTACAACAAAGCGGTGGAGATGAATCCATTGCCGGCATCCGGCGGGAAATGAAAAACGCGCTGGAAGAAGGCGCCGGTATTTACCGCGATGAAGAAGGCACCACCGCCGCTTGCGAGAAAATCGCAGAACTGCGTGAGCGGTACGCGGCCATCGAAGTACATGACAAGAGCAACGTATTCAATACCGATCTCCAGCAGGCGCTCGAGCTGCACAACATGCTGGATGTGGCCGAGACGGTTGCGCAAGGGTCTCTGGAACGCCGCGAATCCAGGGGTGCGCACCAGCGTCTGGACTATCCCGAACGCGATGACGTCAATTTCCTCAAGCATTCACTGTGTTTCCGCCAGCGCGATGGCCGTCCGCGCGTTGCGTGGATGGACGTGACCATTACGCGATCGCAGCCGGGCGTGCGCGATTATTCGGGGAGTGAACAGAAGTGAGTACACGCCGAATGGAACTGGAGATCATGCGCTACGATCCCGAGAAAGACGAGGCACCCTGGTTTCAGAGTTACTCAGTACCCTGCGAAGAAGACTGGGCCATACTGGACGCGGTCAACTATGTGAAAGAAAACATCGACACCACGCTGAGTTACCGCTGGTCCTGCCACATGATGATCTGCGGCAGCTGCGGCATGATGGTGAATGGCGAACCCAGCCTGACCTGTAAAACCTTTATCCGCGACCTGCCGGACAAGGTGCGCATTGAGCCACTGGAAAACTTCCCCATCGAGCGTGACCTGGTGGTGGTGCTGGATGACGTGATGCAGAAGCTGCAAATGGTGCAGCCTTATATCATGCGCAAAGACGACCCGCCGGAAAACAAGGAATATCAACAGTCCCGCGGCGCCCTGGAAAAATTCAAGCAATACACCATGTGCATCAACTGCATGTGCTGCTATTCCGCCTGCCCCCAGTACGGGCTGAACAGCGATTTTATCGGGCCCGCAGCGCTGGCATTGGCGCATCGTTACAACCTTGACTCACGCGACCAGGGCAAATCTCAGCGGCTGGACATCCTGGCCGATCATGACGGCGTATGGGATTGCTCATTCGTTGGCGCCTGTTCGGAAGTCTGCCCCAAGGACGTCGATCCGGCCGCCGCCATCCAGCAAATGAAGATCGACGGAACGATGGAATGGTGGAAGCGCAAACTGGGCTTTCCGGGAGGTGATGCATGAGTCGCCGACCCTATATCAGGCCCTACTCGAAAACCACCTGGTACATGCGCAACGGGCGTTACAAAATCTATATGCTGCGTGAAATGACCTGCCTGCTGGTGGGCTTTTATTCCTTTCTCACGATTTTCGCCCTGGCAGCGCTTGCGGCAAGCCCGGTTCAATGGAATGACTTTCTCGCCTCGCAGCAAAACCCGGCGATGATCTCATTCCATGCCATCGCCCTGCTCTACTTCCTGTGGTACCAGACCTTCGCTTGGTTCAAACTGGCGCCTAAAGCCATGCCGGTTCAGCTGGGAGAGAAGAAATTACCCGGCGGCATCATCGTGATTGCTCATTATGTCGCCTGGGCCGTACTCAGCGCCTTTATTTTCTGGCTGGCAGGAGTGAGCTCTTGAAGGAGCACCCGTTATGACTATTGCAAACAAAGCAGTTGTGTGGGGGCTGTTCGCAGCCGGAGGAACCCTGTCGTCATTCATATTTCCCGCCCTGATCGCCCTGTTCCTGCTGGTCGCCCTGGGGTATATCCCGGATGGTCTCCGATATGAACAAATTCACACTTTTGCAGCGAGTTGGCTTGGCAAAGCATGTCTGTTCGTCGTACTCTTCTTGTCACTCTGGCATGCAGCACATCGTCTGCGTGTCGTGTTTCACGATTTTGGGGTGAGGAAAGACAAGCTGATTGCCAGCGCCGTCTACCTGGTGGCCGCTGTGGGCACCGTGATGACGGTTTTTTATTTGTACTTAATTTAACTGAATTTGACATGCGGTAACTGAATTTGAATCACCACTACCAGGCCATCCAATCATGAGCCGCCAAACAATTATTATGCGTGACGACTCCAGGGCACTCGCAGAGCGCTACCAATACGAGCTAAGTGATGAGTTGATTGATATCGCGGCACAGAATATGGGGAATGCTTCACCCAATACCCTGCCTGAAGCCTCTGTCAAAGTTGCGCCACCTATCCCTCATTACCTGCATGACACCTACTGGTGGGCCTATCTCCACCCCAAATCCTTTTATTTCTTCGAGCGTGAATGGGTCGTCAACCTGATCCTGTGGGGCAATATGAAAAAGCTCACACAGGCAGCACTGGACGAATTGGATCTCCAGCCACACAGCCGTGTGTTGCAGGTGGCCTGCGTTTATGGAAATTTCTCGAACCGGATGGCCTCGCACCTGGGGCAAATACAATCCCGTCTCGACCTGGTGGACGTCGCGCCCATCCAGCTACGTAACGCCGAGAAGAAGCTGAACGGGCAGGACAATGTTACATTCCACCATCAGGATTCCAGCTCCCTGACATTCCCCAACGCCAGCTTCGACCAAACGGTCGTCTTCTTCCTGCTGCATGAACAGCCCGAAGACGTGCGCCGCAAAACCATTGAAGAGGCCATCCGCGTGACCAGGCCGGGCGGCAGAATCATCTTCGTTGACTACCACGGCCCGCGCCGGTCCAACCCGATACACTACGTGATGAAGCCCATCCTGAACTGGCTGGAGCCGTTTGCCATGGACCTGTGGCGCGAGGAACTGCCTGCGTTCATGCCCGCGGACATCAGGAAGGAACAAATTCAGTCCACGTTCTACTTCGGTGGTCTTTACCAGAAGGTCGTTCTCACCCTCTGATCGGCGATGAAAATGCCCTGGGCGTAAGCAACAGCGCCCCTTACCAGACCGATCCAAGAGATTCCGTATACGTGATGTGGGGCGATACGCCCTATGCTCATATCATGGCGCGGATTACTGAAGTTTCAGAGCGACTGGTCATTTCCAGTCTCATTGCCCATGACACATTTTAAGCTCAACTCTTCATTACGTGCACTCATCATGTCCAATTCAATTTTACCGATTCGTTCAAGCATTTGGTGGTAGTGGGAGCCCTGCCAGTAGATTTTCCGGCAATCCTGACACCGCCAGAAGGTCTCGAAACGCCCAAGAATTTCCGGAGCTACCTGGGCGCTTATCTCGTTTTTAGCCACCGGCTGAATCTTTCCATTGCAGTCCATGCAGCGTGTGAAAGGGTGCAGTTGGCGTAACAAATCCAATGACAGAAGCACCTCCTTCAACTGTTCCGGCGGTTGCTGATGGCGCAGCCAGTAACCGTGCGTGACACGGCTTTGCTTCAGTAGGCCGATGTCCCTGGTAAGAATGATCCGTTTTTGCTCCAGGGACAGGTCAATGATCGTCTCATCATCCCGGTCCCGGTCATACGCGGCGTCGAAGCCCAGCATGCGCAGGTGACGAGCGAGTTTTCCCAAGTGCACATCCAGGATGAAGTGCGTTTCGCGCAGTGGTTTCGGGCGCAGCCGAATGATCGGGCTGATATCCAGGCGTTCGAAAACCGGGTAGACGGCGATCCGCTCGCCGCCGCGCAAGCGGTGGGCGAAATCCACCGAGCGTCTGTCCACCAGGATCAGGTCAATGGCCGTGTGGGGAACCCCGATGGCCTGAACCGTGTCCTTGACCGACGGCGTGCCGCAGAAGGTATGGCGGAAGCTGACCTTGCGCTGTGCTTCGGGCAGGAAGTCATTCAGCTCCTCGTAAAAACGGAATTCCGCGGAACAGGCGGGACGGGGATGGTTTTCCGGCAGCATCAAGCCACCGTATTTCCGAATAATGCAATATGCGGGCTAAGCAGGAGTAACAAGGAAATGCCTGTCATCCGTATACTGTACCCGGGCTCCCAGCTTTTTACTTTCCCTGTCCAGGGTTTTCACCAGCCATGCAGCCTCTTCAGTGGTGGCCCGTTGCAGCTGAAAGCGCCTGATCCGCATCGGGACTAGCTCGAAACGCGCCAGTTCGCCGCTGCGCGGATCCATGGTGGGGAAGTACATCAGTGACAGATCACCGCGAAACTCTTGGTGACCCTGGATGCCCTCGTAATCATTCACGAAATCGCCGCAGCCGTAAATGATCGGCCTGTTCCGGTAGATCTCGATCCCCCGTGGGTGATGCGAGGAGTGGCCATGAATCACGTCGACACCCGCATCATCGATGAGCCGGTGAGCGAAACTTCGCTGAGTGTCGGTAACCTGGTAACCCCAGTTGCCGCCCCAGTGGATCGACATCACGACGATGTCTCCGGCTTGTTTCACGGCCTGCACCTGTGCGGCAATCCTGTCGGCTGTCTCTTCGGATAAATCAATGAAACGGACCCCGGCCCGGCCGTGCGTGGCTGCCCAGGACGGCGGCACGCCGCTGGATTCCGAGCCGGCAGAAAATACGATTACCCTGCCCGATCCGATCGTTTCAAATACTGCTGGCGCCTGTGCCTGCGTGAGGTTGCGGCCAGCGCCCGTCGCCTGAATGCCCGCCCTGGCGAGAGATTCCAGCGTCTCCTCGAGCCCGGCATACCCCCAGTCCAGCACGTGGTTATTGGCCAGCGCGCAGCAGTCAATGCCAGCGGCCGTGATACAGGGCGTGTTACCTGGGTGCATGCGGTAATGGATGCCCTTGCGTGGCCAGAAATCATTGCTGACGGTGATGCTGGTCTCCAGGTTGATGATGCGCAGATCCGGCGCCACTCGCCGAAGCACCTCCAGCGCATCGCCCCAGATCCAGTCAAATTCGACCGGTTTGGGTATCGGCCCATTGACGCGCTCGGCCAGGTTCACATAGCCCTGTGCGCTTTTCATGTATGACTCGTGGATAGCCGGATCACCCGGGTGCGGCAGCACCTGGTCAATGCCGCGCCCGGTCATTACGTCACCGCAAAGGAACAGCGTGACCGGCTTGTCAGCAATCGCCAATGGGTCAGCGGAGTTTTTGAATTTGGCCATGATCTGAACAGGACTCGAGACGGCCATTGCCAGCAGCCAGTTGCTTGTGGATCGAAAAAAGTCGCGACGGTTCAATATCCCCGGACCTATCTTCGCGTCACTGCATATAAAATACCACCCAACACTGCAAACGCTCCCGTCACCAGCCAGGATTCCATCGAGGCTTGGGTGGTCAGCCACAGGCTCAGCACCAGCGCGATTGCGGGAATGATGAAACCGCCCGGCAAGTGGAACTGTTCCTCAAGCGGCTCAATGGTTTTCTGCAGACCGGGCAGCGAGAGAATGCAACCGGCGTAGACCAGCAGACGCACAATGGTGCTCATCGCCGCCAGCCAGATGAAACTGCCGCTCAGCGCCAGCAGCAGGGAGACAAGGCCGAGGAAAATTATCGAATGGGCCGGTGTGTGGTAACGCGGATGAATATCACCGAACCACGCCGGCAAGGTGCGACCCTGTGCCATCGCATAGATCAACCGGGGTGCCGACAACATCATCGCCGACAGGTTGCCGCTTATGGAGAACACGGCGCCGAGAGCCAGCAGGCCCGCACCGGCTGTACCCATCAGGATCATAGCGACATCGGTCAGCGGCGTGTCACTGTCCGCGATACCCGGTGCAACAGAAATCGAGACCAACTGGATCAGGAAATAAAACACGCCGATAAAAATCGTGGTTTTGATCAGCGCCCAGGGAATATCACGCCGCGGATTGCGCGCCTCGCCGGCTGGAATCACCGAGCTTTCGAAACCGACAAAAGCGTATAGCAGGACCAGGATGGTTTCTCCCAAGCCTTCGAAAACCGGTAGTTCCGCGGCAATGAATACGTCCGGGTTGATTTTCGTGATGCCCAGCAACACGACCAGTGACAGAGGGATCAGTTTGAGCGCGGTGATCACGAACAGGGCTGCCATACCTCGTTTCACACCGATCACATTGACGTAAACAATCAGCAGGCAGATCACCGTGACCGTGATGGCCCGGGCCACGCCGGAAGCCAGAGGTTCCCAAAACCAACTGGCGTAAGTCACCAGCAGATTGGTGTTGGCCGCAAAGGCCGCGATGCGCGAGAGTGTAAACAGCCAGCCAATCTGGAAGCCCGCAAATTTGCCGAACACATGTGTGACGTAGGTGGTCGGCCCCCCGGTATCGCTGAAAAAACTGGCAGCCCGGGCCATTGAGAGCACCACCGTCATGATCAGCAGGCCGCAGATGACAAACATCCAGGGACTGAACAATCCGGTTTTGGCGGCCGCCACCGCCGGCAGCGCAAATATACCCGCGCCGATGGTACCGTTGAGCACGATGGCGCTGAAGCCCAGTTTCCCGATTTCGCGTTGGAGCCCGGCCTCGCCGTTATTCTTGTTTACCACATCAAGTGAATAATGTGGCGTTAACCGCAAAATGGGTAGCGATGCTGGCGATATATCCTAACAGGATCGCCCAGCTCCATTTCAGATGGGAAAAGAAGGTGTAAACGCCCCTTGCCGTCCCCATGACTGCGACACCGGCTGCCGAGCCGATCGACAACATGGATCCACCCACACCCGCCGTCAGCGTCACCAGCAACCACTGGCCATGAGACATGTCCGGGCTCATCTCAAGTACCGCGAACATCACCGGGATATTGTCTACAATAGCCGAGGCAAATCCGACGATGATATTGGCCGTGGTCGGTCCCAGGCCCGCATACATCAAATCCGAACTTACCGCCAGATAACCGAAAGCCCCCAGTCCACCGACGCACATGATGACACCGTAAAAAAACATCAGTGTGTCCCACTCGACCCGCTGCAAGTTATGGTAAATGTCGAAAACCTTTCGGGCAGGCTGTTGTTTACCCTCATGCGTTGCGGCAATGCCCAAAGCTGAACTTTCGAACATCTTGAATTCATCTCCCTGCGCAATCCGGATATCACGCCGCGTCAGGTAATAACCGAACAGCTGCAGGAATCCAAGGCCGGTCATCATGCCAAGCACCGGCGGCAAGTGCAGCACGTTGTGCATGGAAACGGCCATCGCGATGGTTAATATGAACAGACCCATCACCACCCAGGCTCCATGCCGGAGCTCCGCATGATCAGTGATCGGATCGGGTTGCTCCTTCGGAACGGCAAAACCGAGAATCACGCTCGTCACCAGCCAGTTGACTAAGGAAGGGAGAAACAGCACAAAGAACTCCTGGAACTGGACCATGCCTTTTTGCCAGACCATCAGCGTCGTAATGTCGCCGAAAGGGCTGAAGGCGCCACCGGCATTGGCCGCCACCACGATATGGATGCAGGCAATGGCGATAAAACGGGTATTGCTACCGCCCACGGCCACCACCACAGTCGCCATCAGCATGGCAGTGGTCAGGTTGTCCGCCAGCGGTGATATGACGAACGCCAGGCCACCCGTGATCCAGAAAATCTTGCGCAGGGAGAATTCCTGAGTCACCAGCCACACGCGCAGCACGGCGAACACACCACGCTCTTCCATGGTGTTGATGTACGTCATTGCCGCCAGCAGGAACAGGAACAGTTGAACAAACTCCAGCAGGTTGTGACCGATTGCCAACTGTGCGCGCTCGGGGTCTCCAGCCTGGATGGATGCGATCGCCACCAGCACCCAAATCAGACCCGCGGCAACGATGACCGGCTTGGATTTCCTGAGATGGATGACTTCTTCGCCAACGACCAGCGAATAGGCTGTGATGAATATCAGCAGCGACAGGATTCCGGCCCAGTGACCGGTCAGGTCCAGCATTTCCGCGGCGCCTTCGGTGGCAGCAAACGCCAATACCGGTAATAGCAGGACAAACAGGCTCAGGGCTAAAGCCCGCAACAACAAGCCGAATTTAGGTGCGTCAATCATGATCGGGGAATCCTCGTCCAGGTTCAGACTACATGGTTGAACGGACCGAAGGGTTGCGTCAAGAAAATCAGTCAAAACCAACTCGGTCTGTAGTTTGCGCAGTATCGAAATTCAGCGCCTTGTTCACGCGTTGCACGGATTCGTTATAGGGTGTATCGAACGTTACGTGGTAGGCCATTTTCAGTTCGCAGAGTACCACCGATAAAAAAACTGCCGAAAAAACTGATTCAATTTTGAGCAACAATTTCGCTTCATCGCAAAAAAATAATTTATGGAATTTTCAGGTTCTTTGGCTATTCAGCAACTTGTAAATTTCATCTAAGACTGGCCTTGAGAAAGACCTCATAACTATCAAATCTCTGCCGTTGACAACGTCCGGGAGCGGGAGTAACTTGAATCCCCCGTTCGAAGAAGCCCATCAGCCGGACGGCCGACCCGCCGGAAGGCAGCGAAGGGCAACGGAAAGACGGACAAGTACTCAGGTGGTACTGAGTACGTCACCCAGACCGGACTCTGTAATTGCCGGTCGTACCACTGACCAGGGTGACTCGAGAGGGAGAACGCGATCCCTCGAGATAGACGCCAGGAGGCGAAAGCCTCAACAGGCCACCAGACTGGAACGAGCTTCGGCTCAGGAAGGTCAACAGATCGGAAAGGGCTCGAACTTCGGTTTTGGCTCAGGAAGGAAGGAAGATCGGAAAGGGCTCGAACTTCGGTTTTGGCTCAGGAAGGAAGGAAGATCGGAAAGGGCTGCGGCTTCGGCCAGGGCTCAGGAAGATCGGAAAACCCGAAAGGGCTTCGGCTCAGGAAGATTGGAAAACCCGAAAGGGCTTCGGCTTCGGCCAGGGCTCAGGAAGATCGGAAAACCCGAAAGGGCTGCGGCTTCGGCCAGGGCTCAGGAAGATCGGAAAACCCGAAAGGGCTTCGGCTCAGGAAGATCGAAAGGTTGGAAGAAGCTTCGGCTACTGACGACCGGCGGACCGGAAAGCGCGAGCTGGAAGGGCCGACAGGCGGAAAGGGCGCGAGTCCAGGAAGCCGACGGTGAAACAGGCGCGAGCCAGTGGAACCGACAGGCCGAGAGACGTCGATAAAGAAAGGCGGGAGTGGAAGTCCCGTGACCGGAGGCCAGCAGCAGAGAGCTGAGAACCGGATGCAGTTGGAAAGGCCCAGGAGGATCTGCAGTCCACCATCAGCGGAGTTCCGATACTTCTATCGAGAGGAGGCGTAAGCCTCCTCTCTTTTTTTGCCCCGGAAATTCCTCCCGAATAGGACCACATGTACTTCTTGCTTTGGAGGTCTTTTGCCCATAAGTTTCTGAATATGATTAAATCTAAAATTTACTGGTCCGTCTTCATGCAATATGCGGGCCAGTCTGCAAATTACACATCTCTGAAACATTAACGGGGTTTTGCGGGTCAGATTCGTAATACAATTGCGCTTGAGCAATGGATCGGTCTTCACCAGTACCTGGAACAAGATGGAACAAGCAATAACCAACAAAACGATCATCCGGATCAGAGACCTGGTCTTCCGGCGTGGCCGCAATACGATCCTGGATGGCATCAGCATGGATATTCAGCAGGGTTCCATCGTCGCTTTCATGGGTCCAAGCGGCGTTGGCAAAACGACGATTCTGCGGCTGATTTCCGGGCAACTGAAGCCGGATGAAGGAACCATTGAAGTCAATGGACAGATGGTATCGGACATGTCTGACCGGGAACTGCACCGCTTCCGCCGCAACATCGGTGTCCTGCTGCAGGATGGGGCACTGTTTACGGACCTGACGGTGTTCGAAAACATCGCGACGCCTTTGCGTGAACACACAGACCTCCCGGAACCCCTGCTGCGCCGCCTGGTGATGAGCAAGCTCAGCGCGGTGGGCCTGGGCGGTATCGAGGACCTCATGCCGCATGAATTATCAGGCGGCATGGCGCGACGGGTTGCTTTTGCCCGGGCGGTTGTGCTCGACCCCTGCATCATGCTTTACGACGAGCCCATGACAGGGCTGGACCCGATTGCCATTTCCACCATCCGCACGCTGATGCGTGAAACCAACGACGCCTTGGGCCTGACCGGCATCGTGGTCACGCACAACGTGAGCCAGATGAGCCAGTTGGTTGACTACTGTTACATCATCGCCTCGGCAAAAATTGCCGGAGAAGGCCCGCCCGAAGAGCTGAACTCAAGCACTGAACCGAGTGTATACCAGTTCATGAACGGCAAAATGGAGGGGCCGATCCCCTTCCACTACCAAACTCCCGGCGCCCCCTGGGGCTTGTTGGACTAGTGCTCCTTTGAGTAATTACGCTAACAAACTGGCCGGGCCTGTCACACAAAGCGGCCAGTGCCTCCTGTTCCTGGTGAGGATGGTTTCCGGCATCCGCTTCAGCGCCTCACAAATCCGGTCCGTTTTGCAGCAAACCTATTTGATCGGCGCCCGTTCACTGGTCATCATCATGATCTGCGGCTTTTTTGTCGGCATGGTGTTGTCCCTGCAAGCAATCAACGCCCTGGAGCAATTTGGTGCTTCCGACCAGGTCAGCCTGCTGGTGGTCAAGTCCCTGTTCCGCGAACTCGGGCCAGTGCTTACAGCCCTTTTGTTTGCCGGCCGCGCCGGCACTTCGGTCACCGCCGAGATCGGCCTGATGAAGGCCACCAACCAGATCGAAGCCATGGAACTGATGGCCATCGACCCGATTAAGGTCATCGCCCTGCCACGTTTCCTGGCCGGCTTGATCTCGCTGCCCCTGCTTACCGCCATGTTCAACGCCCTGGCTATCCTGGGCAGCGTGGTGTTCTCTATCGGGGTAATGGATATGGATTCCGGTATTTTCTGGAGCAAGCTGCAAAATGGCGTTTATTTCTACAAGGATTTTGTCGGTGGCATGTGGAAAAGCGTGGTGTTCGGTGGCCTGATCAGCCTGATCGCTGTATTCTTTGGTTATACGGCCAAGCCAACCGGCGCCGGCGTGGGCACGGCAACCACCAACACGGTGGTGTTGAGTTCGGTGCTCATCCTTGTTGTCGACTTTCTCATGACATCGTTTTTTACCTGAGGTAACCCTATGCGCCCTAACTACAAGGTGGAACTCGCAGCCGGCATTTTCCTGCTGCTCGGAATCGCCGCCCTGGTCTGGCTCGCAATGCGAGCAACCGACTATGGGCAGGAAATTGGCAAAGACACCTACACGATCAGCGCCCGTTTCACCAACGTCGCTGACCTCAAGGTAAAAGCGCCGGTCAAGATCAGTGGCGTGACGGTGGGCATGGTCGAATCCATCGTGCTGGATCCTGTCCTGTTCGAAGCGGTAGTGAAGATGAACATTGCCTCGCGATTCAATGAAATCCCTACCGACACCGGCGCGTCGATATTGACCTCTGGTGTGCTGGGAGATCGGTACGTCGGCCTGGAACCGGGCGGTGCGCCGGACGTGCTGGGCGAAGGCGATGAACTATTCATTACCCAGTCGGCGTTGATCCTGGAGCAGGTAATCGGCAAATACATGTTCAATGCCGGATCATCGGAGGAAGACCAGTGAATAAATTACTTGTTGGCGCCTTGTTCTTTCTCCTCGGCAACAGCCAGGCAGGCGCAAACACCGTGGATGAGCGTGATCCGGTCACCATCATCACCGAGGCCAGCAATCAAATCCTCGAAGTGCTGAACCGCCGCCGCAGCGAATTCACCGAACACCCCGAACTCTTGACCCATGTCGTCAGGGAAAACATGCTGCCGTTGATCGATGTGGAATATTCAGCGCGCCTGGTTCTCGGCCGTGCGGGCCGGGGCATCTCAGGGGAACAGCTGAGCGCCTTCTCCAAGGCCCTGAGCAACATATTAATCACCCGCTATTCCGACAGCCTGCTCGAGTTCAGCAGCGATGAACTGATGCAAGTGATGCCAATGAAAGGCAAAAATACGGACAAACTCACCCGGGTCCGCACCCGAATCAAGCTGAGCCGGGGCGGTTTTATCCCGGTGGACTTTGCTTTTCATAAAACTGACAAAGGCTGGAAGACATTCGACGTAACCGTTGAAGGCATTTCCTACGTGATTACTTTTCGTAACCAGATTTCACCCAGAGTGCTGGCAGAAGGTATAGACAAAGTAACCGCCGACATCATTGCAGGAAATGTAAAGTTCGATGAGTAACATGAGCATTCGCACGGGCGACGACGGCACAGTGTACCTCGGTGGCGAATTGAATTTCGCTTCCACGCCAGGCTTGTACCGGGAACTGGAAAGCCGGTTCAGTGACCAAGGGACCATCCGGAACATTGACCTGGGTGGAGTCGGGCATGCCGACAGTTCAGCCCTGGCTTTGCTGCTCGAATGGCAGGCAATGTCCAACAAATTGAAGCGCCAGTTGCACATCACCAATGCACCGGCAAGCCTGTTACGTCTGGCAAAACTGTGTGAAGCCGACAAGCTGATGGATATTTCCGGCAGAGATAATGATTCTATTTGACCGTGTAAAGTTGTCCCCTTTACTGCCCAGGGCCAGTGCCGTCTTGTTGGTAATACTGCTTAGCGCCTGCGCCAGCCAGCCCACCACCATGACCGACCCGGAGCGTGATCCCTGGGAGTCTTATAACCGCAAGATACATGCATTCAACATGGGTCTCGACAAGGCCGTTTTCCGGCCGGTCGCCAAGGGCTACGACTTCATCATGCCGGACGCCCCGCAACGTGGTGTGCGGAATTTCTTTGACAACCTGGCCTACCCGGTTACCTTCATCAACCTGATCCTCCAGGGCCAGTTCGCAGACTCGCTGACCGCAACCGGTCGTTTCCTGGTGAACACTACGGTAGGACTGCTGGGTTTTTTCGACGTCGCCAGCAAGGAAGGCATTCCTGACTTTGACGAGGACTTCGGCCAGACAGTGGCGGTCTGGGGATGGAAAGACAGCCGCTACCTGGTGATGCCCATTTTCGGACCTTTTACCCCGCGCGATCTCCTTGGCCGCAGCTTCTACGGCTACGCCCACCCGCTCAGCTACTACGCGCGAAAGCATAACTACTGGCCGATAATCGCAGACCTGTTCACCCGGCGCGCAGAGCTGCTGCGCTTTGATGATGACATCAAGGACGCCCACGACCCCTACACCCTGATCCGCGATGCCTACCTGCAAAGGCGTGAATTCCTGATCTACAACGGAGACCCCCCGGCGCCTGACTACGATGCCTTGCTGGAGGATTACTAGGCCAGATCTCTTTTCAAAGCTTGTTGCAGCAGGGGGGCTGGGCTAAGCTGATGAACCGTGATCTCCTGCATGAAAAATCTGTCCTGCCGGGCGCTGCTGTTGGTGCCGTTGCTGGCGCTTGGCGCTTGCGATGGCGGAAAGCATGCAACATCGGTGGGGGGCTCTGACACCGTCTATCGCCATTCGATGGACGGTGCTCCCAACAATTTGGATCCGGCACGGGCATCGACTATTTATGCCAATTTCCTCGCAGTCAATCTCTACGACACACTCTACCGCTACAAATACCTCGCCCGTCCCTACCAACTGGAACCAAACCTGGCACAAAACCTGCCACAGGTATCGGCGGATGGATTGACCTACACGATCCGGATCAAACCGGGCGTTCACTTTATCGACGACCCGGTTTTTCCGGCAGGCAAAGGCCGGCTGGTAAACGCCCGGGATTTTGTTTATTCCATCAAACGGCATTTTGACCCGGAAACACGGGCCCAGGGAGCCTGGTTGTGGCAAAAAAGGATTGTCGGGCTGGATGAATGGAAAGAAAATGGTTCGGATTATGAGCAGGAGGTCACCGGACTTCGTGCACTGGACGACCGGACGATCCAGATCCGGCTGATCTCACCCTACCCCCAGTTCATACACACGCTGACGCAGGGCTTCTCCGCCATTGTTCCACCTGAGGCTGTGGCGTTTTATGACAAGGAACTGGCGGTACATCCGGTGGGATCGGGACCCTACCGCCTGGCGTCCTTCAATACCGCCAGTGCAGTCATGTTACGCAATAAGGGGTTCAGGCAGGAACCCTTCAGCCTGGAAAACGAAGGTTATGACCCGGCCCGGCAGTCCAGCTATGGCCTGCAACACCTGCAAGGCCTGTTACCGCCCTTCATGGACCGCATAGAAGTGGAATTCATCGCCGAGGACGCAGCCCGCTGGAATGCATTTATCGCCGGTGAACTGGATTTCGTCAAAACCCCTGTAAG